>DAIDKM010000002.1 GCA_027450045.1 Paludibacter sp. | reverse complement strand
TTCCGGAATGGGTAAACGTGGAATCGCCGATCACGGCTACTGAAGGATGCAACCCGGCATCGGCTGCTCCTTTTGCCATCGTGATGGAAGCGCCCATATCCACGCAGGTGTTGAGTCCGTTAAAAGGAGGCAAAGCAGCTAACGTGTAACAACCGATATCTGAGAAGACATGCTTGGCAGGATAATTTTCAAAAACGCCGTTCAATTCGTCAAAAACATCGCGGTGGCTGCATCCCTGGCACAGCATGGGTGGACGACCTGCCACTACCGATGGAATAGTGCGATCGGCGTTTCCTTTTACACCCAACGCTTTGGCTAACAAGTCGGGTGACAACTCGCCGGTGCGGGGAAGCGCTCCATCCAAACGACCGCGAAACGTAGGGTTGCCGAAATATCCTTTCAAAAGCTCTTCGTACACCGGATAACCTTCTTCGACAATCAAAATATCATCGTATCGATCGACAAATGCGCGCAACAATTCATCGGGCAATGGATATTGCGCTATTTTCAGCACAGGAAAAGTCAGTTGATTGGACTCCCGAATCTCCATCACATAGTTGTAGCCGATGCCAAATGCAATGACCGCTTTTGTTCCTGTTCCTTCCACTTGTTTATTCAAAAACGATGATTCGGAAATCTTTGCCAGCGATGATTGTTTATCAAGCAGTTTGGCATAGTTTACACGAGCATTTACAGGCAGTAAGATCCATTTCCGTTTGTCGGTCGATGGATTAAACGGGTTTTCAGCGCGTGGAGCTTTTTGTGTTACCACCGATCGTGAATGCGAAAGGCGCGTCGTGATGCGTAATAACACCGGCAACTCAAACTCTTCCGACAAATCGAAAGCATAACGCACGGCATCGTAGGTTTCCTGTTGATTTGAAGGTTCTATAACCGGAAGGAAAGCAAACTTCCCATACACGCGACTATCTTGCTCGTTTTGCGACGAGTGCATCGACGGATCATCGGCCACTACGACTACCAATCCGCCATGCACACCGGTTATCGCAGAGTTGATGAACGCATCGGCGGCAACATTCAGGCCGACATGCTTCATGCAAACAAGGCTGCGTTTGCCGGCATACGACATACCCAAAGCGGCTTCGTAGGCAGTCTTCTCGTTGGTTGCCCATGTGGAATGAACGCCTTTTTGTTGTGCAACGGACGATTGTTGAATGTACTCGGTAATTTCGGTCGAAGGCGTTCCGGGATAGGCATACACGCCCGATATTCCGGCGTCGATAGCGGCAAGGGCAATGGCCTCGGCGCCTAAAAGAAGTTGTGGATTCATTAGTTGAAAAAAAACATTATCGGAAGATTGGTAAATGAGTGGTTTTAGAGTTTTAGTGATAGTCTCACTTGGAGTGAGGATATCACGCTGACATCAAGTAACTAAATGGTCAATAGCTTTTCGTCTGCTTTTAAGTAATCGGTTAAAGGTTGTCCCATATACCGGAGATTCACGCCTAATTTAGACAAGGATTCCGATACGCCAAAATTTTCGGCACACGCAAGGCAAGCTTCGACGGTAACACCCTGAGCCATCATTTCTACTATCTTTGCCTGCACCTCTGTATCAGTTCCGGCCAGTTTTGATGATGCTCCCCAGATAATTACATTGACTTCCTGCCACCATTCCCGTTTTTTAGCATTGATGGTATACATCGATACCATGTTGAAGAAAGTCTCCTTGTTGTCGGTTGTCCATAGGATGTTTAGTTTGTCCATATTACTATTTTTTAAATTGCGTTGTGTCTGCGCTATTATCGGCGCCGGGCAATGTCATCTCAATTTTATACATCGCTTTTCCGGTGTATGAATCGAGCGTGGCTTTATCGGCTGTTTTCACCACAAGACTTTTTGCCGGAATCTCAAATGCCGTGGTCATATAGTTTTGCAAAAACAGATTACGTCGTTGCAGAAGACGTTGTGTGCTTGCCTGAATGGAGTCGGTAACATAAAGTCCGGCTATTTTCTCCTGTAAGGAAGCATTTGGAGCAATGGTTGCTTTTGTTTTGACCAGGGTATCGATGTATGCCACAAATCCTGCGTCATTGTTTCGCACCAGTTCCACATCGCTGTAACGAAGGTGGTGAAGTGTAGTATCTTTACGTTGAGAGAGCAGGTAAGCTTCTTTCGTTTTATAAAGCATATAGTCGGGAAGCAACGTTTTCAGGTTTGCATATTGGGTCAACGAGAGCAACATGTCAGGTTTTTGCTTCATCATGTTAGCCAGATTATTGAGTTGCTGGTATTGCTCGGCGGTAAAATCGGTTTGCAAAGGATCAATCATGATGGCATCCATCGTGTTGGGATTAAGCCCTAATGAACTGGCTAAGAATCGTGCCGGTGAAACGGCAATCTTCACCATCAGATTGACTAACGTCTTGATAATAATTTTCGAATAGGAGAATTTCGGATCGTGAATGTTCCCTTTCACCGGCACATCCAATTGAATCTTGCCATCTTTGTCTTTCAAAATATAAAGTGCCAGTTTCATCGGCACATGATATGGTGGCTTCAGGTTAGCTTGTTTCTTTCCTACGTTGGTTTTATACACATCAATCAGGTTGGTACTGTTGATGTTATTCTGACGAATAATGTTCTTACTGATATAATTCATGTTTCCCGTAGTGATGGGATAGGCGGTGTATTGCAAACAATAGGGGCTGAAAAGTCGTAAACTGATGTTTTGCATGTTGAGCATTATCTGCTGATTGGCGTAGTCGTCGAAGTTCCCTTTCCAACTGAACCGAGCAATGCCACCTTCGGGGAATAATGCTTTGATGTTGAAATTGTTTTCCCCGTTCATATCAAAGTTAGTTGCCTGAAAATCAACGTTTCGCATTGGCAGGATGAACGGAGCAACCAATGTTTTATCCGTGTAAGTAACCTGCGAATTCGTGATGTGCAGATCGTTGATCTTTACAGTCATGGGCGAAGAGGTGGTATCTTCGGGTTGTTCGGGTTTAAGAACTCCTGAATAATTGTTTGTAGTCGGCTTTAGAATGAAATTGAGGTTCACGCCCGAAGCATGAAGATAGTCGAACAAATAGGTTGAGCTACTCCAGATTAATTTATTGATTTTCGCGTCGGCTGTAGCGGCTGACATGAGTTCTTCGCCGTCACTGTTGGTGACATTAAACGATTTCATATTGGCAGTTCCCGTCACAACAAAGTTCATCATGTGCGCCATGTCTCCGTTGAGGTGGAAATCGGTGCTGAGTAATCCATCTAATTTTCCAATATTCAGTTTCTCTTTGGCATAGGGATAAAAGATGCTGATGGGCAGATTGCCTATTTGCAAATCCCACTGATATTGGTTCGTCTTCATGTTGAGCGTCAGGTGACTGTCAACTGTGGCGGTTTCTCCTATTTTCAAATGAATGCCGGCATTCGTGCTCCCTTGCCCAAAACGCATCTCGGGAATGGCAACTCCCAGATCATTCATTTTAATGGTGTTGTGCACTTGTTGGTCGGTGTAAATTATTCTCCCGCCTTTAATGAAAATGTTTTTCAGGACAATGGATTTCGGGAAAGATGATTTCGTGGTATCTTTCTTGTTGAAACGAGCCATCAGATCGTCGAAGTTAAACTGATCTTTATTTTGCAGAATCTCTACATATGGTTTAATGACTTTCATTTCTGACAATTCAAATGTGCTGCCAAGCAATTTGTGCAAAGAGACGTTGATGTAGAAGGTGTCGATGGAGGCAAAAATGGTGTTTCCGGTGGCTTCATACATGCGAAGAGAGTCGGCTTCAACCGTGCCGGTGAAAATATTGATGTGTAAGCGGCTCATCAATACTTGTCGCCCGATCAATTCCTTGCTGTTTTTTTCAATGTAATGCTTCACAATGGGTGAAATTGACAAAGCAAGTATCAACAAAATGGCTGCCAAAACAGATAGGACGATCACCCCGATTTTAACCCATTTTCGTTTCATAATTTCATGTATTTATTAAATGAGCGCAAGAACACGTTGCAATGTTAGAAAATCAAATAGCCTTTGCATATTGATGGATCGTTTATTGACAAATATCTTTCACGGCTTTAATGCTGGCTGCATCGCACTCGTACCATTGAAAATCGTACACTTCGCCGGATGAACAGAGGGAAACGGTGGAAGCCGAATGGCTCATCGGACTCTGCACCCATGTTTTTCCCGAAAGATGAATCTCTTTTACCCCAAGTTGTGTGATAATTTGATGTACATTGCCGGCTGAAATGCCACCGCCTGGAAGAATGGTAATCGCGTTTCCGGCATGTGCAATCAGTTGTCTGAGCATATCCAATCCTTCGGGAACGGATGATTTACCCCCCGATGTGAGAACGCGATCTACTCCGCAACCGATTAAATGATCCAATGCCCGCAATGGATCAACGCATTGATCGAATGCCCGATGAAAGGTGACCGACATGGGGCGAGCCGCATTAACCAATCGCTTGACGGCTTCGATGTTGATTTCTCCTTGTTCCGTAAGTATTCCCAGCACAACACCGTTGACGCCTGATTGCCTGTAAAACAGAATCTCCTTCTCCATTGCCTGCAACTCATCGTGGTGATAGACAAAATCGCCGACACGGGGACGCACCATCACGTGAATGGGAATGTTGAGATGTTCCCGTACATAAGCAACGCTGCCAATGGAAGGCGAAAGTCCGCCTTCGGCATAGCCGGAACATAGTTCAATGCGGTCAGCTCCGCCCAGAGCGGCTGATAATGCAGAAGATGGAGTAAATGCAGCTACCTCGATAAGAATGGACGACATGTTGCTTAGCTGTTTATTTCGGACAAATATAGTAAAATTGTCAGGAGTTTGGGTTCTTTGGTAAATACGTTATATGTTCTTTTTGTTTTTGTTGAGGCTAATTCCATCTTTTATTAAAAAAATCAGGCAGTATCCTTTTCAAAGACCCTGCCTGAAATCGATATTGTTTGCTGTGTAAAATACATTTTATCAATTTGCAACTATTATCTGTATTGCCTGTTTTCGACGGTAACCGGGCTTCAATGCAACGTGTGTTGTGCTGTGTATTATACTGATGGCCTTGCTAAAATGTCATGAACAGCTGCTTTTGATAAACCTCTTATCGTGAAATTAAGTGCAGAGTGCTTTCGCTTACCATCACAAGGTGTCAGTGATTACCGACGCAGGGTGTCTGCGCTTACCGGCGCATATAGGGTATAGCTATCGCTCGGGAAAATCGGCCATTCGGGCAGGATTAATAACAAAAAGCCTTCACTTGTGATGAAGGCTTTTTACGTATATAAATATGGCTAATGTTGTCAAGGCATATTCAGAGCAGTGAGATAAAGAAAGATTAGAAGCGGTAGCGAATGCCTAACCCAACGTTGGTAGAGCCGAATTGGCTGTCGTACGTGCCAAAGTTAATGATAGGCCGCCAGTCTAACGATACTTGAATTGGAATATCGAAGTTGTATTCTAGTCCGATGACGCCACCAACGCCAATGCTTGTACCGCTAACGCTGTTTTTGCTGTAGAAACCGAGACTTGCTCCCGGGCCGATATACCATTTCAATCCGTTGGTAATGTGGTAATCCCACTGATAGAAACCCGATAATGCCGATGTATTCCAAGCCCAGCCCAAATCAAATTCTAAACGGTTAAACTCGGATAGTGTGCGTTGATACGACACTTCTGTTCCTCCTGTAAAACGAAGTCCTAACGCATTTTCTTGTCCACGGGCAAAGCTTGCCACGCACAAAGCCATAACGGCTGCCATCATGAATTTTTTCATATTGTCAATGTTTATGGAAGTGGATGAATCGATTAAGGATTGGTAGAGTACGTAGCTGTTCTCTGTTGTTTTATTTTGCAAAGATAAGCTAAACTATGGCTTATTGGTCATTTTTTTCTGATAAAAACGCTTCGATAGGCTGTTTTTTCAATGAGAAGGAATCTCCTTCATCGACAATTGAATGCGTTTACGTTCCAGATCAATGTCAATAACCTTCACGGTTACTTGCTGATGCATGGCAACGACTTCCGACGGCGAGCGCACAAAACGGTTGGCCATATTGGAAAGATGCACCAGTCCGTTTTCGTGAATGCCAATATCAACAAAAGCGCCGAAGTTGGTGATGTTGGTGACGATGCCATTAAGCACCATGCCAATTTTTAAGTCATTAATGGATTGAATCGTGCTGTCGAAACTGGGAACAGACAGCTCTTTGCGTGGATCGCGCCCGGGTTGTGCCAACTCATCCACAATATCGTGTAGGGTAGGGAGTCCAACCGCTTCGCTGACGTAACGGTCGATGTTGATCTGCTTTTGCAGCTCTTTGTTTTCGATCAGTTCGTGCATGCTACAGCCTAAGTCTTTGGCCATTTGCATCACCACGCTGTAGTTTTCAGGGTGCACCGCCGTGTTGTCCAATGGGTTTTCGGCATTGGCAATGCGCAGGAACCCCGCTGCCTGCTCAAAGGTTTTGGCGCCCATCTTAGCCACTTTCATCAGCTCTTTGCGCGAACGGAAAGCGCCATTGTTGGTGCGGTAGTCCACGATGTTTTGCGCCAGTTGCGGCCCCAACCCCGAAACATAGGTAAGCAAATAGCGACTCGCCGAGTTGAGCTGCACGCCTACTGAATTGACGCAACTGATCACGGTCTGATCCAATGCCTTTTTTAATTCCGATTGATCGACATCGTGCTGATATTGCCCGACACCAATCGACTTGGGATCAATCTTCACTAACTCCGAGAGCGGGTCGATAAGCCTGCGTCCGATTGAGATTGCACCTCGCACGGTGACGTCTTGTTCAGGAAACTCTTCGCGCGCAATGGCCGATGCAGAATAAACGGATGCTCCGTTTTCGCTTACCATTACCACGGGAATATTGTCGTTGAGATTGTTTTGAATGAACAGCTCCGTTTCCCGTCCGGCTGTGCCATTGCCTATGGCGATTGCTTCGCAACCGTAAGTTGCTATAAGTTGTTGGATGGCTGCTGCCGCCTCTGTCGCTTTGTTGATGGGAGGATGCGGATAGATGGTGGAGTGGTGGAGCAGGTTCCCTTGTTCGTCGAGACAAACCACCTTGCATCCTGTGCGAAATCCCGGGTCGATGGCTAAGACGCGTTTGTGTCCAAGCGGTGGAGCTAAAAGCAGTTGACGAAGGTTTTCGGCAAAGACACGAATGGCTTCACGATCCGCCATCTTTTTGCTTTCGGCTGCCAACTCATTTTCTATGCTGGGTTTGAGCAGTCGCTTAAAACTATCGTCAATGGCAAGTTCAACCTGATGCGAAGTGGCATTCTTCCCTTTTACAAAGAGGCGATCGAGATGCTCTGTGCAAAGGTCTTCGTCGGGTTGCAGCGAAACACGCAGAATCCCTTCTTTTTCTGCCCTGCGCATGGCTAATAGCCGATGAGAGGAACAACGTTTAAATGGTTCTTCCACGTCAAAATAATGACTGTAATTTGAACCTGCTTCTTCCTTTCCTTTCACCACACGTGACGTAATAGTTGCTGTGCCGCTGAAAATAGTGCGTACTTTGTCCCGTGCCTGCTCGTTTTCGTTGATCCACTCAGCCATGATGTCGCGAGCTCCTTGCAATGCTTCCTCAGAAGAGGCTACTTCTTCCTTGACAAACGGAACAGCCGCCTGTTCGGGATTGATGTTGTTTTGCAGCCAAAGCAGCGTTGCCAACGGTTCCAATCCTTTTTCGCGTGCAATGGTTGCACGGGTGCGTCGTTTAGGTTTGTATGGGAGATAAATATCTTCCAGTTCATTGAGAGAAAGCGTTTGGTCAATCTGCCGCCGAAGTGCATCTGTCAATTTCCCTTGTTCCTCAATGGAAGCAAGTATGGTTGTCTTTCGTTTGTTCAGCTCGTTCAGTTTATCATTGAGTTCTTGTATGGCGGCAATTTGCACTTCGTCCAACGATCCGGTGCGCTCTTTGCGGTAGCGACTGATAAATGGTATGGTAGCTCCTTCATTCAACAAGGTAAGCGTGTTTTTGACTTGTACCTCCTGAAGCTGTAATTCGTGGGCAATATAATTGGGGATTGAAATCATGGAAGAATGATGGTTTTGACAGTTGAAATGTCTCTTTAATTGGCAAACAGCGAACGCTATGTAAATAACGTCCGCTGTTGTAAATATAATCGGTTGCTAAATCAACAAGCGATTTTTTGATAAAGTTGAAAGCTGAAATAATGGTTTACAGCAATGCGTCTAATTTTGCCTGAAAGGTTTGTTTGGGGAGCGCTCCAACAACTTTATCGGCTAATTTTCCATCTTTGAAATAGAGGATGGTTGGAATGTTGCGAATCATGAATTTGGAAGGACTGTCAGTGTTTTCATCTACGTTGATGGAACCCACGAAAGCTTTGCCTTCATAGGCTTTAGCCAATTCTGCAATGATGGGAGCTACCATGCGGCAAGGACCACACCATTCTGCCCAAAAGTCAATCACTACTACGCGATTATTTGCTAATATTTCGTCTAACGTGCTATCAGTAATTTCGTGTGCCATAATCTAATAATTTGAAGAATGTTTGTTTTTACGATGCAAAGTTACGGCAAAAAACGTTTTTTGGGACACCTACCGTTAATTAGTTATCAACAATTACTTGAATGCAGGTACTCATCCATGGCAGCGGCTGCTTTCCGTCCGTCGCCCATGGCCAGAATAACAGTAGCTCCTCCACGTACGATATCGCCTCCTGCGTAGATAGCAGGAATCGTGGTTTGCAAATCGTCATTCACTACCAAGGTTCCCCATTTTGTGACGTTCAGTCCTTGTATGGATGAAGGCACAAGCGGATTGGGAGAAACTCCAATGCTGACAATGACCGTATCGACCTCAATATTGTCGATGGCTCCCGGAATTTCAACAGGGCTACGACGTCCCGATTCATCAGGTTCACCCAACTCCATTTTCTGCAGCCGCATGGTTGTGACATGCCCACGTTCGTCACCAAGATATTCAATAGGATTATGAAGTGTTAGAAACTCAATGCCTTCTTCTTTAGCATGTTTAATTTCTTCAATACGAGCCGGCATCTCGTGTTCAGAACGGCGATATACAATCATGGCACGATTTGCGCCCAGCCGTTTTGCTGTACGAACAGCATCCATAGCTGTATTACCACCTCCAATGATGGCAACATTTTTACCTGAAAGAACCGGCGTATCTCCATCGCGTGAAGCTCCCATCAAGTTGATGCGCGTCAAATATTCATTGGATGACATAACCCCAATTAAATTTTCGCCCGAAATATTCATAAAACGTGGCAATCCGGCTCCGCTTGCTACAAAAAGTCCTTTATAGCCTTCTTGCTTCAGCTCTTCGTAGGTGATAGTTTTTCCAACAATACAGTTAGTGATGATCTCAACGCCCATTTTCTTGATATTCTCTATTTCGACGTCAATTACATCATTTGGCAATCTAAACTCGGGAATGCCGTATTTCAATACACCGCCAATCTCATGCAAAGCTTCGAAAACAGTCACTTGGTAGCCTCTTTTTGCCATGTCACCGGCAAAAGACAACCCTGCAGGGCCGGAGCCGACTACAGCAATTTTGATACCATTGTTAGGAGCGCAAGCAGGAATAGAAGCTTGTCCGCTTTCGCGTTCAAAGTCAGCCGCAAAACGTTCCAGATATCCGATAGCGACTGCTTCTTTACCTAATTTTTGTGTGTAAATACAGGCTGCTTCGCATTGCTTTTCTTGCGGGCAAACTCGCCCGCAAACTGCCGGCAAAGCGCTGGTTTGTTTTAATATGCTGGCAGCTTCTAAAATTTCGTTCCGTTCAATGTTTTTGACGAAGCCCGGAATATCAATGCTTACCGGACACCCTGACATACAAGTTGGATTGGGGCAGTCTAAGCATCGTTTCGCTTCGGTAAGCGCTTCTTCAAGCGTTAGCCCCATGTTTACTTCTTCATTGTTGTGATTGCGGTAATTGGCGTCAAGTTCGTGCATGTGAACACGAGATATAGCGGTGCGCTCTTTGTTGGTGATCGACTTTCGCAATTGTTCGCGCCAAGGGATGTTACGTGTGGTTGCTCTATTTTCAGTCATGATGGAATGTGAATGATCAAATGGTTGTGTGGAAATGGTTAGTTGGAGCCGGTTTCTTCTAAGTAATGTTCCATGGCTTCTCGTTCTATTTCTTTGTAAGAGCCGAGTCGCATTTGCATTTCATCAAAATCAACTTGATGAGCATCGAATTCAGGACCGTCAATGCAAACAAATTTAGTTTTACCGCCTACCGTGACACGACAGGCTCCGCACATACCTGTGCCGTCCACCATGATGGTGTTGAGCGAAGCCATCGTGGGTACGTTGTATTTCTTGGTAAGCAATGCCACGTATTTCATCATGACAGCAGGACCAACGGTAACACACATGTCAACATGCTCGCGTAAGAGCACTTCTTCAATACCGGCCGTTACGATTCCTTTTTTGCCATAGGTGCCATCGTCTGTCATCACAATGACTTCATCCGAATTGGCGCGCATCTGCTCTTCAAGAATAACTAAATCTTTGGAACGTGCTGCCAAAATGGTGATCACGCGGTTTCCTGCTTTTTTCATCGCTTCCACAATAGGCAGCAATGGAGCAACACCTACGCCTCCTCCGGCACAAACTACCGTGCCAAATTGCTCGATATGAGTTGCTTTTCCTAAAGGTCCTACTAAATCGGTGATATATTCTCCTTCGTTTAGCGCACATAATTTGGTGGAAGATACGCCAACCCTTTGTACAACTAATGAAATGGATCCTTTTACAGGATCAGAAGCAGCAATGGTGAGAGGAATGCGTTCTCCGTGGGTACCTACTTTGACTAATACAAAATGCCCGGCTTTGCGTGAGCGTGCAATGAGGGGCGCTTCGACTTCAAAATAGACTACATTGGAAGAAAAAAACGCTTTCTTCAAGATTTTGTTCATGATGTAATGGAATGTTGTGGTTTTATGATGTGAGCATGTATTTTTGTCGCTGAAACCGCCTATTTGCTTGCAAATTTACGCCTTTTTCTTGGAGTAGGCAAACAGATAAGGATACTAAGCAATCGCCAAATGTTAAAATACAGGCCAAAATTGTTGTGTTTTTGTATCAATACATGTTGTAAAGCATACGAAAAAGTTTTGTATACTGCATAAAAAGGCCGAAATTTGCAACTGTTAAAACTACACAATCTTTTTTGCCTTAAAAAACTAATACCTATTAGCAACAAAAAAGCAGGTCTTTGCGAAAAGACCTGCTTTTTTAATGTTTAAGTGGACTACTCTTTGCCGAATGTGAATCGTATTCCGGCCTTCACGGTGATGCCAAATGGATGTGCAGTCCGATAGCTTTCAGGTTGATTGGAAGGGATATAGTAGGCTACTCCGGTTTCAATATATCCAAAAATGAATTTGTATACTCTGTAGCTTGCTCCAATATTTCCGTCGAGGGAGTATTGAAATCCATGAATGGTTGTCGAGTATTGATCTGAAAGTGTACCCACATTTTGCGCATTATAGCTATATATTTTCTCCACGAGTGAAACTCCCTTTTCAACTGACCCTCCGGCTGTTCCATAAATAGAAAAAGAAGGTTGTACAAGAAAAAGATAGGCAACGTTTAATGGAATACCCACGTAGTTCTGTTCAATACGACCTGTAGCCCTGCTGCTTGTGGTTGAGGTTACTTCTCCCGTAGTGACCAACTGTGTGTACATGCCGCCTGTTTGAATCTCCCACCGATGTGAAATAGGAATGC
Source organism: Paludibacter sp. (assembly GCA_027450045.1). Taxonomy (GTDB): domain Bacteria; phylum Bacteroidota; class Bacteroidia; order Bacteroidales; family Paludibacteraceae; genus Microbacter. The sequence goes on along the minus strand of DAIDKM010000002.1, from coordinate 87,051 downwards.
TGAATGACAAACCCCAAGAGATCGGAAATGCGTATGTTTTCTTGTCGATGAAGGTAATCAGTTGTGTGGATGAGTTGGCAGAAGGACTTGTGCTTTGATTTACCTGTGTAAACAACCGGTAATCTAACGTGGAAGGCTGTAGCCATGCATTACTGGTATTCATAGCATTCGGTAACCCGTTATTTCCCTGGACGTGTACAGCAAGCCAACCAATGGGTTGTGATTTTGTTTGCTTCTTGTTTTGACCTTGCGAGTTGTCTGTCAATGACGTTGGTTGCGGAAGTGTTTCATAATGTTTGGTTACGGAAGCGTTCGCGTTATTTTGTTCGTCAGACGAAGTGTCATAAACGTCAGCAGACGAAGCAATAGCGAGCGTGTCAATTGGTTTCGTCGTTGTCGGGGCTATGTTGTTAATGGCGTTGAGTGCTATTGTAGCTTTCTCCTCTGATTGAGCGGAAGGCAATGAGTCGGTTGCGTTTATTGCCGCTGTAGCTTCTTCATTCGATGGTTTGTTTTGTTTCAAAACCGACGCAATGGTTGCTCTTTTCTGCGAAACGGCAGAAACCGATAGTGTGGGTGAAATTGCAGTAGCTTTCTGATTATTTTGTTTACTAGTTGTTTTCGCTATAGCTGGAAGTTGTTGTTCAGCGGGCTGAAGAAGCTTATAGCCAAGTCCGCTTAGCAAGATGCCAACCATTGAAGCCGCAGCAACCCAATACCAAATAAATCGACGGCGATTTTTCTGATTTTTCTTCCATTTTGATTGTAGCATCTCCCAATCATTGTCAGGAAGAGCTACGTTGTAATCGTCAAATTTTTGACGAAACAACTCGCGAATTTCCTTGTCGTTGAGATTAGCCATAATGTGCTTCTATTTTTTGTTTTAGAATGTTCTTTGCTCGTGCAAATTGTGATCGTGAGGTGCTTTCAGTAATGCCTAACAATTTACCTATTTCCTTATGACTGTATCCTTCCACTGCATATAAGTTGAACACGGTACGGAACCCCGTTGGCAGCGTTCCTATAATAGCGCGAAGTTCATCAGCAGATATTCGTTCAATGATCGTTTCTTCTTCTGTTTGAAGATTGTAATTTGTCGAAATATCGTAACTCTCACGTAGTACATCGTTTTTTCTAAGATACTCAAGCGCCGTTGTGACGAAAACACGGCGCAACCATCCTTCAAATGAGCCTTCTCCTTGAAAGGATGTGATGTGCGTAAAAACCTTGATGAAGCCGTCATGTAATAAATCGCGTGCTGTCTCATAATCATTGACATACCGCATACATACTCCCATCATTTTGCGAGCATAACTTTCATAAAGCTGTTGCTGAGCGGCAGCTATCTGCCGTTGGCAATCGTTAATCAGTTGTGCTTCGTCTTGTGCGCTATACATGCACTTGTTTGGTATAGATGATTTCTTAATTCAAAACGTTGCATCGGCAACGGTTGTATCCTGAAAATTTGAGTGCTTCCTGTCACAAAGTGAACGGGTTAGGTTGTGTCGGTTCTTTGGTGATGCAAATCGTGTAAAATGGTAAGCATTGTTTCCGCTGCTATGCGAGAGGCTCCTCGTTCTCCCAATTGAGCCTGAATCTGCTTGTATTCGTCGAGCATTCTGGCGCGATAATCATCGTTGTTTAATAGCTGATTTAGTTCGTAGGCTAGACGCTGCGTCGTCACTTGAGAACCAATAAGTTCAAGTACCACCTGCTTTTGTGCAATAATGTTGACTAACGATATGTATGGAATACGAATAATCCATTTTCTTAAAATGGGAGTTAGTCGTGCCGGCGTCAAATGGTAAACAACGATTTGAGGGACATTTAACAGCGCCGTTTCTAAAGTAGCTGTGCCCGATGTAACGATTGCCGCTTTAGCTTGTTGCAATAAATCATAAGTTTGATTGAAAACGAGTTTAACAGACATCTCGTTTGATAAAAACTGCTCGTAGTATGAGGGTTCTATTCCCGGCGCTCCTGCTATCACAAATTGATATTCAGAGAATTGATTACAAACAGAAAGCATCAGGGGTAAGTTGTCGCGAATCTCTTTCTGTCGGCTTCCGGCCAATAGAGCAACGATGGGTTTTTTAGCCAAATCATTACGAAGCACGAACTCATTGAATGGAATGATTTCGGATGAAGCATCCGGCACTGCATCAAACAACGGATTCCCTACATAAAAAACGTTGTCATAGTGATGTTTATGATAGAAATCGACTTCAAAAGGGAAAATACACAATACGGCATCAATGTTTTGTTTGATCTCTTTGATGCGATATTCTTTCCACGCCCATAATTTTGGAGAAATGTAATAAATGACAGGCAATCCAACTTTTGTTTTGGCAAAACGAGCCATCCGCAAATTGAAACTTGGATAATCGATCAAGATTAATACATCGGGGGCAAATGTTTGAATGGCTTTTTTTGTCTTGGCAAGGTTGCCTAAAATAGTTCTGAGATGCAGCAAAATGGGAATAAATCCCATGAATGCCATCTGTCGGAGGTGAATGATTGGCTCTCCAGCTTCGGCACGCATCAAATCGCCTCCCAAGAAACGAAATTCCGCGTTGGGATCCGCTTTTTTCAAAGCGTGCATCAGGTGCGATCCATGTAGATCACCTGACGCTTCGCCGGCTATGATAAAGTACTTCATCTTTCCTCCGTGTTTGTTACAAATGAGAGGAGACGACTCCGCTTATTTTTTCTTCTTACCTGATGCGTTTTGCACTTGTTCGCGTTGCATTTTTTCCAACCGATCTAAGAACCCACTTTTCTTTTTCGCCGGTTTTTTCTTGTTTGCTTCGAGTTGAGCCAAAAGTTTTTTCTCATCCACGAAATAACGAATAGCGTATGTTTGCAAAATGGTAATTAAAGTCGATACGAAATAGTAGTAGCTTAATCCTGAAGCATAATCGTTGAACCAGAACCACATCAAAATAGGCGTGAAATACATCAACATATTCATACCCGGAATTTGTTGACTGCTTTGCATTTGGGTGGACATGTTGACTTTTGTGTAAATAAAACTCACAATGGTCATCAACAAGCAAAACAGACTGATATGGTTCCCGAAATATTGCGTTATGATAGGAATGTGCGCTTGCCATGTAATCACGGCATCGTACGATGATAAATCCTTTGCCCACAAAAATGCCTGATGCCTCAGCTCAATGGACGATGGGAAAAAGTTGAACATGGCAATCAAAATAGGCAACTGTAGCAGCATGGGTAAACAACCACTCATAGGACTGACTCCCACTTTTTTATACAAATCCATGGTCGCTTTTTGGCGTTCCATTGCTTTATCTGCAGGTATCTTTTCGTTGATAGCATCAATTTGAGGTTTCAAAACCCGCATTTTTGCCGAAGATACATACGACTTGTAAGTGAGCGGGAAGAGTACTAATTTGATTACCAACGTCATCAATAAGATGATGATGCCATAGCTTAAAATAAAACTCCCAAAGAAGTCGAACATTGGAATAATGGCATATCGGTTGACCCAACCAAAAATACCCCACCCAAGTGGAATCAGTTTAGTCAGCTGTAATTTCTGATCGCTTGGTATGCCATGATCAAACGATGCAAGCAGCGGATATTTGTTTGGCCCGAAATAAAAGCGAAATCCTGGTCCAGATGCGTTTTTCGGATTGTAATTGACATACATATCCGTTTTACAACTCATCATGTAATGAGAAGAGTCATTTTCTTGGGCCTTGCTTTCTAATGTTGTGGAAAAGAATGATTTGTCGGCTATCAAAACAGAGCTGAAAAACTGATCTTTGAACGCAACCCATTGAATCATGTTTGGTGGTGTCTTCGTTTGATCACCCGACGGACTCAGGTTTTCAACATCGGCAGCAACAAATTTATAGTAGAGTCCGGTGTAACGGGCTTCAAACTTACGGCCAAGTTCTTGTTGACGGATTTTTGAGTTCCATGTGAGTTCCAACCGATCAGTGTTTGAAGCGACAACTGAGGCCATGTTATTGCCTTTCAACTCCAAATGAACCATATAATCATTTGGTTGGAGTGTATAAACATAGTCCAAATAAGCGCCATTTTCAGCATGCAGACGCATCGTGAATGATAATGGCTTAGTTATGACTGTTGTGCCGGTGGTATCAAGACCAATTGGCTCAAAATAAAGATTCTGCGTGTTCAGAACACGGTTATTGTTGGTGGCAAACGTGAATCCGAATGCGCTCTCTTTTTCATCAAAAAGTGTTACCGGCAAAGAGTCATACGAATGATAATCTCTCAAAACGGCAGATACAATACGACCTCCCTTGTTACTGATAGTTATTTTGATGACTTTATTTTCAATGGTGTAAAAATGCTCTTGACCTTCTGCAGAAGGAGCAAATGGTCCAAAGGTTGCACTGATTTGTGCTGTGTCGCTTACGTTATGTTGCAGCGAGTCACCCTGTGCCGTTTGTAGGCTGTCATTCGTTGTTGCCATCTGCTTGTTGGTGACTTGCATGGCAGCAATGGAGTCATTGATGTGTTTTTGATATGCCAATTGGCTTTCCGACGGGCGATTAAGCCATGAAAATCCAATCAGAATCAACGCAATGAAGACAAACCCTAAAATCGTATTTCTATCCATAAGTATGTGGTTGCTATAAATTAGTGCAATGCAATATTATTTTGGCTGGATGGCTGCTTTTATAAAATGGATGAACAAGGGATGAGGATGCAGTACAGTGCTACTATATTCAGGGTGAAACTGTGTGCCAATAAACCATTTGTGTTTTGGCAGTTCAATAATTTCCACCAACCCTGAATCAGGATTGATGCCGCTGCATACAACTCCTGCGTGTTCATATTGTTGACGGTAGTCATTGTTGAATTCGTAACGATGGCGGTGTCGTTCTTCGATTCGTTCTTTCCCGTAAATCTTGTAAGCTAACGAATCTTTTTGTATTTGACAGGCGTATGCTCCCAAACGCATAGTACCTCCCATATCAAATATATTTTTTTGCTCTTCCATCATGTCAATGACATTATGGCGTGTATTCATATCGAATTCAGTTGAATTAGCATCTTTGAATCCCAATATGTTACGTCCGTATTCAATGACCATACATTGCATACCAAGACAGATCCCCAGACAAGGTACGTTGTTTTCGCGGGCAAAGCGGATAGCTTCTATTTTGCCTTCAATGCCACGATTGCCAAACCCCGGCGCAATCAGAATGCCATCTAAATCGCCTAATTCCTCCATCAAATTTTCGCTGTGTAACTTTTCGGAGTGAATCATCTCCAGTTTCAGTTTGCGATCATTATAGGCTGAAGCATGGAGCAACGATTCGGTAATGGATTTATATGCATCGGGAAGTTCCACGTATTTGCCTACTAATCCTATTTTTACAGTCTGCTTTGCATTCTTCATCTTATTGACGAATCCCCTCCAACGGGTCAAATCTGCTTTTGTATCGTTGGGATAACCCAATTTTCGAAGTACAATCGTATCCAACCCTTCTTCCTCCATTTTGAGTGGTACTTCATAAATAACCGGAACGTCTATGGATTGTATCACGGCATCCGGCTCGACGTTGCAAAACAAAGCTACTTTATGACGAACATCATCACTCAATTCCCGTTCGGTACGTAACACTAAAATATCCGGTTGAACTCCGGCTTGTTGCAATTCTTTGACGGAATGTTGTGTTGGTTTTGTTTTTACTTCTTTCGCCGCTGCAATGAAGGGAACATAGGTCAAATGAATGGAAAGACAATTTTTTCCCATGTCCCATTTCATTTGACGTACACTTTCGATGTAAGGCAACGATTCAATGTCGCCTACGGTTCCTCCGATTTCAGTAATGACAAAATCGTATTCTCCTGTGTTGCCTAATTTCTGGATGTTCTCTTTTATTTCGTCGGTAATGTGCGGAATAACCTGTACTGTTTTACCTAAATAATCGCCATGGCGTTCTTTGTTGATGACATTTTGGTAAATGAAACCGGTAGTAATGTTATTGGCGCGATGCATCGGCTCGTCCAAAAAACGTTCATAATGACCTAAATCAAGGTCAGCTTCGTGCCCATCGACCGTGACATAACATTCACCATGTTCATAAGGATTCAATGTTCCCGGGTCAACATTGAGATATGGGTCAAGCTTTTGGTTGGTGACACGAAATCCTCTTGCCTGGAGTAACTTACCTAAAGAAGCAGCTATGATTCCTTTTCCTAATGAAGATACAACTCCTCCTGTAACGAAAATATACTTAGTTTCTTTCACCTTGATATATGGATGATTAGTGGGTAGATGTGCATTAAAAAAATCCTGTTTTTCTGACTCGACAAAATTAGCAACTTTTTGCCAATAAATTGACTAACGGATGAAGAAATGTCTCTCTCCAATGTTATTGAGTACAAAATCAGTTATTTAGTCGATTATGTGAATAATTGGGCAAGCGTGTCTAACTTTTTTTCGAGAGTCCACATCGCATCAACCCAATGAATAGGGATTCCTCGGCGTTCCATTCCCCGAAACCATGTCATTTGTCGTTTTGCGAATTGATGAATTGCGATTTCGAGTTGTTCAACCATCTGTTCGTAGGTTAAAATATTCGTCAAATACAAAGTCACATATTTATATTCAAGCCCGTAATAAATGAGCGATTCCGGTGAAAGTCCTTTTTCCAATAAGGAACGAACCTCATCAACCAATCCTTCTTGCAAACGTTGTTCGAGACGTTGTGTTATCCTGCGACGCCGTTCTTCCCGATTAATGTCAAGCCCGACAATCAGAGGATGAAGCGTTGGATAGGTTGCTTTTTCTCTTTCGGGGTTATGTTGGTAATATTCGGCAATTTCGATTGCTCTGATAGCGCGTTTTGGCGTGTCGACATCGGTGTTATTGTGGAGTTGTTTGTATGTTTGCAGGATGAATTCCAATTCAGTTAAGGTTTTGTTTGCGAGTTGTTCTCGTAAATCCGGGTTTTCCGGCACCTCTTGCATTCTGTATCCTTGAAGGGCGGTTTCAAGGTATAATCCTGTTCCGCCACAGAGAATCGGAAGGTTACCTCGATCGGTTATTTCGTTGAATGCGGCAACAAAATCACGTTGAAACTCGTACACATTGTATTGGTATCCGGCATCAACGATGTCAATCAAATGAGTTTGAATGGGTTTCCCGTTTATAGTATATTCGCAAAGGTCTTTGCCGGTACCAATGTTCATACCGCGATACACTTGTCGCGAATCGGCGCTGATGATTTCTCCCTGTAATGCTAATGCTGCATTTGCGGCGAGTGTTGTCTTCCCGCAAGCGGTAGGCCCTAAAATGGTCAGCAAATTATAGAATGCCATTGTTTTGAAATCGCTAATTTAGCGTTTGGCTACAAGTATGGATTTTCTCTTTTTTCGAGACCTATGGTGGTGCTTTCTCCATGTCCGGTGTAAACCAACGTGTTATCAGGTAATGTGAGTAAGCGTTTTTGAATGCCTGTAATCAATTGATCGAAATTCCCTTTTGGCAAATCGGTTCTCCCGATACTTCCATGAAATAAAACGTCACCGGCAAACAAAACGTGATCTTTGTCATCATAAAAACACAAACTCCCGGGTGAATGACCGGGTACGTGAATGGCTTTGAGCGTGCAGTGACCGAAAGAAATGACATCTTCATCAGTCAGATAGTGGCCGATAGGCTGTGGCTTCTCGTTGAATGGAACTCCGAAAACTGCTGACTGAGCAGGTAATTGATCGAGCAAAAATTCATCTGCTGCATGGGCTTCTGGTTCAACGCCGAAGGTGCGAAATACAAATCCGTTGCCAAAGACATGATCTAAATGCAAGTGCGTATTGATGACATGTTTTACTATCAGTTTTTTCTCTTCAATGGCGTGTCGTAATTTTTCCCGTTCTTTCTCGGTTAAGCACCCTGCATCAATGATTACGCATTCAAGAGTCTCGTCGTAAGCAAGATAGGTGTTTTCCATAAATGGATTGAAAACAAATGATTCGATTTTCATTCGCAGTAATATTTGTTAGTGGTCTAAATAGCTATTGTTTGAACCCCTTTGGTTATCAATGTAAAATCACACTTTGTTGGGTGCTTCCTTTTGTGGCATTTGAATTACCGGTATTGGAAAATTTCGGAAGGAGTTTCGTTTCGTAAAATTGGATGTAGTCATTCAGATTGCCTCCTCCGAGCAGCTTTTTGAGGTTGTCGTCGGTTATAATCCACATATGAGCATCTACCTTGTTGAGAGCATCTTTAATCGTCGTGTCGTCATGCAGCAACTGTTCATAATAAATGGCGTCACTGAAATTGTTGAAATCGGAAACAAGTAAGAATCGCATGTTTACGCCTTGTCGCTGAATTTCCAAATCGAAATCTTTCAGGACAAAATGGTTGAAATTGAATGCTGCAATCTTATAAAGCAACTTGTTTATATTCACTGAATCCGATGGAATAGTTATCATCAGCAATTCCCTGCCGTTGTCGGATTGCGAAAAGGCAGACGAGATCGAATCGTACGTTGCGGTTGTTGTCTTTGCAATTTGCGCAAATGAATTCCGGAACGATCCGCCCTGGGGAACTGTTTTCCCTTGATCCAATAAGGCTATGAGGCCTTTTGCCGTTGGACAAACATCGCTGGTCGGGTATTCTTTAATGAGTTGATGAAGTGCGCTTTTCATGCCTTCCACATTGCCTGTTTTTCCTAAACTGATGGCGTTGATTAAGTCAAACTTTGGCATTAAGTTAGAGAATGGATATTTCTTTCTTGCCAAGGCAACGTTGTCGATAGCAGTCGAAAAATCACCGTCAAGATAGAATTTGAAAGTGGCTTCATAGAGTGAGTCTTGTTGTGCATTCTCTTGAATTTGTTCTTGTGCATATTCGGGATGCATCAATTGCAAAGCATATTTCGTGTCTTTGAAATTATTGATAATAAACGATTTGTATTGAGAAGCTTTGATCGAATCACCCCGCTGCGCATACAAAAGGTACAGTGCATAATATCCATCAATCCACGCACTGTCGGCAGGGAATCGCCGCGCTAATTCCTCGTACGTTTTAATTGCCATCGGCAGATCGTTGAGGCGTGTTTCGTATATGAATCCCATGTGTAGCAAATCATTCCCGATTTGTTGATTGGAAGCGTGCATGGCTGTAGTGGTGAGCGGCAATTGGGCTAAATAGAAAGCCGGCGTGTTTTGTTTGGCTGTAGTTTGTTGTGAGGTATCCGACGTAGTTGCAAGAGCTGCCGCAACCGGATTTGCAGCAAGGTCTGTCTTGTCGTTTAGTCTCCAGTTATCACTCAATGAGCGATCGCCCCACTGTGATTGAAACTGCTCCTTCCCTGTTGCCACGGCTACTGGATTGTAGAAATACCAGCTTTTGTTATTACTGTTTGTTGAAGGCGTTGAAAAAGCCGGTGTGCCTCCGTCGGACAGAAATCCACCTTGCGCTGCGGCAACTTCAGCTTGTCTTTTTGCGGCGGCTGCTTCTTTGACTGCGTTTGCGGCTGCCTTTTTTTGTTGGGCAATGAGGTTATTGATAGCTGCCATTCTCTCTTTATCGGGTAGCTTTGCGAGGTATTGCAAACTGTCTTGAAGTTGAATATCGGTGTGATAGGTTGCTAACTGGTTCAGAATGGTCGAGCGGGTACGAACGCGATCAAAACTTGCATCTTCTTGTTTTATTAATTTTGAGGCTGCATCGTAGTTGGGTTGTGCCTTGAAATATTCCTTTTGAATAAAAAAGAGATCGCCTAATTTGACGTATGCCGCTGCTTTGTTTTGCGAATCTGAGCGTGCATGTTTAATGGCTTTCTGATAACAATCGATTGCCTTTTCCTGCTCATTATCATTGGAATAAATATTGCCTAAAGCTACATAGATCTGATCTGAATACGATTTGTTTTTGGGAGAACGAAGCATAGCGTTAAGCTCGTCGATTTCCCTCTTTTGTTCACTTTGATCAGCCGACTGAGCGCGAAGAAGACGCGCGGCGAACTCCATTTCGTAAGGAGGGCTTGATTGAATAACTCTTGTAAAGGCTGTGTAAGCTGTTTGGAAATCGTTAGTTTTCAATCCTAATTGACCTAATAAGAACAGGAAACGGCGCTTTAAGTATTCGTTGTCTGCATGGTCAATGGCCATGGAAAGAAACGGCATAGCTTCGGTTATTTTGTTCTCTTTAATCAAAAGGTCTGCTTTGGCTTCGGCAAACAATTCATTGCTTTTGCTGTTTACATTGTTGGATGTCACTTTGTTGAGCGCATCTTCGGCTTCATAGAGCCATCCCATTTCCATGAAACAACGCGCTTTGCCAATTTGGGTCTCATTCATTACTTCGGCATCTTTCCCAAAGTGGGCGGCAATGTAGGTGTAAGTCCCGATGGCATTCATGAAATCTGCTTTGTAAAATTCCGCTTTGGCCAAAAGCAACCACGATTGAATTACCATCGGATTGTATTCCTCTTGATTCATAAAGGCAATATATGCGGGGTCTTTCCCTTTTGTATAATTACGTTGAGGTTTTACTTTGATGCTGTGCATCTTGATAGCCTTCCTGCACTTCTCGATCGTAACGTCCATGTCCGATGCTCCGGCGTTAGCATTCTCATGAATGCTGATTGGAAACATTGGAATGAGATGTGAATAATTATCTTTTTGTGCATCGTCAATTTTGCCCACTCCTGTCAGAAAACTTTGATAAGCGTTGAAATAGATATTGTATCGTGTCGCAAAAGCATTCGTATCTCGCGTTAGCCAGGTGTTTTGGGTGGTGCTGCAACCCGAAAGGAGTATAAGGAGCAACCCGTAGAAAACGGAGGAGTGGGAATGCGACTTCATGAGTGTTCGTTACTTGATGGTACAAATGTACGAAAAATCATTTTCACAAGCACTGTCTGTTTGTTTTTGATCATGTTGGGCGTGATAAGAGATGATGTTATTGGATTGCATCGGCGTTGCTTCGTATTCCTTTCGTTGCTTGTCATATGATAATACATAGATAAAACATATATAATACATATCTAATACAGTGATAATACTTATTTAAATAGATATGTTTTATCTATGTGTTATGTATGTTATTTTTATGCGTTTACTTCGTATATACATGAAATAAGCTACGACTACAGAGCTATGGAACTACGAAGAAAAAGTATATCGTTGAGGAAGGGAGGACAATGAGCATTATTTTGGTTATGAGTTTTGCGTGTTGATAATGCGGGGTAAATGGATGATTGGAGAACCTGGCTAAGAGATCGGTGCAGGTTGTTATAAAACCAGTTTGCTCAGCTTTGACAAACCATTGAACCGATTAATTTGGGGCATAAAAAAAGACCTGCCTTGTTGGGACAGGTCTTTATGAGGTAATACGTGAGTGTATTGTGGGAGATTAAAATTTCCAGCCTAACAGCACTTGAAATACGTTGTTAAGGTTATGAGGCCATGTTTGAGTGGTTATTTGTGTGCCTGAGAGATTGTTTAAAAGGGTGCCTCGTTTGTCAACGCCTAATGTTCCCATAAAATAGCGGGCTTGCAACATGATTCCTTTGGGAAGTTCATAGCCAATACCTACCACCATATCAATATCAAAAGGGTTTACATCCGAAATCGTTTCAATGTCATAAGGCGTTCCGTTTGCATCTGTGGCATACCCTTTGGCATTTAAGCAAAAAGCGAATTGTGGTCCCAATTGCACGTTGAAATTGTCGGTCAAAAAGAGTTTTGCCATCAGGGGTACATTCAGATAATTGGTTCTGATATATTCTGCGCCTTTGTAGGCTCCCTGCATAGAATAATCCACTTCGGGTTCAAATCCGATAAGTTGAGAGAAGCGATAGTCGGAAAATAGTCCAAATGTCATTCCGTATCGCGGGGTTGCGCCTGTCGTATTTGTCAGCGATGCCCTATTAACGCCCACAATGGGGCCAAACGCATAATGAGATTGCGCTGTTAGCGTGGTTGTTATTATGAACGCTAAAACTACGAGTATGTTTTTTGTTGACATATACAATTTATTTATTATTCGTAAATAGGTGATTGTTTATTCTGAATTAAGTCCATTTCGTTTAATCCAAATTTTTTAGAACCCCGTATATGATAATTACAAAGATACATTGAATAACTTAATTCTATTCATTTTGAACGTACTATTTTTCACATGGCAATGAATAATAACTTGTGAGTTCATGGGCTAAGTCTTGATGCTGATTAATTTCAAACAGACAACCAACGGTGAATAAGGCGGTATTGCATGCCTGTCGCCACTTACGCTGTATCCTAAAACCGAGGGCAAAAGAATGAGCGCTTGGCCACCTTGTTGAAGTTTCATGAGTCCCAGTTCAATACCACGTATGGTTTTTGCATGGCCAATTTGTAGTGTGGAAGTTTTGATGGTATTGTAGTTGGAGGAGCAACGCGTTCCATCCAATAAAGAAATGGAGTACTGATAGGTGACAACGTTATTGTTTTTGGGAAAGGCGCCTTTCCCTTTTTGAAGGATTGTAATCCAAAACCCCAGCGGGTCTTTTTGCATATTCAATTTATGCTGATGAATATACTGAAGCATTTGGCTGTCTTCCGTGCTAACAATAGCTTTGTCGAGTGTAATGAGTTTTGCGTTTTCATCGTCAGGAGGAAGTTTGTTTGCAGGCAATTGCGGTGCTTGTTTGCATCCAACCAAGAGGAGGAGAAGCAAAGCTGCTATGTTTGTCCATGCTAAAATGCGATGCTTCATGTTCATTCTCCTCATAACTTTATTCCCCAATAATTTTGACTAATACGCGTTTATTGCGTTTACCGTCAAATTCACCATAAAAGATTTGTTCCCATGGACCAAAGTCTAATTTGCCATGTGTAATGGCAACCACCACTTCGCGTCCCATGATGGTACGTTTCAAGTGTGCATCGGCATTGTCTTCTGCACCGTTGTGTTGGTATTGACTGTAAGGTTTTTCGGGAGCCAATTTTTCAAGCCATATCTCGAAGTCGTTAAGCAAGCCGCTTTCGTCATCGTTGATAAAGACACTGGAGGTAATGTGCATGGCATTGCAAAGTAATATTCCTTCATGAATGCCACTTTCGTTGACACAAGCCTGCACTTGGTTCGTTATGTTGATGAAGTCACGTCGTTGCGACGTTTTAAACCAAAGTTCTTTTCGGAAATGTTTCATGGATCAAAATTGAACAATATTCATTATCAGATGTTTGTCCATCTATTGATGAATGAGATGCGTAATAATCTTATATAGATAGTACCCAACGGCAATTGTAAGGACAATGATAATTACGGTATCTATGTAATGACTATAGGACATCACGGTGTCCCAATTTTGCTTCAATTTGTATCCCAGGAACATCAAAAAAGAGTTCCAGATGCCGGCTCCAAGTACGGTGTAAAGGGCGAATTTCAGTATGTTCATCTTTGCAGCTCCGGCAGGAATACTGATAAAATGACGTACAACGGGGATGAATCGGGCTATGAAAATGGTTGATTGTCCACGCGTATTAAAGAAACGATGCGACATTTCAAGATGACTCTCTTTGATCAAAAAAAACTTTCCAAATTTCCTTACAAAAGGTTCACCTCCGTAAAAACCTACTATATAAGAAACTAAAGAGCCGGTTAAACTACCCATAGTGGCGATGGTGATGATGCCTATCCAAGAAAGTTTTGTTCCTTCAACTAACAGGAATCCGGCAAATGGCATCACCGCTTCGCTTGGGACAGGGAAGAACATGCTCTCTAACATCATTAAAAGAAAAATGCCCGGGTACGCGCTGGCACTGATAATACCGACTGCAGTTGTTGCAATCCATTCTGTAATTCCCATGTTATAAGTTTAAAATATGCTTGTTTTCAGATGCGTAGTTCAGTGAGAAAATGATGCTGAGGTGTTGTTTTAACGTAAAAGAATCGTATGTATTAATCTTTGTCGAACAAATGCGAGGCTTCGGGGCAAATCTCCAGAAAGAGGCTGTCAGCGTCGGGTTTTGTTTCGCGTGCTTTCGCTAACATGACGAGGGCTAACTCTTCATTTCCCATTTTATAGTGCGTGACGGCAAAAAACAGGTTAATATTTTCCAATGTCTCGTCTTGGAAAAAAGCTTGCGTATAGCTGTGGAGCGCCTTGGGATAAGAACCCATATCTAAGTATAAATTGCCTATTGATAGCCATGTTTCCGGTTGAAAAGGTTCTAACGAGAGCGCTTTTTGATAGGCAGTCATTGCTTCTTCGGGTTCATTTTTATTGATGTATGATTCTGCCAAATAAACCCAGATCTCTGAATTTTCGGGTTCAATGGTGATTGCTTTTAGAAAGTGAAGTATGCTGGCATCATACTCTTCTTTCTCTAATGCACAAATGCCTAACCCAATCCAGCCTTCGACATTTTGATCGTTAATAGCAACAGCTTTTGAATAGTATACCTCCGCTTTGTCAAATTCTTCCATCTTTTCGTGACATTCGGCCATGAAAACAAACAAAAGATCTTCAAAAGCAACATCTTCTTCGCATCGATGATAGCAAACCAAAGCCTCGCTAAACCGATTCAGATGAAATAGTGAATTCCCTTTTTGAAGCCACCCTCCGGTATCCTCTTCGTCAATTACGGTAACAAAATCAAATGCATCAAGCGCTTTTTCGTACATGGCTTTGTTGAAAAACAGCAGCCCAAGATCGAACCATGCTTCAACTGAATAGGGATTGATGTCGATGATTTGTTGATAAAAGGCAATGGCTTTATCTTCTTGTTGTAGTTGTTCGCAGCAAAACGCACTTTCCTGAAGTAAATCAAAATTCTTTGGTGAATCCGTTAGCCCTTTTTCCAAATAGGTTAATGCTTGTTGATAGTCGTTATTGGCAATATAGATATATGCGATATCAAGACAGGCACCATCCATCTCAACGTCAGGTAATTCAATGAGATGTTGAAAAATGGAAGTCGCTTCTTTGTTTCGGTGCAAACGCATCAACGCATCCCCTTTGAGAAGTAATGATTCTGCATCATCGGGCATGGTGTTACGTTCTAAAATTTGAAAGGCTTTGCGGGCTTCTCCTGATTCTAAGTAAACTTTTGCCCGTTTTGTTTGAAGTGTTGCATTATTTGGATGGAGTTTCAGCCCCAAATCAATCACTTTCCATGATTCTTTGGTCTTTCCACAACTGAGGTAATAGTCGGCAATGACCTCTAACTCATCGACATCAAAATAGGGCATACGACGATCGTTTACCGATTGTTCATATCGGCGCACTACTTCTTCTGATTCTTCGTCAAATAAAAAATCGTTGTTCTTGTCGTCCATGACAGCCAAATTTTGTTGCAAAGTTACGCCAATTGCACTGAAATGAGCTAATTTACCTGCTAAAAGTTATTAACATCTTTTGATGCACGCCTTTGATGTGGTAAAATGATTGATGCTTCAGCTCGCGTCATGCCGATTTTTGCTTACTTTTGTCTGAGAGAATAAAGAGTGAAGAACGACATTGCTTGCATTGTTGTGTAGTAGCTCTTTGAGTATCATTTTTATACGTAATCACCTGTATTATTTTCTTTTATGGAGACGCTTAGAACTCTTTTTGCGCAATTTACCGGAGAGGTTGTGAATGAAATAAACGAGTTGCCGTCGTCAGGCAGCAATCGTCGCTATTTTCGTTTGCGAGGTGAAACGCGTACTTTGATAGGCGTTTACGGTGCTTCGGTGGAAGAAAATAGAGCGTTTTGGACGATTGATCTTCATTTTGCTCAAAAAGGGCTTCCTGTCCCAAAGGTATGGGCGCATTCTGATGACTTTTTATATTACTTGCAGGAAGACCTTGGAGACACACTGCTTTTCAACGCTATTGCCGCAGGTCGGGATTGTGGGCAATTTAATGAAGAAGAAAAAACATTGCTCAAGAAAACCATTCGCTTGTTGCCTGCTTTCCAGATGGCAGGTCAGGAAGGTTTGGATTTCTCGATTTGTTATCCGCAAGCTGAATTTGATAAACGAATGGTTCTATGGGATTTAAACTATTTCAAATATTGTTTCCTGAAAGCCACCGGTTTGGAATTTCACGAGAGTGAATTGGAAGACGATTTTGAACGTTTCTCCCAAGTGTTATTGGCTGATGAGTCGGCTACATTTCTTTATCGTGATTTCCAGTCACGCAATGTGATGATCGTCGATGGAGAACCCTATTTTATCGATTTTCAAGGAGGTAGGAAAGGCCCTATTTATTACGATGTGGCTTCTTTTCTATGGCAGGCACGCGCTCAATATCCCGATGAGTTGCGCGAAGAGTTGTTGCAGACTTACCTCGATGCTTTGAAAGAATATATTCCGGTCGATGAAGCCTATTTTCGTCAGCAATTGCAGCATTTTGTCATTTTCAGAACATTGCAGGTGTTAGGTGCTTATGGGTTTCGTGGCTATTTTGAGAAAAAACCTCATTTTTTGCAAAGCGTTCCTTATGCTGTAGATAATCTTCGACGTGTATTGACCGATACGCCATGTGAATATCCTTATTTGTGTAATGTGTTGCGGGAATTGACTCAAATGAAGCAATACGCCGATGTGAATTGGCCTCATAAGCTCGAAGTGCGTATCTATAGTTTTGCTTATAAAAAGGGAATTCCAGATGATCCATCAGGCAATGGAGGTGGTTATGTGTTCGATTGCAGAAGCATCAATAACCCGGGAAAATATGAACATTTTAAGCACTTCACAGGTTTGGACGGTGCTGTAATTCAATATCTCGAAGATGACGGCGGCATTCTTACGTTTTTAGACCATGTTTATGCTTTGGCTGATGTACATGTTCAACGATACATTGAACGTAAATTTTCGCATTTAATGTTTGCGTTCGGTTGCACCGGAGGACAACATCGTTCGGTCTATTCGGCGCAGCATTTAGCCGAGCACATTGCTAAAAAATACGATGTTCGGGTAACTCTTTATCATCGTGAACTCAATATTGAGAAAACATTCTGATTATGAAGGCGCTCGTAGTGGCTGCGGGATTAGGATCCCGTCTGAAACCTTTGACTGATTCCATACCGAAAGCGTTGGTGTCTGTGAATGGCACTCCATTGTTAGAGCTTGTGTGCAAAAAACTTATCGCAGCCGGCTTTGACGAAATCATCATCAACGTACATCATTTTGCTGATCAAATCATCGATTTTATTGAGCAAAACAACCATTTTGGCGTACGTATCGAAATCTCCGACGAGCGCCAAAGGTTGTTAGATACAGGTGGAGCTATCAAAAAGGCGTCATGGTTTTTCGACGACGAACGCCCTTTTCTGGTTCATAATGTTGATATAGTGTCGGATGTCAATTTAAAAGAACTCTATCGGGTGCATCAAGAAAAACAAGTTGCCGCAACGTTGCTGGTCAGTAAACGTGAAACGGCACGTTATTTGTTGTTTGATAAGGAAATGAAACTGAAGGCGTGGACAAATCTTCAAACCAAAGAGATCAGAACTTCGTTTTCTGGAATTGACGTGAACAAACTTTCGATGTTTGCCTTTGGCGGTATTCATGTTATTTCTCCTGTTTTATTGTCACAAATGAACGTATGGCCGGAGAAGTTTTCTATTATCGATTTTTATCTTTCCGCTGCTATTGCAACTTCTATTTCAGCTTACCAGCCAAAAGAGATCAACTGGTTCGATGTTGGAAAGTTGGACGCAATTCATGCTGCGGAAGCATGGCTAAATACGAATCGGTCAGCTTTAGCATAATGTTGAATCTATGAAACATGTAATTGTTTTTTCCGGTTCTTTCAATCCCATCCATGTGGGACATCTTATCTTAGCTAACTATGTCGCTGCTTTTACTGATTGCGATGAGGTTTGGTTGATGGTGAGTCCGCACAATCCTTTGAAAGAGTCGTCGCGTTTGCCCGATGCTCGGTTGCGCTATCATTGGATCCAATTGGCATTGGAAAATCATCCCAAGATTTTGGCCTCTGATTTTGAACTTTCACTTTCTCAGCCTTCTTACACATTAGACATGCTTAATGCTTTGCAACAAGTCTATTCAAATGTTCGCTTTTCATTACTTATTGGCGCAGACAATTGGTCTATTTTTGATCAATGGAAAAATTACCAACAGCTTATTGATCGCTATTCATTATTAATATATCCGCGTGTCAATGCTATTGTCGATGAAAGTAAATTGCCTGATTCTGTAAAATTATTAAAGGCTCCCCTTGTTGATCTTTCTTCAACCACCATCCGCACAGCTATTGCTGAAGGGAAAGATATGCGTTTTTATGTTCCTTCGATTGTTTGGCACGAGATCAACCAATTTGAGATGTACCGTTTCACTGAGTGATCGCAGTTGTTTTTGTGGTTGTAAATTTAATTTGAATGAAGTTCTGAGGCCTCTCAGTATAAAATGTTGATTTTTTGGGTTTATTTATCGGCGTTTGTTTTGCAGTAACCCGCGTATATTTGTTGGAAATGTACTTAAATAAATATAATAAAAGGGCGGAATCATGTCATTTGAATGGATTTTAATATAAAAGAAGCTTATTTGTGGCAAGGCGAGTGTTAATTAACTAAATGGGCGGGTAGGAATTGAAAAAATTATTATCTTTGCATATCATTCATCTTCTAATTCAACTCATATGAACCAATTTACTCTTTTCATCAAAACAGCATTTCTAAGTATTTTTCTAGTTGCAGGACTAACCGCTTCTGCTCAAACTGTCGTTTTTAGCGATAACTTTTCAGGTTTAACTGCTGGTATGTTTAGTAATCAAGACACTACCAACATGAGTAATTTATTCCCCGCCAGTCAACCTGGTTGGAACACGAGCAAATGCTCTTTGGTGTATTATGGCGAAAGCGTTCTTCGTGTTGGGTCGATTAAGGGGCCTGGGGTGTTACAAACTAACCCTATGAACTTGGCTGGGAATTTTGTAATCTCGTTTTATGGTTTTGCATGGAATGGTGATGCTAATTCGATTAATGTTTTATTAAATGGTAATCTATTAAAAACGGTTACATTCCCAAATGGGATTGTTTACAGTCCAAGTGATTTGGCATATTATACTGTTTCTGGTAAAGGGACAGGTAGCGATGTAATTACCTTTGAAGGTTTATCGCAGTATAATCGCTTCTTGATTACGAACGTTACCTTTACAACCTATCCTGCAACTGCAACTTTTAATCCATCGGTTGGAAGTGATAAGGCTCCTTTTGCACAGAATGGAGTATTGTTTATTCAAACACAAACAGCTCAGCCAGTTGTAATCTATTCAGCGACTGGAACGATGGTTCGTTCGTTGATGAGCAATGCAGGGACTAATACTGTGTCTTTATCACAAGGTCTTTATTTGGTTAAGATTGGCGATAAGGTCTATAAAGTAGTGGTAAGTTAGTCGTTTCCCATCGAAATAAAAAAAAGAGGTTGTTGAGCAAGCAGCCTCTTTTTTTTATCTATGAGTCTCATCAAAAGTGAGCGCTTATTGCAACAAAAAAAGTATCTTTGTTCCCCTTAAAAAACAGTTATTGTAATGCGTATTATTTACACTGCTTCTATTTATTGTTATCAATTCTTGGTACGTTTCGCGGCTTTGTTCAATGAAAAAGCACGTTTTATGGTGAGAGGTCAGCGAGAAACGCTACAACTAATCGGGCAACGACTTCAATCTCATCCTCATAAATACACAGTTTGGTTTCATGCTGCTTCTTTAGGTGAATTTGAGCAAGGTCGTCCGTTGATGGAAATGCTTAAGAAGCAATCGCCAGATGTAAGGATCGTATTGACTTTTTTCTCGCCTTCGGGGTATGAAGTGCGTAAAAATTATGAGGGAGCAGATGTGGTATGTTATTTGCCTTTTGATACGCCTCGCGATGTTCGTGCTTTTTTGGATTTAGTGCAGCCAGACAAGGCTGTATTTATCAAATATGAGTTTTGGGCAAATTATTTATACGAATTGCATTACCGCACAATACCCACTTTGTTGGTTTCTGCCATTTTTCGGCAAGATCAATTGTTCTTTAAACCGTATGGTGCTTTCTATCGTCGATTACTCACGTTGTTTGAGCATTTATTTGTGCAGGATCAATCGTCGGCAGATTTGCTAGCGACGATAGGCGTAAATCATGCGACAGTAGCAGGAGACACCCGTTTTGATCGTGTAGCAGCTATTGCAGAACAAGCAAAAACGCTTCCCATTGTTGAGGCTTTTGCCTCCGGAAAACGTGTATTGGTGGTGGGTAGCTCTTGGCCGGCAGACGAAGCGCTGTTGATTCCTTTTTTCAATTCACATCCTGAGATTAGTTTAATTTTGGCACCTCATGTCACGGGAGAATCCCATGTAGAGGCTATTTGCGGAGCCTTAGAGCGTTCTTTTGTGCGTTACTCACAAGCCACTGTTGAAAATGCATGCTCAGCAGATTGTTTAGTTATTGATAGTATTGGATTGCTCTCGTCCATATATCGGTATGGCGAAATGGCGTACATCGGTGGTGGATTTGGTGTGGGTATTCACAATGTGTTGGAAGCAGCTGTCTATAAGATTCCTGTGGTTTTTGGTCCTAATTATGACAAATTTCGGGAAGCCCGTGAATTGATCACTTGCGGTGGTGGCTTTTCCATCAATTCAGAGAATGAGTTAACCAGTCTTTTGTCTCGTTTTTTGAATGATAGTCTGTTTTTATCGCATGCGGGTAAAGAAGCCGGAATGTATGTACACGAAAATAAAGGGGCTTCTGAAAAAATCATGCATCAGCTTATTTCTACTGAAAAACTTTCTTTGTAACACATTTTCAAAGAATATTCTTTTCGCTATGTTTTATTCGATTATTCTGAAGAGTGGATTGAATTAAAAAAGAAATGTGTTCCCTGATATTGAAACCGGAGAACACATTTTTTCAGAAGGTTGATTTATTCAATGGACTTTTTCCCATGCTTCAATGGCTTCTTTCTTGCTTAATAGGTAGTCGATGTCGTCGAGTCCATGCAGCAAACACTCTTTTTTGTAAGGATTGATCTCAAAGGTTTCAACAACACCGCTTGCATTGTTACATATCGTTTGTTGTTCAAGATTCACGGTTATGGTTGTTGTGGGATCAACTTGAATAGCAGCAAAAAGCTCCAATAGAAATACATCCGAAACTACTACCGGTAAAACCCCGTTATTGAGTGCGTTGCCTTTGAAAATATCGGCAAAGAAACTTGATACAACTACTTTGAATCCATATCCGGCTAGCGCCCATGCTGCATGTTCGCGACTTGAGCCACTGCCGAAATTTTTACCTGCTACCAGCACCTGACCCGAATAGGTCGGATTGTTCAATACAAAATTGTTGATAGGTTGTCCTGATTTGTCGTAGCGCCAATCAGCAAAAAGATTGTTTCCAAATCCTTCGCGTGTGGTTGCTTTCAAAAAGCGAGCCGGAATAATTTGGTCTGTATCCACATTTTCGATGGGGAGTGGAACACATGTTGAGGTGAGTGTTTGAAATTTTTCCATATTAATTATAATGTGCCAATGTGCAAGTATGCCAATTACTTAGCCGACTTGTTCGATTTGGCGGAGTGAATGATACTGTTGATTATTTTTTGAATTTCTTTGATGTCTTCAAGCAGTCCTTCTTCAAAAGGGTAATTTTCTGAGTGTTTGCATAGTAATAACCAGTACTCAGTTTCTTCGGCTTCTTTAGCTGCAATTTTAAACTTATGAATAAAATCCAATTTGCTTTCACAATTTTGAGCCTCTCTGACATTAGCCCCAACAGAAGTCCCGCTTCGGATTAATTGATTAGCAATAGCATATTTTCTTTGTTCTTCTAACTTTTCAGATAATAGAATTATCTTTAATGAGAAGCTGAAAGTTAAATCAACGATTCTATTACCTGTGAATTGGATTTCCATTATTGGTCAATTGATTGGCATATTAGCATATTGGCAATTTATTGTCTTGGATCGGTTATTTTACCTGTGATTGCAGCGGCTGCGGCAACTAGAGGTCCGGCAAGCAGCGTACGAGCACCGGGGCCTTGTCTGCCTTCAAAATTTCGATTCGATGTTGAGACGGCATATTTGCCTGCCGGCACTTTATCGTCATTCATGGCAAGGCATGCTGAACATCCAGGCTGACGTAGTGCAAAACCGGCTTCTTCCAGAATCTTATCTAATCCCTCTGCACGTATTTGTTTTTCAACTGCCCAAGAACCGGGAACAAGCCATGCAATGACGTGTTCGGCTTTCTTTTTCCCTTTTACAAAGGAGGTAAATGCTCTGAAATCTTCAATACGTCCATTAGTGCAGCTTCCAAGGAAAACATAATCGATGGATTTCCCTTCTATTTTTTCACCGGGTGTAAACCCCATGTATGTCATGGCTTTCTCAAATGAAATGCGTCCTGCCGGATCAATTTCTTCCAGTTTAGGAATAGAGGAATGGATGGAAATTCCCATGCCGGGGTTTGTTCCATAGGTAATCATAGGTTCAATCGCTGATGCGTCAAAGGTGATTTCACGATCGAACATGGCGCCTTCATCTGTCGGCAATGTTTTCCAATAGGCCAAAGCCTTGTCCCATGCTTCCTCTTTAGGCACAAATTCACGACCTTTCATGTATGCAAAAGTAGTTTCGTCAGGAGCAATCATGCCACCACGGGCGCCCATTTCAATGCTTAAATTGCAGACAGTCATGCGTTCTTCCATGGAAAGTGCACGAATGGCTTCACCAGCGTATTCTACAAAATAGCCCGTAGCGCCGCCGGTTGTAAGTTGTGAAATCATATACAAGGCAAGATCTTTAGCTGTTACGCCGGATTTTAGTTTCCCATTAAATGTAATGCGCATTGTTTTTGGGCGAGGCTGAAGAATACATTGTGAGGCCAATACCATTTCGACTTCGCTGGTGCCAATGCCAAAAGCGATAGACCCGAAAGCTCCGTGAGTAGATGTGTGGCTATCTCCGCAAACGATGGTCATGCCCGGAAGTGTAAGCCCGTTTTCCGGGCCAATAACATGAATAATGCCATTCTTGGAATGTCCTAATCCATACATGGTCAAACCAAATTCATTGGCGTTTCGCGTCAAGGTGTCAACCTGGTGTTTTGATATAAGATCTTTAATCGGTTGATCTTGAAGTAATGTGGGAATGTTATGATCAGGAGACAATGTTGTCTTTTCAGGTCGGAAAACTTTTAGTCCACGTTTACGCAATCCGTCAAATGCTTGCGGACTCGTCACTTCGTGGCAGTAATGACGATCTATGTAAAGTTGTGTTGGCCCGTTGGGAACAGCCGTAACTACATGTGCATCCCAAATTTTGTCGAATAATGTACGTTTCGTCATAATAATGTAATTGATAAATTGTTATTATTTGTTTTTCAGTTGTTTATGTCTTTGATTAATAGATTTGCTTTCGAAAACGAGTTAGCATGTTCTTCGTAAATTGTTGCAATGGCTTTTGATGTTTCGGTTTGTTGAAATGTTCCTTGTGCATCGATATTTTGTTCAATGATTTGGAGCAAATACCCAAATGTCATTTGTTGAATATCAAAAGCAGGTTGATAGCCTACAGTGAGTTCGTTCACCTCGCGCAGCACAGAAGCGTTCACCAGCGCTTGAAGCATTTTCTTTACCACATGTTCGGGTAATTTGATGGATGTGGATAATGTTTGCAATGTTGGTGGTTCTTTTGCTTGTTCAAATTTTTTGACAATAGCATGAACTAAAACGGTATAGACAATTTTTTGTTGCAGCATTGACAATGAACCGCTATTTCGTTCTATTTGAATGCGGTGAATGTGTTCTATGCTGTATGCAATTTTTCCTCCAACCAAAAAGATTGTCCATGAGTAATATAAAAACAGTAGCAAAAGTGGCAATGCTGCGAAGCTTCCGTAAATCGCGTTGTATTGGGCAACTCCTATTTGGAAATAGATATAAATGTATTGCCAAAGTTGAAAAACAGTTCCTGCAATAAGTGCCGCAATGAGAGCCGGTTTTATTTTTACTTTAGCGTTCGGCATGATGATATAAAGGCAAGCAAATAAGATCCAACTCATTACATAAGGAATGAATCGAAAGATAGGCCTTAAGAACCCATTAAACGATAGTGGATCTGTCATGTCCCGCAATGTATGATATAGCCAAATCTGGGCTGCGGAAGATACAATCAAAAACACAGGCGCCAATGCCGTGATCGCCAAATAGTCTGTAAATTTACGAATGATAGAACGTTGTTTTTCAATATGATGAATATTGTTCATGGCATCTTCGATGCGTCCCAGCATATTGATTATGGCATAAAACAAAAAGAGTAAGCCGATACCGGCAATTAATCCTCCCTTTGTGTGTTCTAACAATGAATTTGTAAAATTCAAAATGGTAGGGAGTGCATCTCCTGCCCATGTCAGGTTATACGTCATCCATTTCATCAATATCGTATCCAACCCAAAGCCTTTCGCAATGCCAAAAAGCAGTGCAAAAACCGGAACTATCGAAAATAGAGAGAAATAAGTCAATGCCGATGCTCTGTAATCCAAAAGTCCTTTCGTCCAATCTTCGTACGTAACAATTATAATCCTAAGCACAGTAAATCCAAATTCTTTGATTTTGGAAAGAGGCTTAAGATCGATTTGCCAAACTTGATGCTTCAGGAAGTGGCTTATGCGATGTACGAATGATGGCCTGTTGGTAGGCATAACTTATGATGAGTGTGAATTTCTTTTATTCGATAAACTTGTTGATAGCGTCAATATAGGCTTCCACGGAAGCGGCTACAATGTCGGTGTTGCCTGCAAATCCATAATACATATTTCCCTCATATTCTACTTGCATGTGCACTTTTCCTACGTCGTCGCTTCCTTTGGTAATAGCTTGAATAAGAAAATCATTCAAGGTCATTTTGCGGTTTATGACTCGTTTAAGTGCATTGATGCCGGCATCTACAGGACCGTTGCCTGAAGCCGCCGCTTCAAAATGTTCTCCTGCTATATTTAACCCGATACTGGCTACCGAACGAATGCCTACTCCTGATGTAACTTGCAAGTATTCTAATTTAATGCGTTGGTTTTCTGATCTTTCTTTTCCAACGAGTAATAGCAGGTCGTTGTCGTTGATGTTTTTTTTTCGGTCAGCTAATTTAAGAAATTCTTCGTAAATCTCATCCACACGTTTGTTATCTTTCAGATCAACTCCCAACATGTGCAGGCGGTGCTTCAAGGCGGCGCGTCCACTACGCGCAGTCAATACAATTGAATTTTCGTCGATGCCAACTTCTTTTGGGTCAATGATTTCATAGCTTTCACGATTTTTCAAGACACCATCCTGATGGATTCCTGATGAATGCGCAAAAGCGTTCCGCCCCACAATCGCCTTGTTGGGTTGCACAGGCATATTCATCAGGCTGGATACCATGCGGCTGGTAGAAATGATTTTTTGAGTATTGATGTTTGTCCCAATATTCAGGTCTTTATGACTATTAAGAATCATCACAATTTCTTCGAGTGCAGTGTTTCCGGCTCGTTCGCCAATGCCATTGATGGTCACTTCAACTTGGCGTGCTCCGTTCATAACGCCTGCTAACGTGTTGGCTGTCGCCATGCCTAAGTCGTTATGGCAGTGCGTTGAGATGATTGCATTATGGATTCCATTGACGTGTTCGAAGAGGTATTTTATCTTTTCGGCATAGTCAACAGGAAGGCAGTAGCCTGTTGTGTCGGGAATATTAACTACGGTAGCTCCGGCCTTGATGACGGCTTCGACCACGCGAGCTAAATATTCGTTATCGGTGCGGCCTGCATCTTCGGCGTAAAATTCGACATCTTCAACGTATTTTTTTGCATATTTGACAGCTGCTATGGCGCGTTGCAAAATCTCTTCTCTGTTAGAATTGAATTTATACAGAATATGATAGTCGGAAGTTCCTATGCCGGTGTGAATCCGTTTTTTCTTGGCATATTGAAGCGCCTGAGCGGCAACGTCTATGTCTTTTTCAACGCCACGAGTCAATGCGCAGATCGTTGGCCAGGTGACAGCTTTGGAGAGTTCGACGACAGAATTAAAGTCGCCAGGGCTGGAAATCGGGAATCCTGCCTCAATAATGTCAACGCCTAACGTTTCAAGCGCTTTTGCAACTTCTATTTTTTCAATGGTGTTCAGTTGACAACCGGGAACTTGTTCGCCATCACGCAGTGTTGTGTCGAAGATATACAATTTGTCCATGATCTATTGGTGTTAAAAGTTTGTTTTATCTTGATTTTCTTATTATTAAAAAAGCCTCCCCACAATGAAGTGAGAAAGGCTTTTCGGTTTCTGAGTTTTGAATATTATACCATGCCCTTTCACTTCTGTACTTGAGTGCACAAAAGTCGTAGGCTTAGCAATATGAAAGATGAAGGAGTCATAAATCAATTTTTCTTGATGCAAAGATAATTCGATTAATTGGAATATGCAAATAGATTGAAACTAATTGGGTAAAAAAAATATCAAACAGCAATTTTTACAGGGAAAATATGATTGATTTCTTTGTTTTTGATCTTCTTTTTTGCAAGCTTTCAATTCATTGTGTTATTCTTCATTACTCTTCGAGCAAATCACGCAAAGGCGTTACAATTGCTTCTTTCCAACCTTCGATAATGTTGTCGTAAGCTTCGTCGGGGATATTGGTATGGTTGATTTCAAGACTGGTGCCTTGTTTGTCAGGGTGCATTTTTAGTGTAACGATGGAAGTCGGTTCTTCATCTTCACCAAAGTACCATTGTTGTACGATCTTTTTATCGGTTTCAAATTCAAGATTCTTTCCGCAAATATCGCCGTCCCACCATGAAAACTCAGTGTCCGGTGCTGTATTCATAACCACCTCTTCTCCGGTCCAAATAGCGATAATCTCCGGGTTAGTCAGCGCGGCATACACATCTTGCGGTTGCGCTTTTATAATAAATTGCTTTTTATAATCTTTCATGGGTTATTCTGCTGTTATATAGTTCTTTATTGTGCAGTGACGATTATAACTATTATTTATTGAATCCTCTTAATTTGACATTCGTGATGACCTTTTTGGTGTGCAGTGTAAAGTCACCTTGCATGATCCAACCATAATATCCCGGATCTTTTTTCAGCACATCAACTACCTTTTGCCCTTTGTATTTGCCGAAATTAAAAACTTCTTCTTCGTTATCGTCAAAAACGATTCGTCCGGCAAAATCAGCATTGCGGGTAAACGCTGAAAATTTTGAAAGATAATTAATGTCGTTTTCCAGATCAGAATAGCGATCTAATTGTGCCTTCAACACTTCGTACGTAGCACGTGTATCGGCTTCGGCGCTATGTGCATTTTCCAAATCTCCATCGCAGTAAAATTTGTAAGCTGCTGACAATGTGCGTGGTTCTTTTTTGTAAAAAATGGTTTGAACATCGATGAATTTGCGTCTCATCAAATCAATATCTACTTCTGCTCGCAGAAATTCTTCGGCTAACAAAGGTATATCGAAACGGTTTGAGTTGTAACCTGCTAAATCGCACCCTTCAATCTCTTTAGCAAGATTCCTCGCAATGGATATAAATGTGGGCGAGTTGGCAACATCTTCATCACGAATGCCATGTATAGCCGTGGTTTCCGGTGGGATGGGTACGCCGGGATTAAGACGCATGGTTTTCCCTTCTTCTTTGCCGTTTGGATATATTTTCAGGTATGAAATTTCTACAATACGATCGGTTGCAATATTCATACCGGTTGTTTCAAGGTCAAAAATAATAAGCGGATTTTTCAAGTTTAATTGCATGTCATTTGTTATTAATGGTTTGTTGGATGGATGTTTCTTGTTTGTTATCAATGATAATGGCTTCTGTTCTCCGGTTCAAGGCGCGTCCTTTTTCCGTGTTGTTATCGGCAATGGGTTGGGTTGAGCCATAGCCTTTTGATTGTAATCTTTCTGGAGCTATACCTTTTGTTACAAGATAATTCACTACTGCTTCAGCTCTTTGTGTTGAGAGTTTTAGGTTGTAACCTGCGCTTCCGATGCTATCGGTGTGGCCGGCAATAAGAAGATGAATTGCAGGAGAACTCTTTAACAACATGGTGAGTTGATTTAGTTCCGCTTCGGAGGTAGCTTGTAAAAGGGCGGAATTGAAATCAAAATAAATGTTGCGTAGCGTAATCTTTTCTCCAACGGCTATTTTTGTCAATGGAATGTTGCCCATTGACATGGAATCGTTTAACGAGGAAAAATGGAACAAATAGCCTTCTTTGACAATGGAGAGGGCGTAATTGCCTGTGTCAGGGTAACAAATTGCAAATAGGCCTGTGTGTCTATCGGCTGTTGTTGTGAATGCGGGCCTGTTGGTTGAGACGTTTATTACCTGTACGAAGGTTGGTGTAGGCGCTGTAAGATCAGCGGGGTTTACGTTTCCGTGCCTGCATTTCATAGCTTGTGGTCGATCGGTTTTCGGTAGAATTACACAATAAATTTGTTGTTTATGGTTTTGGGAATCTATTCCATTGGAAGAAAAATAGCCGGTTTTGCCTTCTGCATCAGTCGAAAATCCTTGTTCGTCACCATGTGAATTGATTGGATAGCCCATATTTTCAGGTTGTTGCCATTTCCCGTTTTTGTCTTTGCGTGTTACGAAAATGTCTTGTCCCCCCATTCCCAAATGACCGTCAGATGAAAAATATAACGTTTTGTTGTCAGGATGAATAAATGGTGATGTTTCGTTTTGTGGCGTATTGATTGGTTTTCCCAAATCTTCAGCTTGATAGAAGAACAGTGTTCCATCGGATTGAGGTTTCACGCGGCATGTCCAAATATCCATTCCTCCAACGCCTCCCGGACGGTTTGAACAAAAATAGAGTGTATGTCCATCGCTTGAAAGGGAAGGATTACTTTCCCAGAATCTTGTATTCAAAGGCGCATCGGGATGTATGGGAAATGACCATCCATTTCCATGTCGAATGAGATAATAAATATCACAACTTCCCAATCCATCGCTTCGATCGGAAGCCACAAAAAAGAGATAGTGTCCGTCAGTTGAGAAACTGGCAGAACCTTCGTTGAAAGGTGTATTAAGCATTTGAGATAATGATGGATCCACGAACCATTTGTTAATGGAATCGCGACGGTAAAACTGCAAATCTTCTTGTGATCCTTGCTGAATATCTGTGTTGCGGTGGCTAATGGTAACGGCAAATAATCGATTGTCAGGTGAAATGGATGGCCAGTAAGTATCTTCGTCAGTATTCATCGCTTTCATAATAGTTGGTTGAGCCGATGCAGGATGCTGTTTTAGTTGCAAAGCAAAACGGACTTTCGTATGCCATTGTTCCCATGAGGGTAGGTTGCCATCCATTGTTGAAAGCAATGAGTCTGCCTGCTCATAGGCTCCTTTATTGAAAAACAGTGCAACCTGATCCATTGGAGCGATTTTAGTCGTTATTTTTGGGTGTGGAAAGAGATAACAAGGTGCCAAACAAAGCCACAATCCGACAAACGCCATGCCACGTTTATTGAACAGGATAGAAATTTGTGGTATGTATTTGATGTGATTCAAAGTAGAAAAATGACAATTAAGCGTCAATGAGAAACTACAAAGCAAAGGTAATAGGTAATCCGAGAATGTGCTAATGAAATCTGCAATCGATCAATCCCATTGCTCATTTATTAAGTGCTACCATAGCTATTATCTTATTTATTTTCAGATTTTTACGGACTGTTTAATGATTCAGTCCTTGTTCGATAATGGTGTGCACCTGACTCATTAACGCGTGTTGATTATCCTCGAAAAGTTCTTTAGAGTAAGGGATGGGATCATGAATGATTAACGTGAGTTTGCCGGGATGAATGTTGTAACTTGCTTTTGGGAGCGTTTCATAGGTGCCTTTGATGGTTAAAGGGACGATTGGAAGCCCGATAGAGCTGGCAATGGAAAATGCGCCTCGTTTGAACTTTCCCAATTTCCCGTTTTTCGATCGTGTTCCTTCAGGGAAGACTGTAATAGAGGCTCCGTTTTGCAATTTCTTTTGCGCAATTTCAATACTTTTCAATGCTGACAGCGTATTGCTTCTGTCAATGAAAATGTGACCTGCCGCCTCACATGCTGCTCCTACAAATGGAACCTTGCGCAACTCTTTTTTCATTATCCATTTAAATCGAACATTCAGCCATCCATAAATCAGAAAAATATCGTATGCACTTTGATGATTAGCTGCAAAAATATAAGATTTCGTTGGATCTATTTTTTCTTTGCCAATCACCTCAACTTTCATAAACATTCCTTTACATGCGAATCGTGCCCATTTAAGCGAAGGCCAATACGCAATGTCGCTATCTTTGAAAATAGGAGTCAAAACGATCGTCGCCAATGCTGTCAAAATGGTGCTTATTGCAAAAAGCGGAATGAAAATGCACCATTGATAGATAAACGTGAAGAAATGAAATTTGCGTTTCATGATGTTTGGCAATTTACATCAAACAGAGGTTATTTCTTGGGTGCAATATTTGATAGGTACGCAAAAAGCTCTTGGTAAACATGATCGCGTACCGGCTTGGGCGATAACACCAAGTCGTGCATACCGTCATGTATTTCAATTATTTGAACATTCGTTGCAATGTTAGCTGCATATTTTTTGATGTTCTTTACATTGAGGACGGCATCGGCTTTGAAAAGGTCGTTTGTCCATTTTCTTGATTGAATCGAGCGGTCGGAAATCATTACCAGCACAGGTTTCTTAATCTGTAATCCATTTTGAACACGTTTAATGGCGTCGTACATGGCGCTGATCCATCCATAAGTCATTACAGGCACCTGAAGCATTTTCCATTCTAAATTATAATTCCATTCGCCGTGAAAATTTTTATTCAGGCTTTCTCCGTAAAGCGAGAAATCTTCTCCTTGTCTTGTTTTTTCTGGATGTCTTTCGCCTTCGCTTGCCGCAAGAGGTAGGATGGTGGCCCTAACTAAAGGGCTGACATTCCAATCGAAAAAAGGACTATTGAGAAACAACGCATCAAAGTTTTCTTTCCCGATACGGTCTTGTGCGTATACCGAAACAACCAACCCTCCCATAGAATGACCGCTTAAAAGCACCCAATGATTCTTTTCCTGATGAATAATTTGTAGTGCTTCGTCAATTTCTCCGTAATACTCCACCACGTTGCGAACATCAAACTTGATTTGCCCGGGTAGGATGGAGCGCCCGCATTTACGTAAATCAAGTGCATAGAAATTGTATCCGTGCTTAATATATTCTTCGGCCATCTCTTTTTGGAAAAAATAATCATCGTACCCGTGAATATAAAGCACTGCTTTGTGAACGGTTGTGTCCGGCGATAATTTTCGGATTAATGTAGCCACCACCGGACCGTTGTAATCAAGTCCCATGTCGAGAGTAGTTTTTTGAAATCCATCACCTAAAATATCGGGGACATACGTGTGTTTTATTTGCGAAAATGCTGTGAATGTAATGAATAAGAAAAACAAGGAAGCTGTTAGTTTTTTCATGTCAATGGAATATGATTGTGAAAGTTGAGATTCTATTTTAGATGACAATGTTGCCGATTTTATCGTAAATCAATTTTCAAAGATAGATAAAAAGAGCAGAATGTGAATGGTAAAAATTGTTGGTGTTTGTTGAAAATGAGCGGCCATTCAATACATTATTTACAGCGAATTGCTATTTACTCCTGTTTTCAATCAGCTCCCGTTGGGATTGAGACGCGTTGTTTCTAACTTATGACTATGCAGTCCATAAGTTTTTGTACCTTTGTTTCTGTATCATCATATTGTATGCGGCACCTTCTAAACAAATTGCATGATCGATCGTTTTCTCTATTCTCAAATCATTGTTCAATTGGGGTTTGAGCCTACCGAGCAACAGCAGTTACTGATTGAACAACTGTCGAAATTTTTGGTTTCACAGCAGCGCGACAAAACGTTTTTACTCAAAGGTTACGCAGGTACGGGAAAAACATCGGTGGTAAGCGCTTTGGTGAAATCGCTTGTTAAGTTGGAACAAAAAGTAGTGTTGTTGGCTCCTACAGGGCGTGCCGCCAAAGTGTTGGCTCATTACTCGGGACAACCGGCAAAAACGATTCATAAACATATTTACCGTCAGAAATCCGCGGCTGATGTGTCGTTTGGTTTAGACAACAACCTGCATCCTCACACGTTGTTTATTGTGGATGAAGCTTCGATGATTGCCAACTATGCAGGCGATGGAATGCTGTTTGGTTCTGGTCAGTTGCTCGATGATTTGCTTCATTTTGTATTTAGCGCTGAAGGATGCAGTTTGATTCTGTTGGGTGATACGGCTCAACTTCCACCTGTAATGCAATTTTTTAGTCCGGCTCTGGAAGCAAGTAAGTTGGAAAGTTATGGACTGCATGTTACTGAGGTTACATTAACACAAGTAGTGCGACAAGCTATCGAGAGCGGCATTTTGTTCAATGCTACCTTGCTGCGTCAGGTGGTCGATCGCGATGTCTGGCCAACTACACCTCAATTTAATCTTTCGTTTGTTGATGTAAAACGCTTGCAAGGCGATGAATTAATCGATACAATTCAGTCTACTTATTCGCACAATGGTATCGAAGAGTCGATTGTCATCACGCGTTCCAACAAGCGGGCAAATTTATACAATAATGGCATTCGTGGCCGTGTGTTGCAAAAAGAAGAGGAGATTTCTTCCGGCGATTTGTTGATGGTGGTCAAAAATAACTATTTTTGGAGTAACCCATATGCCGAACTCGATTTTATTGCCAATGGCGATATTGTGGAAGTATCGAGAATCTTACGGCATCACGAAATGTATGGCTTTCGCTTTGTCGATGTATTGGTCCGTTTTCTCGATTATGAGTGCGAGATGGAAGCGCGTCTTTTGTTGGATACGTTGCAAGCCGATTCTCCGGCACGGGTGGATGAAATAAATCGACAGTTGTTTAAGGCGGTGAGCGAAGATTATGTTGAAATCGGTAACCGGCGTGAACGGGCAAAACAGATGCAACAAAATCCCTACTTAAATGCCTTGCAAGTTAAATTTGCGTATGCCGTCACGTGTCATAAAGCACAAGGAGGACAATGGCAAACGGTGTTTATTGATCAGGGCATGATGGCTGACGATCAATTGAATGCCGATTATTACCGTTGGCTTTACACGGCTTTCACTCGTGCTACGGAGATGATCTATTTAGTCAATTTTCCCGATCATTTTTTTGCTCTTTCAAATGGAAACAAATGAAATTCATATTGTACAATTGTTCCCCGACGATTTGCACGGGGAATTACCATTTATTCCTAATCGGTTTTATTCGATAGGAATTCATCCTTGTCAAGTAGATGACAACTATGAACAATTTGTAGAGAGGCTTCGTTTTTTTGCAACGCACCCTTTGGTTGTTGCTATTGGAGAAGCCGGTCTTGATAAATTGTGTTCAACTAACATTGACTTGCAAAAAGTGGTATTAAGAGAAATAGCCTTGTTGGCAGAGCAAGTTCAAAAACCGTTGTTCATTCATTGTGTAAGATATTGGCAGGAAATCATTGCATTGCACAAAACGCTTCATCCTTCAGTTCCCTGGATGATTCATGGGTTTCGTGGCAAACCGGAATTGACTCAGTCACTTCTCAATCAGGGTTTTTATCTTTCCTATGGAACTAAATTCAATCCTGATGCGCTTCGTGCAACTCCTTTTGATCGTCTTTGCATTGAAACTGACGAAAGTGCTGTTGCCATTGAAACGTTGTACCGGAAAATTGCTTTGCAAAAGTATGTCCCATTGCATGTAGTGCTTAAAAATGCCAATGGGCTGTTCAGCAATTTAGGGAAAGATCATCTTTCCTCTTTTATTGATGCACATACGCATCGAAGGTAGAATAAGGTTGTTGCGTTTTATAGATAGCCTCACTTAAGCTCTGTATATTCAAATTGAAAATTGCCTTATTTTTTTACACATCAAAGGTTACAATTTTTGCTTTAATTTCTAAATTGCATTCTTGCTTGTTTGCCAAAAGTCTCTATGAAAAAGAAATGCAACGGGCATTAAGGCAGGGTTAACCCAAAGACGATGATATTTGCGAGTTCCAATGTCCTGAATAAACAAATAATTTACGTGGAAATAACACTGAGATACCTGTTCTACACATCTTTGAAGTTACTTTTCCTGTTAATCAGCTGCAAAACCCTTTTTGCAAGGTGAATCTCGCCAAAACAAGCTTGTTCTCGTTAATTCTAACATGATGTTGGCTAATGTAAGTTGTTTTTCGCCAATGCAAAGTTACATTATCCCAAAACAAACTTGTTTTGGCCAATATCAGCTTACAAAGCACCAAAAACAATCGGAACAGTGATTGTGTAATAGGGGGAAGAAACGACTGCGTTTAAAAGTGGCAAGTTGTAAAGTTCAAAGCATTCGGACGATCTAATTGTCAGTTGCCAACTCTTTTCTACCCACTTGCTTTAATTTCTTCCATATAATAACAAAAAAGAGGCATCTTGGTCGTTATGACCAGAATGCCTCTTCGAGGTGATAAAAGGAAATACTAAATGTTTGGGGTGCTTCCAACTCCGGTATCGGGTTGTTGCGTTTTCAAATCGTTGTTGTTGATCGTTGCTTTAGGTTTTTTCACCTGAGTATTTAACCCCCCGATCCGGTAGGATACATTGAAGCGTAACTCGCATGGTGGATAAATATGAACGTCGGTATTTTGATCAAAATAGGTGGCATGAGTGTTGATATAAATATGTTGTTTGGGCAATGCCACACCTACTAATGACAACGTTAGTCGCTTTTTGAGCAAATCCTTCGAAAATGCCATATACGAGAAGAAGAAGGAGGATTGGCTTCCTTGCAGGTTCACTTGTGGGAGGTTGGCGCCTCCACCAATACTTAAACGGTAATCTTTCGGAAAAATAAAGGATGCTCCCAGAAATGCGTGGCCAGTGTAGCCGCTGTTTTGCATACTTTGGTCACTGCTTTTCATATTTACATGGCCAATATTTCCGTTCATGTAGATATTCAACCAACTGAGACCTCGATAACTTCCAAAAACATTCAAAAACAGTTGGTTATTATGGCCAATATTTCCGTAGGTGCTGTATTGAACCGAACTGTTCGGCAGAAGGGCGGTGTATTGCTCAATAGCATTGTTGACAAATGTATAACTTAATTCGGCGCTGATGTTGTATTTCGATGAGAAATTACTGTACCCGAAGGTGATATTGTTGCTTTTCTCAGGATCAAGGCCAGGATTTCCGTAGTTAATATAGTTTGGATCGCGTCGGTTTACATAAGGATTTAAATAGCCGATACTGGGTCGTTGAATTCGCATGTTGTAACCTAAACGTAATGTCTGCATCGGAGCCAACGTATATGTGATGGCGCCCGAAGGAACTAACACGCCATAATTTGTATTGAAATTACTTACGGAGTCGATGTTGTTAAAATAACCGTTTTGCCACGTGTATTCGTAACGTGTACCCACTTTCAATCCGAATTTTTTCCAATTGGCGCTGTATGTTATGTATCCTGCCAGAATAGATTGTCGTTGATTGAAACTTGTATTGTCAATGCTATCAGGTAATAGCGAATAAGTTCCATTTGAGAATTGATAAAAAATATTGTTGTCAGTGGTGTAGCTGGTATTGGTTCGTTTAATAAATTTACTGCCCATCTCCAACGTTTGGGCTTTTCCCAATGGATCGCTGAAATCTATCTGAAAAGTATGTTCGTTGCTATAAGCGTTGTTGTCGCTGATACTGGTATTTGCCAACCACGGTTGCGGTGTTATGAGTGAAGAAAAATTGTCATTCACAGCGTTATAGTTGCTGTTATTAGGAGTGTTGCTGTATTTGTAGGAAGCTGTTAAATTCTCACCTTTTTTTCTGAATGTGTGTTGGTAATCTGCTTCCACATCGGTTGATCCCCAAGTTGAATGTTGTAAACTATTTTGATCATAACCGAAAACCGTGGAATAACTTGCATTTTGATCGGTAGTTGTGGCTGTGGTTGCGCTTCGTTGCTGGCCATACTGGCGGTTAAACGAAATCGAGAATAGGTTTAAGGAGTCCATTTCATAGCTTAATTGTCCATTCCCAAATTGTGCCGGAGTGCTGTTGTTTACCGTGGCAACCTGTGCTGCATGTGCATAACCGGCTATGATGCCATTAATAGGTAAAACATCACGGGTTGATGTTGTTGTGACATGTGGTTGAGCAAAATAGGAATAGTTGTAATTTCCCGAGAAACTCCATTTCCCTTTTTGAAATGCGAGATTGACGCCTCCACCATAAGCTCCACGAGTCGAAGTTTGTCCGTTAATGGTGACAGAATAGCCACTTGTATTTGTGTTTTGAACGGTAACGATGTTGATAATTCCGCCTACACCTTCTGCATCGTATTTAGCTCCCGGTTGGGTAATGACTTGAATGGTTTTGATCATGTTTGCAGGAAAGCTTTTAAGTACCTGAGACGGGTTGTTGCTAAAAAGGTTGGATGGTTTTCCATTCAGATAGATCTTAAAGTTAGATGATCCTTGTAATTGAATATTATCTTGCCCGTCAACCGTCACCATTGGTACCTTCCGAAGCATGTCGAGCGCTGTAGAGGCTTTGGCTTCGGGGTCTTGTTGCACATCATACGAAATTTTATCCACATCGGCTTTTATCAATGGTCTTGTTGCTACAACGGTTATTTCTTTCAAATGTTGGTTATCACTCATCGCAATTTTACCTAATTGAGCGACCGGATGTGTTTCGCTGACGGTAAAAGTTTTTTGTGCGGGCGATTTTCCTATAAATGAAACGACGACAATGTATTTGCCCGGGGCTTTCAAACTACCCGAAAAATCTCCATTTACATCGCTGGCAAAGCGGGCAATTATTTGTTGCGGTTTGTTGGCGGCCATCACC
The DNA here is from genome assembly GCA_027450045.1 of Paludibacter sp. GTDB lineage: Bacteria > Bacteroidota > Bacteroidia > Bacteroidales > Paludibacteraceae > Microbacter. The sequence continues at coordinate 50,207 of DAIDKM010000002.1, read as the reverse complement.
GAACAAGTAACATAAGGAATCGTTTGGCCTCCAATTGAATCAACTGCTTGTCCTTTGACTTGATACTTCCCGGTGGAAGTTTGAGCGCTTGCCACAAGCGGAAACAAGATCATGAGCGTAAATAATAACTTCTTCATCTGAAATAATTTATGTATTAATAAATAAACGACCTCTCCTGTTACAATGCTCTTTATCTTGAAAATAAGCTTGTAACAGATGAATGTCATTCGTGAATAATTTGGTAAGTAGCCTATTGGGTTATGTTGATTTCGATGCCTTTATCGCTATTGGCTCCTAAGGTAACCTTGACCTTTGAAGTGTCAGACTGTTTTTCACTTGTTTGTACAATCCGTATGTGTTCGTCTAACTGAATCCCTTTGGGATTATTTATCGCATTACGTAAGGCAACGATACCCACTACTGGAATACTCAAAAGTAGCATTGCCAGGATGATTAAAGTAATATTACTCCGTTTTTTCATAATGGTATGGGTTGAGGGTTTTTTCAAAAGCGATTTCTTGAATCCCCATGATAATTACTATTGTTTGATAAAATCTTCATATTGAGTTAATATCTCGGTACACGAGATGCCCAACGCATTCATTGTTTTGAACATAGATGGTAATTGGCTACTAAAGAATTTCGCACGATTGAGCTTGACTATTCGTTGCAATGCTTCTTCGGCAACAAAGTATCCGATCCCTCTTTTATTGAAAATAATCGATTCTCCTTGTAAGAAATCGAAAGTACGTACCACTGTGTTCGGATTGACTTGTAAATTAGCGCCCAACTCCCGTACGGAAGGAATACGTTCACCGGCGGTCCACTCGCCGGAAAGTATCTTGTCAAACACGTAGTCTGCAATTTGCAGATAAATGGGCTTGTTATTATTGAATTCCATTGTAGATATTTTTTAGTTAGTGAACAACAGTACGTGTCATTCCTTTATAATTCCTGTTCTTGCAATTTGAAAAATGATGTAAGCCATAATCCGAGCGGGAATACGATATAAATCACTGCTTTCATATAATCCATAAACCACCACGAATGATTTATATCAAAATTTGAAATCTTAGATTGAAGGATTATATCTTCAAAATTGAACTGATGAACAAAAAAACTACTGATTATTAGCGTGATCACTTGGATAAGAAAAAGAAATCCAAATGTTTTAAGTACTTTTAATCGACTGAAGGACATCACACCCATCATGGCAATTGATTGCAACCCGTAAATACCAACGATGACTTTTCGAATCTGTCTCCAATCAGAGTTAAGATCGATGGGCACATGAAACAGGATGAATTCTAACCCCTGCAAGAAAAGCCATGAAGCGCCAATAATTAATGGTACGAATACCACACATTGTGCCCAGAAAGCTATCCATTTTTCAACATTAGAAGCCGGGAGCATGGTGTAATTTACACCCCTAATCTTATGATACACATCCTTATATAATATAAAAGGAGTAATGATAATAAGAATAATTCCTAATGGGGCAAAGCCTTCCGGTTTAAAACTACTGCGTCCGATTAAAAAAACGGTAACAGCATAAGCAGCTGCGAAGATCACAAAAAAGAAGTAATGCTTGCGAAAAGAACATGTTTCAGCTTTCACAACCATCAAAAATCGTTTCAGATTAAATATTTCATTCATACGAAAATGTTTTATTTGTTTAAGGTGTATGGAACTCGCATAATTTACTTTTGTCAACTTTGGTGAATGCCTGCTCGTTTCATAATAATACTTCGGGCTATTAGTTTACTTAAACCATTCAGCAAAGCGGGCGCGATTTGAAATTGCAGCGTTGAATAAAAGCTCAATATTCACTTTGCTTTCTTCTCCATCCGTGTTGGGCACTACTACGCCAAATCCTCCCATCATCTCTTCGGAATATAGGGCATCTACAGGTACTTTCGGTACTACATCAAATTTTAGCTTTTGAGTGATTGCTGCCACCGATTGGTTAAGCAATAAATTGTTTCTTTCGAGAATTACAATAGGATCAATCAAAAATTCAAGGTCTCTTACCTGGTGCGTGGAGATAACTATGCACTTCGAAGCATCAGCAGCCCTTGCCACTACTCGTCTAAATATTGTCTTCGATGGAATATCCAATCCGTTGGTGGGTTCGTCAAGCAATAAAAGTTCTGTATTGGTGGATAATGCGAGTGAAATCATTGTCTTCTTTTTCTGTCCAAAAGACATTTCGTTAAAATTGCGTTTACCATCTACATCAAACTCCTGCATTAAGACCATATACTGATTATAATCGAAATTAGGATAAAACGGGCCTATATTTTGTGCAAAAGTATCCGCTTTTTGATGTGGTGCCACAAATTCCTCGGGAATATAAAACACTTTCGATAAAAAACTGGGATGTCTTTTCCCCGGTACGTATCCCATAACAGAACAACTACCTGTTTTTGGGAAAAGTAACCCACCCATTATACGCAGAAGAGTTGTTTTTCCCACTCCGTTCTCTCCTAACAGACCATAGATATTTCCCGCCTCCATACTCATCGACAAAGTATCAAAAACCTTCACTTTCTCTTTATACCAAAAGGACATGTGTTGTAAATCAATCATATTTTGTAGTATTAGTGTATTACGATATTAATACAGTGCAAAGATATGCTGTTTTTGGATAATTCCAAAAGTGAAATGCCATTTTCATGCATAATTAAGTATATTTGCATATTAGGTGAATTATCACAAAGGCTTGATTGAATATTTATTTCTTTAATGAAAGACTTTATGGCAAAAGTTTTCTACCTTTGAACGATTGAAAATCATTCGTTATTCTGTATTTATATCATACTAAATAATTATATAACAAATTATTATGTCAACTCCAATTTTTTACTACCAAGAACCATTCCCCTTGGGTGAAGACAAAACCCAATATACGTTGCTTACGAAAGAGCACGTTTCGGTAGCCAGTTTCGATGGTCACGAAATGCTCAAAGTGGATCCCGAAGCGCTTACTTTATTGTCAAGAACTGCATTGCGTGAGGTTTCCTTTAAACTCCGACCTGCTCACAACGAACAAGTGGGCGCTATTTTAGATGATCCAGAGGCAAGCCCAAACGATCGAGCAGTGGCATTGACTATGTTGCTGAATGCTGAAGTTTCTGCCGAGGGACAACTTCCGTTTTGTCAGGATACAGGTACAGCCATTGTGGTTGCCAAAAAAGGACAGCAAGTATGGACGGGTTGTAAAGATGAAGAGGTTTTATCGAAAGGAATTTACGAAACATACACCAACGAGAATCTTCGTTATTCTCAGACCGTAGCATTGGATATGTACACAGAGCAAAATAGTGGTTGTAACTTGCCTGCTCAAATTGATATATACGCCACGAAAGGTATGGAATATTCTTTTTTATTCATAGCCAAAGGTGGCGGTTCGGCCAACAAAACCTATCTGTATCAGGAGACGAAAGCGTTGTTGAATCCTGCGACGTTAGAGAATTTCCTGATTGAAAAAATGAAAACGTTGGGAACGGCAGCTTGTCCTCCTTATCATATTGCTTTTGTCATCGGTGGAACTTCAGCTGAAACGTGTTTGAAAACAGTAAAGCTCGCTTCGGCGAAATATTATGATACATTGCCAACTCATGGAAACGAGTATGGTCAGGCCTTTAGAGATATCGAGATGGAAGGAAAATTATTGCAAGCCGCGCAACGTCTTGGTTTAGGCGCGCAATTTGGCGGAAAATATTATGCACACGATATTCGGGTTATCCGGTTGCCTCGGCATGGAGCCTCATGCCCGGTAGGAATGGGAGTTTCGTGTAGCGCCGATCGAAATGTAAAAGCCAAAATCAATAAGGATGGAGTTTGGTTAGAACAGTTGGATGCTAATCCTGGTCGTTTGATCCCAGCAGCTTTTCGTAGTGGAAAAGGCCGTTTACAGGGAATTCCAATTAACCTGAATCGCCCGATGAAGGAGGTATTGGCTGAACTTACCCGCTATCCTGTGGCTACATTTCTATCGTTAACCGGAACAATTGTGGTTGCACGCGACATTGCCCATGCAAAACTAAAAGAACGTTTGGATCGGGGAGAGGAGTTACCTCAATATCTCAAAGAACATCCTGTTTATTATGCCGGACCAGCTAAAACACCTGAAGGAATGGCTTGTGGTTCTATGGGTCCAACAACCGCGGGTCGGATGGATGGTTATGTCGATTTATTTCAAAATAATGGAGCCAGTATGATTATGATTGCAAAAGGGAATCGCAGTCAGGAAGTTACGGATGCTTGTAAGAAGCATGGTGGTTTTTATCTAGGTTCTATTGGTGGTCCTGCTGCTATTTTGGCAAAGGAAAATATCAAACAAATTGAATGTTTGGAGTATCCTGAGTTAGGAATGGAGGCTATATGGAAAATTGAAGTGGTCGATTTCCCTGCTTTTATTTTGGTGGATGACAAAGGAAATGATTTTTTCAAACAACTTCGACCAATGGTCAAAGCGTAAGTTTTTGCATTGGACATAAAAAAAGCGACGAAATTTCTCGTCGCTTTTTTTATGTCGTATTCTGATTGATTATTTAGTCTTCTTTTTGGCAGGAGTTTCGGTGGAAGTTGCTGCAGGGGTAGCTGTAGCACCAGGAGTAACGCCTAATTTTTTAAGAACTAAAGAAGTTACATCAATACTTTGATCTGAATGATAAATAATTGCCGGAACTTGTAGATCAAAAATGTAGGTAAATCCGCCTTCTTGTCCTACTGCATCAATGGCTTTTTTTATCTTGTCAACGATCGGTTGAATAAGATCTTGTTGTTTCTTTTGCAAGTCAGTTTGAGCTGTTTGATTTAACGTGTTGATGCGTTGTTCCATGTCAGCAATTTCACTTTGGCGTGCTTGTTGAATTGCAGGGGGCATACTATCTCTTTTATCAACAAACTCTTTGACGCGACGATTGTACTCATCACGCATTTGGCTTATTTGAGTCTGATAGGTGTTTGCAAGGTCTTGCAACGTTTTCTCAACAGTAGCTTTTTCCGGCATCGCATTGTAGATGTCTTGGGTGTTAAGGTGCCCAAATTTGTATTGTCCAAATAGGGTCAGAGGTGCACAAAGCAGAACCAATACTAAAATTTTCTTAAACATAACGAGTTGATTTTTAATGATTGAAAATTGAGCCACAAATGTACGTATTTATTTTGAATATCCAAGTTTGACTAATACATCGTCACTAATATCGAGTTTTGGGGATGAAAAAATGATATTTAGCGCTGATGATTTGTCGAGTATTAATTGATAGCCGCGATCAGACGAAATGGATTGAATGGCATTGTAAATTTCATCTTGAATGGGTTTAATTAAACTTTCCCGTTTTTTGAAAAGTTCCCCGTTTGGTCCGAAATAGTGTATCTTCAAATCCTGGACCACTTTTTCTTGGGCAGCAATCTCGCCTTCTCGTTTTGTCTTCATCTCAGGTGATAAAAACACCACTTCGGTTTGATAGGATTTGAGCATGTTTTGCGCATTTTGCGTGGCTGCATCTACTTCTGTTTGCCATTTCTTTGACAGGAGATTTAGTTGATCATTCGCTGATTCATAAGCAGGTATATGCTTCATGATATAATCCATATCAACCAATGCAAACTTTTGAGCTTGAGCAACCACAAAGAAGCCGACAGAAAGCAAAAATATGAGGCTTATCTTTTTTACAGTGCATTGCATACCGGACGTCTTTAATCGTTAGAACTCTTGTCCAATAACAAAGTGGAAGTGGCTTCCGCTATATTGTTTGCTGCCATTAATCGGATCAAATCCATATCCCCAGTCAATTCCCAAAAGCCCGAACATCGGTAGGAATATACGAACACCAACTCCTGCTGAACGTTTCAAATCGAATGGATTGAATTGATTAAATGAACTCCAGCAATTTCCCGCATCAAAAAATGCCAAGGCATAAATGTTGGTTGTTTGTTCTAACAAGAGAGGGTAGTGTATTTCAGCTCCAATGCGTGAATAAACATATCCCATTTGTCCCGTTTGACCTCTGTAGGTTGCTATAGGTGTCAATGAACCATTTTCATAGCCTCGCAAACCAATGGTTTCAGTGCCGTATGTGGTGTATCCTGTCATTCCGTCACCACCCATATAGAAGGTTTCGAAAGGTGATTGAAGGTTTTTATTGTAATATCCCAAAAAGCCATATTCCGCGTGTGCCATTAGCACGAAAGGATGTGAACCTGAAGTAAGTGGAACAAACCCCTTGGATGCAAATTTGATTTTATAAAATTCCACCCATTTGTAGGCTTGAGCATCCGTCAAATTTGAGTAATTTTTATTCGGCGATAAAAGCGAGTAGGGTGGAGTGAATTGACCTGATAATGAGAATGTAGATCCTGTTCTGGTGAAAATGGGATTATCAATCGAGTTACGACTTAATACCACATTTAAGCTGGCGACATTTGAAGTCCCGTTTTTCATAAGGAAATAATCCCAATTGCTGAGTGAATAGTGTTGATATTCAAGACCAAGATTAAGTTGAAAATAGTCATCCGGCCATTTCAATCGTTTCCCCCAACTGGCAGATAATCCAAACGTGTGAATGAATTTTGTAGGGTCAGCCTGGTAACTCAGGGCACTTGAGCTGTATGGACTTCCGTACATGCTGCTCCCGTAACTATTGTAGTAGCTATTCATATAATTGGAATAACTGTTACTTACGCCGGTTTGTATGGAGTAATAAGCGGATAAAGAAAGCGAGTTGGGACGTTTTCCTCCTAACCAAGGTTCTACAAAGTTAACGCTATATGCCTGATAATAACTTCCATTTGTTTGTGCCGAGATGGAGAATGTCTGGCCTTCTCCTTCAGGAACAAAACGATACGTGGATGGTTTGAAAAGATTTTGAATGGCAAAGTTGCTGAACTTTAAGGATAAACTTCCCACAACTCCTGTTTGTCCCCAGCCTGCTGAGAATTCAATCTGGTCATTCGATTTCGAGACTAACGGCCATGCAATATCAACCGTGCCGTCATCCGGATTGGGTTGAATATCGGGGATCAGTTTTTCCTGTTCAAAATTGCCCATTTGTGCTAATTGACGCATGGTACGGGTAATATCCGATTCATTGTACAACTGTCCGGGACGCACAAACATTTCTCGACGGATAACATTTTCGTACACATGGGTATTGCCACTGATGGTGACATTGTTGATGGTAGCAGGTTTCCCTTCATAAATGCGCATTTCGAAGTCAATCGAATCGTTGGTAGTGTTTGCTTCGATAGGGTCAACATTCATAAACAGGTAGCCTTTGTTTTTGTACAATTTTGCTATAGCATCGTCATCTGAATTTAAGCGATCATCCAATAACTTAGCATTGTACACATCGCCAGGTTTAATTCCCAATATCAGACTTAAATAGTCGGATGGATAAATGGTATTTCCAACCCAGGAAATGGAGCGGATATAGTATCGTTGACCTTCATGAACTTTGATATAAACATCTACTTTGTTATCACTTATGTGAGCCACACTGTCCCAAACGATGGACGCATCGCGAAATCCTTTGTCATTGTAACGATTTATAATCAATTTTCTATCGGCTGCAAAATTAGCATCCACAAACTTCTTCGTTTTAAATAGATTAATCAATAGCGGTTCGTTGGTTTTTTTCATTGCACCAACAACTTGATTGAAGGTAAGCGCTTTGTTTCCTTCTAAAAATATCTTGTTTACTTTAACAACAGGGCCTTTGTCTACGTTAATATCGACACTCATCATGCCTTTTTGATTTGGATCATCTTTCTCAACCACGGTTACTGTGGCATAGCGAAACCCTTTGTCTAACAAGTATTTCTTAATCACTTCAATTGCTTTGTCGCGTAAATCAGGTGTCATTTGACCGCCTTTTATGATGCCTATTTTAGGCGAAACATCGTCAACGTATGATTTGGTGAGGCCGTTATAATTGACTTGCGATATACGTGGTAATTGTTTCAGCTCAATGGTTAGCCATATTTTATCGCCTTCTTCCTTCGAGGCTGAAATCTTCACATCCGAAAAAAGGCCTTGTTTCCAAAATCGTTTGACTGCGGATGTAATCTCATCACCCGGTATCTTGATTTTTTCGCCAACAGTCAATCCCGAAAACCCAATAATCACGTAGTTCTCATAAGTGGTAGAACCGGTTACGTTGATTCCTGCGATTTCATATTCCTTGGGGTTTTGTGTGTAACGAATAACCGGAGATGTAATAAATTTCGCAGTGTCTGATTTTGCAGCCGGAATAGAATCTTGTGCCTGAGCAAAGACGATTATATTTACAAACAAGGTAAGTAACGTAAAGATGGTGCGTTTTAACATAAGCTGTTTTTAGATGAGTGGGCATGTGAAGATCTCTTGAAAAGAGGTCAATGAGTTTTTAGTTGCTCTCCGGTTTTACCAAACCTGCGTTCTCGGGTTTGGTATTCATATATGGCTTTGTAGAAATCTTCTTTCTTAAAATCAGGCCAAAGTGTTTCTGTAAAATATAGCTCTGCATAGGCTAATTGCCATAATAAAAAGTTACTGATGCGCAGCTCCCCGCTTGTGCGAATCAATAGATCAGGATCAGGAATACCTTTGGTTGTCAAGTGATTTTCAAATACCTGATCATTGATCGAATCAACGGTTAAAGCGCCATTAAGCACATCTTGACATATCTTTTGTGTTGCATGAATGATTTCCCATCGAGATGAATAGCTGAGCGCCAGTACTAACGTTAGCCCTTTATTGTTGGCAGTCAGCGCCATTGAGGCATCCAGCTTTTTACGAGCTGTCTCGGGCAAGCGTTCTTCTTCTCCGATAGCTAAAAGTCTGACATTATTTTTGTGAAGCGAAGGTGTCTCTTTTTCAATCGCACTGGCTAACAACTCCATGAGAGCGGCTATCTCGTCGCTGGGTCTGCCCCAATTTTCGATGGAAAATGTGTATAAAGTGAGGAATTGTATTCCCAATTCTGAAGCGGTCTCAGTAATTTCGCGTACTGCTTTCAATGCTTCATTATGGCCATAAACGCGGTTGAATCCTTGTTGGGTTGCCCATCTGCCATTGCCATCCATAATCACTGCTACATGACGAGGTAATCTTGTTTTTTCAATTTGATGAAGCAACGAATTTTCCATTTGTTGATTTTACTAAAAACCTTGTAATATGCCTGTTCTACATGGACAACGTTGTGTGTAGAAGGCAAAAGTAAGTGATATAGTTAGTGCCGAGAAATAGTCGTTATTAAGAAATGATGATTTATTTAATTTGTAAGGATTATTTAATTCACCAACCCCCTCAAGATCATCTGCAAATGCTTTATTCATTGTCCATTGACAATTCAAATCCAACCGATTACTTAATTTGAATTTGATACCTAACCCTCCGCTCAATACTGGTGTTGCCGATTGATAGGAAACAATACCTAGCCCACCAAGAATATAAGGATTGATGGTTGAGCTTTCTAGTGTCACATCGTATGAGTCATAAGAGAAAAAATTAAATTCTAAATGTGCGCTCGTAAAGAAAAAGGGATTCTTAAATGATTGTTGGCTCCCTTCGCTTTGATCCATGTATTGTCCTGCAAATTTGCCTGTTAATGCCTCTACACTTACCGCAAAGCGAGTGTTTAACGGATAGCGAATTACACCTCCAAATGTCATTTGGCTATTTTTAAACCACGTGCCATTTGCATCTCCAAGATAAAAAGAAGAACCTATAGTAGGCCCAATTTCAATAGTGTGTTCAAATGCTTGGGCACGAATGTCTTGACCTAAAAATAGAAACAAAACAAAAACAAAAACAATTGTTTTTTGAACCATTTTATTGATGTATCAGTCTCTGTTTGTATTACTGTTTATATCTATCTAAAGAGTCTGAGGCAAAAAATTGACTACAAAAGTAGCAATTATCTTCCTATCGCCGTGAGATACAATTTCTTTTCAAGAAATATTTAACATAAAATCACAGACGTAATGACCCTTTGTTGTGTCTATTCAGATAAATGAATTGGTCTCATGTTCTTTAGCTTTTTCAAAATGGAGCATTTAAAGTTTCCACTCGAAGCCATCTTTTGTATCCTTAACTTCAAATCCTAATGCGGTGAGTTGGTTACGTATGTGATCGGCAGTTTCCCAATCCTTTTTGACTTTGGCTTCCATTCGTAGGTTGAGCAATAAGTCAATTGCTTTGTGGTATGCATCTGTTGTTTCATCATTGGCAAGTTGATTTGTTTGCAGCCCGAGAATATCTTCCACAAAATCTTTCATGGTAGCTTTTAATTCCGCCAGATCATTTGCCGATATTGTTGCGAGGCCGTCGTGCACAGCATTGATGGCTTTTATCGCATCAAACAGGTGAGCAATCACTATCGGACTATTCAAATCATCATTCATGGCCTCTTCGCATCGTTGTCGTAAATTGGCTACATCCACAGTAGAACTGGTGCCTGGCGTTAGTTTTTGTAATCGTTGGTATCCGTCCATCAGGCGCGAAAATCCTTTACTGCTTGCTTGCAGCGCTTCGTTGCTAAAGTCGAGCGTGCTGCGATAATGTGCCTGTAAAATAAAGAATCGAATACTCATTGGCGAAAACGCTTGTTTCAATAGTGGATGCGATCCGGTGAACAGTTCTTCTAACGTGATAAAATTGCCAAGTGATTTTCCCATCTTTTGTCCATTGATGGTAATCATATTGTTGTGCATCCAATAGTTAACAGACTCGTGGCCTAATGCTGCCGTCGATTGAGCGATTTCACATTCGTGATGCGGGAACATTAAATCCATGCCACCTCCGTGTATGTCGAATGTTTCTCCAAGGTATTTGGTCCCCATTGCGGAGCATTCCAGATGCCAACCCGGGAATCCTTCGCTCCATGGCGATGGCCAGTGCATCAGGTGTTCGGGATTGGCCTTTTTCCATAATGCAAAATCAATTGGGCGTCGTTTTTCTTGCTGTCCTTCGAGGCTTCGGGTCGAGTCCATGAGTTCGTCGATGTTTCGCCCTGAAAGTTTCCCGTAATGGTGGTGTTGATTGTATTTTTCCACATCAAAATAGATCGATCCTTCGCTTTCATAAGCCAACCCAGTATTCAATATCTTTTTCACAAACTCGATTTGCTCAATAATGTGACCTGAAGCATGAGGTTCGATACTAGGAGGTAATACATTAAGAGCGTTCATGGAATTATGGTACCGGTTGGTGTAGTATTGCACGACTTCCATTGGCTCCAATTGTTCAACACGTGCTTTTTTCCCAATCTTATCTTCTCCTTCGTCAGCGTCATTCTCCAAATGTCCTACATCGGTTATGTTTCTGACATAGCGCACTTTGTATCCATGATGTGTCAGGTAACGAAACAATAAATCAAACGTGATGGCGGGTCGGGCGTGTCCTAAATGAGCATCTCCATACACGGTGGGGCCGCATACGTAAAGCCCGACGTGAGGCGAGTGAATGGGTTTAAATAACTCTTTCTTTCTTCCTAATGTGTTATATATAAATAATTTGTCCTCCATAACGAGAAATGCTGTTTGAATGGTGTCAATAGAAAGAACAAAGGTACATTTTTTTTTAATACATTCCGTTGAGGTAATAAGCCATTTTAATAGCCTGTAGGTCATGCAATTTTGTATGACTATCGTTTAAACTCTGCGCCCAGTTCTGTTGGTGCGGAAAGAGGCAAACAGGGTCAGCGATAGCAAGAACTGCCTGCAAATATCTCTTTTTGATTGTCTGTTTAGTCAAAAAAAAGTGTACATTTGCACTTTGTTTTGATGCATACCTATGACGAAAAGTACATTCACAGGGATGGGTGTTGCCCTGATAACCCCTTTTAAAGAGGATGAATCAGTCGATTTTGATGCTTTACAGCGCTTGGTAGAGTATCAAATTAAAAATGGAACTGATTATCTGGTAGTTTGCGGTACTACTGCAGAAACGGCTACCTTGACAGAAGAAGAAAAAGATGCTATTACACGCTTTGTTATTTCTGTGAATGCAGGGCGATTACCCATTGTACTGGGCATTGGCGGAAACAACACACAAGCAGTTGTTGAAAAAGTCATGCATCAGGATTTAAAGGGAGTCGATGCTATTTTATCTGTTACTCCATATTACAACAAACCATCCCAAGAGGGCCTTTATCAGCATTTCAGAGCCATTGCTCTGGCATCTAAACTACCAATCATCTTGTACAATGTGCCGGGAAGAACAGGCGTCAATATGTCGGCTGCAACAACGCTCCGTTTGGCAAATGACTTTAAGAACATCGTAGCAGTGAAGGAAGCTTCGGGTATATTCCCACAAATCGATGATATTATTAAGAATAAACCGGAAAGTTTCGTAGTTATCTCCGGCGACGACGGCATCACATTTCCTCTCATTACATTAGGTGCGGTGGGCGTAATTTCAGTTATCGGGAATGCTTTTCCTTATGAGTTCAGCCGCATGGTGCGATTAGCATTAAATGGTCAGTACGAGGCAGCCCGCGAAATACATCATAGATTCACCGAGCTGATTACCTTGTTATTTGTGGATGGGAATCCGGCTGGCGTTAAAAGTATATTGTCTGTGATGGGTATGATTGATAATAAATTACGCCTTCCATTAGTGCCAACCACCATTACTACTTTTGAAAAGATACGGACGGTGCTGAACCAACTTAGCATTAAATGCTGAAGGAATAACACCTCAAACGCTTTATCAGTTTCTTTTTCAACTAACTCGAGTACAAAATACACCTATTAATCAACTCCATAAAATAGAGGTTATGACAGATGTAAAACAAATTTTGAAGTCTGCTGAAGACAAAATGGCAACTACCCTGAGTTTCTTAGATGAAACATTTGCGCATATTCGTGCCGGCAAAGCCAATCCCCGAATCTTAGATGGATTGCATGTGGAATATTATGGCAACCATGTGCCAATTAGTGGAGTAGCTACGGTGACCACACCCGATGCAAAGACCATAACGATTCAGCCGTGGGAGAAAGCGATGATCAGTGTCATTGAAAAAACGATCATGGCATCTGATGTCGGCATTACACCCGTCAACAATGGTGAAGTTATCCGGTTGTCGATTCCTCCTGTGACAGAAGAACGCAGAAAACAGTTGGTGAAACAAGCCAAACATGAAGCCGAAGAGGCAAAAGTGAGTGTCCGTAACGCTCGACGCGATGCGATGGATTTACTTAAAAAAGCCATCAAAGATGGTCTTGCTGAAGATGAAGGAAAGGAAGCTGAAAATGATGCTCAAAAGATACACGATAAGTTTATCAAGAAAGTGGACGAAATGTTAGCCGCCAAAGAAAAAGAGATTATGACGGTTTGACGCTGTCTGTCACTCAAAAAATAGAAAAAGGAGGATTGCTTGCAACCTCCTTTTTTTGTGGTTATTCCTGTGTTGAAATAGAAGAAAGAGCGGTTACGAAGACATTTCTTCGACGTTTGGTGTTCCTTTTCTGGTTGTGTTTTCAAGGAATGTTGTTTGCTGCTGTTCAATCTCGTGCAGCAATCTCAATGCAGGCATTCGCTTTGTGTAAGCGATGAAGAAATCTGGCAATTCATTGACAAAAGGAGTGTTATGGCAAACGACACAGCGTGATTGTCGATTTCGATAAAACAAAAAGTGATTTAGGCCAGTTAGTGCCTATAGTTGACTCTTTTGTTGATAAATGGCATTTTGAGCCAATATGACTGTTGTGATTTTATTTATTTAGCAAAATAAATCTGTTTAATTAATAATAATGCCATGGCCCTTCAAGAAAGAATTGACACAGAATTAAGAATGGAATACAGGGTTATGATAGGAGGAAGATAGGAGTTGCATAGGAGGTGGATAGGAGGAGGGTCGGAGCTACCTCGGAGTTACCCCGGAGGATCAAATGTGGAATCGTGTGTTGAAAGATGAAATAGCCTGTGGAAATGAATGTTGTGAGACAGGGGAATACTCCTTGTGGAAACGGGAAAGTAGCTCAATTGCCAATAATGAAAGCACAAAGATAATCATATATTTCAGTAATAAAACATTAAAAAACATCAAAGTGGATCTGTGTAGTTCTCCTTCATTCGAAGCGTTGGAGTTACCAAACGAGGGAAATTACGAGGTGTTTTTATGTATTTTCGGTAAAAAACGCAGACTATTGAAAAATATGTGTATGTTTGTAGTCGAAAAGGAATAATTTGGTTGTATTCACTCATCAGATGAGATAATAAAATAGAGTAATAGCATGACCACATGACCAATAAAGAAACAGCATTCAAGAAGATTTCGGAACTTGTTGAACGGTTTACAGATCAGTTTGACTCATACAAAAGGGCGGACTATAATGAGACAATGACACGCCGTGATTTTATCGATCCATTTTTCAAGGCTTTAGGTTGGGATATTGACAATGAAAACGGTTATGCGGAAAGTTACCGGGAAGTTATTCATGAAGACAGGGTAAAAGTGGGTAAGGCAACCAAAGCGCCTGATTATTCATTTCGATTAGTGGGAGGCAAAAGACTCTTTTTTGTGGAAGCGAAAAAGCCGAGCATATCAATAAAAGATGAAATACAACCTGCCTATCAGGTACGCAGATATGGATGGAGCGCAAAGCTGCCTATCAGCATAATAACTGATTTTGAAGAGTTTTCTGTATATGATTGTACCAAAAAACCAAAGCCAACCGACAAAGCGTCAGTTGCACGCATCAAGCATCTTACCTATACAGAATACCTGAAAGAATTTGATTTTTTATGGGAAACATTTAGCAAAGAACGCGTTTTAAAAGGGAGTTTCGACCTGTTTATTCAAACTGACACCCATAAGAAAGGGACTACTACCGTTGACAAAGAATTTTTGCAATCGCTTGACACGTGGAGAACCTATCTTGCCACCAGCATCAGTTGGAAAAATAAAGAGCTTGATGAAGATGAAATGAATTTTGCTGTTCAGCAAACTATCGACAGGCTCATTTTCTTACGCATTGCAGAAGATCGGAGGATTGAACCTTACGGCAACTTAAAAAGTGCTTTGAAACACGGCGATTTTTATCAAAACCTGTTAGCCATATTCAGCGAAGCGGACGATAAATACAATTCAGGCCTATTTGATTTCAGAAAAGACACAATTAGTAAGGTAATTAGCATTGATAATAAGGTTATTAAGACTATTATCAACGAATTATATTATCCTGAAAGTCCTTATGAGTTTTCTGTTCTACCAGTGGAAATTCTTGGAAGTGTTTATGAGCAATTTCTTGGAAAAGTTATCCACATTACCCCTGCCCATCATGCCAAGATTGAAGAAAAACCGGATGTGAGAAAAGCCGGCGGTGTTTATTATACCCCTCAATACATTGTCGATTACATCGTAAAAAATACGATAGGCAAACTCATCGAAGGCAAAACTCCCAACGAGGTAAGCAATATAAAGATCGTTGATCCTGCATGCGGGAGCGGCAGTTTTTTGATTGGCGCCTACCACTATTTATTAGATTGGCATAAGGACTATTACACTGACAAAGGTAAACCTTCGAAAGGGACAAAAAACAATCCGCTTACACCCGAAGGTAACCTGACTACGAACGAAAAGAAACGAATATTACTCAACAATATTTTTGGGGTGGATATTGATGTGAACGCGGTGGAAGTTACCAAATTGAGTTTGCTGTTGAAATGTATGGAAGGAGAGACGGAGGCAAGCATTGATTATCAATTGAAGATATTTCACGAACGGGTGTTGCCAACGCTTGATGGAAACATTAAAAGTGGAAACAGCTTGATAGACACTGATTATTATGATAATGAAATTGATTTTGGCGATGCACATGTAATAAAACCATTTAACTGGCAAAAGTCATTTCCTGACGTGTTTCAGAGAAATGTCGAGATGGATAAAAGCATGCTTTTTAAACAGCAGTACCATAAAATCGTTGAACTTGAAAATAGTACAGAGCAATTAATCAACAGATTGATTGTAAAAGAATCATCACAACAATACAAAACAACGAATGGCGGTTTTGATATTGTCATTGGGAATCCGCCTTACGTGAAGGTGTCCGATAAAAATATGTTGAGGTATTTTTCCAATCGCTATCAATATCAAGATTATCAGCAAGATTTATATTTATTGTTCTTAGAAAAATCCAATCAACTATTGGTTTCCGGTGGGATGATAGGCGTAATTATTCCCAATACATGGCTTCAATCCATTACTTTTAGAAACATCAGGCGTTATTTGATGAAGGATTATTTCTGGCACAACATTTTGCAAATCAACAAGCATATTTTCAAGGCTGTAGTTGATACGCACGTCATTGTGTTCGAGAAAAACAATTTCATAAAAAATAGCGATGTTCAAATTGATGTTTATGAAAAAGGAGAAATCAAATTCTATCAGATTGTAAACCAGTACAATCTTCCGGAAAATGGAGAAATTATCAATATACTTTCTCTAAAAGAAGAAAAGGCGTTGTTTGAAAAAATAAAGCAACGTTCGGTGATGATAAAAGATAGTTGCGATGTTTTCAATGGAGTAAAACCATTTGAAAAAGGGAAAGGGATGCCCGCTCAAACAGCGAAAACGATGAAAGAAAAACCCTTTGTCACTGAGCACCAAACTAAACCTGAAGGAGAACATTGGCTGCCATTGATGCGAGGCCGATTAATGAACAGATATGTTAGTTATTGGAATAATGACAGTTGGATCGATTATGGAGAATGGCTTGCTGCGCCGCGCAATCCTGCTTTATTTGATGCGGAAGAGAAA
Organism: Paludibacter sp.; assembly: GCA_027450045.1. Lineage (GTDB taxonomy): Bacteria > Bacteroidota > Bacteroidia > Bacteroidales > Paludibacteraceae > Microbacter. The sequence goes on along the minus strand of DAIDKM010000002.1, from coordinate 33,456 downwards.
ATCATTGTGCGGCAAACCGGCGATAGCATCATTGCTACGTTGATAGGCAAAAATATCATTGCAAGAGATAATTTGCATCTATTGCTACCGAAAAATAGTGACCTAAAGTTTGTGCTGGGCATCCTCAATTCAAAGTTGACGGACTTTATTTATTATCAGATTAATCCCGAGAAAGGAGAGGTTCTGGCACAAGTAAAAAAAGGACATATTGAACAATTGCTTATTCCTGTAATTACCAAGGAAACAGAGTTTTCGCAAGAGCAGATCAGTGATTCTGTTGCTCAATTACTGCAACTCAATCAGGAAAAAATCGAAACCAAGCTACAATCTAAAGTTGACCAACTAAATCGCAGAATTGATTTCCTCGAAAACAAGATAAACCAAATCATTTATCAACTCTACGACTTGACAGATGAAGAAATAAAAATCGTGGAAGGGAAATAAAAACCGATTTCATCGCAGGAATATAAACATATCAAATAATTCTATTAAAATGAATCTCACGCAAACATTGGAGATAATACCGGCTGCCGTTATCGGACTAACCGTACATGAGTTTTCGCATGCGTATGCTGCCTATCTTTTAGGAGACAGCACGGCAAAAGATTTAGGAAGGGTAACATTGAACCCGTTGAAACATATCGACTGGATGGGATTTTTCCTGATTGTTATTGCCGGATTCGGGTGGGCAAAACCGGTGACGTTTAATCCTGACAATCTGAAAGAAAAGCATCGCGATGAGATACTGATCTCTATTGCCGGCCCGTTGTCCAACCTTGTGCTTGCACTGCTTTTCTTTATTATTGCCCGTGGTTTATATTTTGCGGATTTCTTCAACAATACCGAAACAGGCTTGTGGATTATCAATCTTGTTGTTTACTGGGGGATGATTAATATTGCCTTGTTCATTTTCAACCTGATTCCACTGCCTCCGCTCGATGGATCGCATGTATATCTCACTTTTCTGAAAGACAGCAATCCTCAGTTGATGAATAATTTATACAAATACGGTACTGTCGTATTGTTGGCCATTATTATTGGCGAAAGTTGGTTACATGTCAATATCTTGCATATATCCGAAATGATAAAAGTCGTGTCATCCTTCTTTTTGAAGTTATTGATGTTTCATTCGTAAGGATTATGGCAAACTTGCAGAGGCACAGAGAACACAAGAACAATTCAAGCTCCAACGAAAAATCATCGTTGATTGTCTTTATGCAATAAATTTCTACGGGACTTATCAAGTTTATTACCATTGTCAATCAATACGATGCCCATATTCAACAGACAAAATAAACAAAAACCCCCGTCAGCATTTAAACTTTTTCCCACTGCCTATGTCTAATGCTCAAAGCTTAAGCATTGAGCCATTTTAAGCGACGCAGTGGGAGAGTGTGTGCATAATAATTACTTGAAACAGGAGTATATCAATATAATTCAATGATTTAAATATCAACATCTTGATGTTGAAAAAAAACACGAAAGCATGAAGACGAACAACACGGAACAACGAATTTTAGAGGCTGCCGAAGCCGTTTTTCTTGAAAAAGGGTTTAGTTCAACAAAAACGACCGAAATTGCACTTCGCGCAAATGTGAATCATGCCTTGATCCACTATTACTTCCGAACGAAGGAGAATCTTTTCGAGACTATTTTTGTATCGCGTTTGAAGTCGATTTTATCTTCTTTTGACGCCATTCTTTCATTGGAAATTCCTTATGTGGATCGCATCGAAAAGATGATCGGCAGTTATTTCGACCTCTTCTTGGATAATCCGCAAATGCCATTTTTCATGTTGAATGAGTTTTTTGTGAACAAGGAGCGGTTGGATTTTCTGAAGCATAGGATTGTAAATTTAACAGCTCCGTTGCGTACCCATTTTGATGAAGTCACGAAAGCAGCCATTGCCGATGGTGAAATTCGCGTGTTGAATCCTCAGGATTTGCTTATTCATCTATTTTCGCTCAATTCTTCGATGTTCATCAACAAATCGTTGAATAAATCATTATTCGATTGGAACAATGAAGAGTATGCAACCTATATCGGGCAACGTAAAGATGCCATTGTTGATTTTGTCTTGCATAGTATCAAATCCGTCTGACATTCTTTGTTATCAATTTAGTAACTGTATGTTAGCTTGGCTCTGCTCCCCTTTCGCACGATTCTTTTGCGAAAGGAGGGGCGTTGTTGTACATGCTAACGAAAAATAAACTATTTTTGCATGATCAAACGGTCCTATAGTTTAATGGATAGAATGGCAGATTCCGGTTCTGTTGGTCTGGGTTCGATTCCCGGTGGGACTACTTTTTATGCTTCAACAAAACAAATTTATTTCCGAAAAGAAGGATGAGTGTCATCATGCTTTCTTTTCGGAAATGTTGTTATCCCTTTCCCTTTATTCTTTTTTAATTTTACTCGTATGAGACAATCCTTTGATTTTTTAAGGCTTCGTTACTTCATCATTTTGGTTCTTGCTGTGGGGTTAGCTGCTTGTAACTCTTCTCAAAAAGAGAAGAAGATGCCTCCGGCGCAATTCAATTCAATGGTTGTGCACTATGGCGATGCCACGGTTTATACAAGCTATGCCACACAGCTCGAAAGTGAAAATGTGGTCACCATTTACTCGCGTGCCACAGGGTATATTTCTCGTTTGTTTGTGGCTGAAGGCGATCATGTACGCAAGGGTCAGCCAATCTTAAAGATTCAGGATAACGATTACCGGCAAGCATTACGTAGTGCAAAAGCAGCTTACGACAATGCTTCGCTGGAAGTGAAAAAGGTGACTCCCTTGGTTCAACAAGGAATTATCAGCCCATATCAACTTGAAACTGACAAGAGTAATTTAGATGCCGCAAAAGCGACTTATGAGAATGCAAGAATCAATTTAGGGTACACTTCAATTACAAGTCCGGTGACGGGAGTAGTAGGGCAAATTACGTTACGTGAAGGAAGTTTGGTTACGGCTGGCGCTGCAACGCCCATAACCACTGTTTCGGCAAGTGGTAACATGTTTGCTTATTTTTCATTCGACGAAAAGAAGTTGTTGCTTTTAGCCGACACGTTGAAAGGAACATTGCAACAAAAAGTAATGAAATTGCCACCTGCAGAATTAATTTTGGCAGATGGAACGGTCTATCCTTTGAAAGGAAAAATCGCATTGGGAAGCGGTTTGGTTGACCCGACCACAGGAACGTTGTTGCTGAAAGCTATCTTTCCCAATCCTCAAGAATTATTACGAACTGGTAGTACCGGAACAATTCGTCTGCCAACTTATTATCACCATGCTTTGTTAGTACCGCAAAAAGCCACTTTTGACATTCAGAATAAAAAGATGGTATATACAGTTGATAAGCAAAATATTGTACATGCAACAAATATAACGGTTGAAGCTGTTGCTGATTATAATTATGTGGTGAAGGATGGATTGCAAGATGGTTCTATTGTTGTTCTGGATGGTATCAATCAGTTGAAAGACGGGATGAAGATTGTTCCGTTGTTGCATTAAACGGTTTTATTTTTAATTTTCACGGTTACATGATACAAACATTTTTACGCCGACCTGTACTGGCAACGGTGATTTCCATTCTCATTTGCATCATCGGCATTTTGGGATATATTTCGTTACCTGTCGAGCAGTTTCCAAGCATTGCGCCGCCAATGGTAACGGTATCGGCTACTTATCCGGGAGCAAATGCTCAAACCGTTTTACGAAGTGTCATTGCTCCATTGGAAGAGCAAATCAATGGGGTAGAAGGGATGACGTACATGGTTTCGTCGGCACAAAACGACGGAAGTGCTTCCATAAATATCTATTTTGATATCAAGACAGATCCGAACATGGCACAGGTCGATGTGCAAAATCGGGTTTCAGCTGCGCTGAGTCAATTGCCTACGGCAGTAGCGCAATATGGCGTTACGACGCGTAAAATGTTGGATAATATGCTGGTAATTGCGGCTATTTATAGCGATAACCCGCAATTTGATGAAACTTTCCTGCAAAATTATGCCCGAATTAATGTAGCTCCTATTTTAGAGCGAGTGGATGGAGTAGGGCAGGTAAATATTTTCGGATCGCGTACCTATTCGATGCGTATTTGGCTTGACCCTGTCAAAATGGCTTCGTTCAATTTGGAGCCGAAAGATGTGATTAGCGCCATTCAAGAACAGAACGTTGAAGCTGCTCCAGGTCAATTGGGATTGAATGGGAATCAGCCGTTTCAATACACGTTGACGTATAAAGGCAAGTTTAATCAAGTACCTGATTACGAAAATATTGTTATTAAAGCATTGCCTGACGGACAAATTCTGAAATTGAAAGATGTTGCTAAAATTGAGCTGGGTGCTTTTGATTATTCGGTAAGTACGTTGGCCAACGGGAAACCCGGAGTAGGTATGGCTGCATTTCAAATGGCAGGTTCCAATGCGCGCAATGTGGTAGATCGATTAAAAGCTGCATTGGAGCAAGCCTCTAAATCTTTCCCTCCGGGTGTAAAATATGCAATTCCAAATGATGCCAATAAGTTTCTTGTAGCATCAATCAATAGAGTAAAGGTAACGTTGGTTGAAGCAATGTTATTAGTCTTTTTGGTCGTGTTTTTGTTTTTGCAAGATTGGCGAACTACATTGATTCCGGCTATATCGTCTATTGTGGCTATTGTAGGCGCTTTTTTCTTTCTGAATGCTTTTGGCTTTTCGCTTAACTTACTTACCATGTTTGCTCTGGTATTGGCCATCGGCATTGTGGTCGATGATGCTATCGTGGTAGTGGAGGCTGTTCATGCTAAAATGGATCAGGATAAATCGCTCTCTACGTTTGATGCCACATCTAAGGCGATGAGCGAAATTTCGACCGCCATTATTTCCATCACGTTGGTTATGGCTTCCGTGTTTATTCCCGTGAGTTTTTTAAGCAGCACAAGTGGCGTCTTTTATCGGCAATTTGGATTAACGCTGGCTGCCGCCATTGCGCTTTCGGCTTTGAACGCATTGACGCTGAGTCCTGTGCTTTGTACCTTGCTGATTCGAAGACACGATAACGAAGAGAAAAAACGTAACTTTTTTACCCGGCTGCATTCCAACTTCAATACTGCATTTGAGGTATCCACGATAAAATACAAACGGTCATTGGAGTTTTTCACCACTACACATCGCTGGATACCGGTTCTTTTAATTGTGTTGTTTGGCCTCGGCGCTTATGGCATGATTAAGATCACTCCTACGGCATTTGTGCCTAATGAAGATCAGGGAATCGTTTTCGCGGATGTGACACTACCTCCCGGCGCTTCACTTGAACGGACTCAACATGTGATGAAACAATTGGATAGTGTGATACAAACCATGCCAATCATTCAAGCAAGATTGATCATTTCAGGACGAAGTATGTTGACCGGAATTTCAGGAAGCTCTCACGGGATGATGGTTTCGTCATTAAAAAACTGGGATCAACGAGGCGATACGACCGTGACAGATGTCATTAGTATGTTGAATAAAAAAATGGCGGGAATTAAAGAGGGCAAAATTATCTTTTTTTCGCCACCTGCTATTCGTGGATTTGGTATGTCAGATGGATTTCAAATGCAATTAGAAGATAAAACCGGAAGTGATGTCAATAAGTTTTATCAAGTAGAACAGGAATTTATTAAGGCATTATCGGCGCGCCCTGAAATAGCGTTTGCAACTACTTCATTTAATGTGAATTTTCCCGAGTACCAATTTGATATTCAAGTGGATAAATGCAAGATGGAAGGTGTTTCACTGAGTGATGTTTTTCAAGCATTGCAGGCTTACTATGGCGGTATGTTTGTGTCCGATTTTAATCTTTACACCAAATATTGCCGTGTCATGATTCAAGCTCCTCCTGCAGATCGAACTGACTTAAATTCTTTCTCTAAAGTCTCGGTTCGAAATAGTCAGGGGAATATGGTACCAATCACTACTTTGTTAACTTTCAAACGAATTTATGGTCCTGAATCGCTGACACGTTATAATATGTTTACGGCTGCAACCATCACGGGAAAACAAAAAGCCGGATATAGTTCAGGCGATGCTATCAATGCTATTAATCAAGTGGCAGCTACATTACCTCCGGGTTATTCGGTAGAGTTTTCGGGCATGTCGCGCGAGGAGATTAAATCGGGCAGCCAGGCTATTTTCATCTTCTTCCTTTCGTTCTTGTTCGTTTATTTCATTTTGAGTGCTCAATACGAGAGTTACATTTTGCCCTGGTCTGTAATGCTTTCGTTGAGTATCGGACTGTTTGGCGTCTATTTCTTTGTGCATCTTTTTGGTGTCACAAACAACATTTATGTGCAGGTGGCGTTGATCATGCTTATCGGATTGTTGGCCAAAAACGGAATTTTGATTGTTGAGTTTGCTCGACAGCGACGAGAGCGTGGCATGACGATTGTGCAAGCGGCAATAGATGGTGCCGGAGCGCGATTGCGACCCATCCTGATGACATCGTTTGCCTTTATATTTGCCATGTTACCGTTGATTTTAGAAGGTGGAGCCGGTAAGGCAGGTAATAATTCAATCGGAGTGGCTGCTGCCGGTGGTATGTTGATTGGGACGACTTTCGGTATCTTTGTTATACCGACTATGTTTGTAATTTTCCAAACGTTAGACGAAAAACTCAGAAAAAGAAAATGGAGACATTAAGGATAAAAAAAATAGCATTTCCTGTCGCATTGGTGTTGCTGATGGCAAGTTGTGCCGTGAAACCTTTCAAAACCGATTTAGGTGTCATGACGAAAGGATTATATCGCGATAGTGTGTCGGTGGATACGACGACCATTGCCAGTATAAATTGGCGCGACTTTTATGCCGATCCTGACTTGCAAAAGTTGATTACACAAGCGTTAGATAGCAATCTCTCGGTGCGTTTAGCTATTAATCGGTTACAACAAGCTGCTCAATATTATAAGCAAAGTGAGGCTGCTTTATTTCCAACATTGAATTTTGGCGCCGATGGCTCTTTGTCGAATATTTCAAAATATGGAAATTCACTGGCGCCGAAAGTAGTGCCTATTACCGATTTGAAGTGGAGTTTAACAGCAGGTTGGGAGTTGGATGTGTGGGGAAAACTCAATAGCGCAAAAAAGGCGCAGATGGCAACTATGCTTCAACAAAAAGCAACGGTTGAGGCTACGCGTACACAATTAATCTCGAACGTGGCTTCGGCTTATTATCAATTGGTTCTGCTCGATAAACAAAAGCAGGTTACGATGCAGAGCATTGAAAACTATACAAAGTATTTGTCGATGGTGCAAAGCATGAAAAAGTCGGCTCAGGTAAATGAAGTGGCTGTTTTGCAGGCTAAGGCTCAATTGGCTTCGGCTTCGGCTTATTTACCTCAAATCGAATTATCCGCCGTCACAACGGAGAATTATCTGGCAGAATTATTGGGTAATGCGCCGTCATCTATCGTTCGTTCGGATAGTCTCGATTTGACATTGTTCCATACGGAGCCTTTACATATCGGCATTCCGGTGCAAATGTTGCGTCGCCGTCCTGATGTGTTAGCGGCTGAGTATGCTTTGCGTGCTTCGCATGAGCAATTCAATGTGGCAACAGCGGCAATGTATCCTCAACTTTCTTTGACTGGAGTCTTTGGAACGGAAGCGACAGGAATTGCCAATTGGTTCAATCTCCCGGGTTCAATCTTTTGGAGTGCGGTGGCGGGGTTGACGCAACCTATTTTTAATGGAAGAGCTTTGCGCACACAACGGGAAATAGCTAAGCTGCAAGAAACGGCGGCGCTATTAACCTTTAAACAGACGTTGCTTAATGCCGGTTCGGAGGTATCGAACGCACTGGCTTCGATGCATTATTTACAACAACAGGCCACGTATCAGAAGCAACAAGTGGATGCGTTGAAAACTGCATATAAGTACTCGCAAGAGTTATTGATGAATGGGTACGCTACCTATCTGGATGTGTTGAATGCGCAAAACAACGAACTTTCCACAGAGCTTTCGCTTTACAACACTTACAACAATATTATTCAACAGAAAATTACGCTTTACAGGGCTTTAGGTGGCGGATGGTAACTAAGTTTCAGAAAGATGATGAATTCACCGAAAGCAATTTTTAGTTGGAGCGGCGGTAAAGATTCTGCATATTGCTTGCAAAAAGTGCTGAACGAACAGACGTTTGATGTAGCTTATTTGCTTACAACTGTCAATGATAAGTTTCACCGTATTTCCATGCACGGAGTTCGTGAAGCGTTATTGGAAAAACAAGCTGAATCCATTGGTATTCCTCTTTTGAAAGTAACTGTTTCTGAAGGAACTAATCAAGAGTATGAAAAACAAATGGAAGCGATTTTGATAAAAGCGAAATCGGAAGGTATTCAGCATGTTATCTTTGGAGATATTTTTTTGGAAGACTTGCGCGTCTATCGGGAAAAGAATTTAGCTAAGATCGGAATGCAGGGTGTTTTCCCTTTGTGGAAAATGGATACAGCCATGCTTATTCGTGATTTTGTAAACATGCAGTTCAAAACTGTTCTTTCATGTACCAACGATGCCTATCTCGGTGAAGAGTGGGTTGGCCGCGAAGTAGACAAAACATTTATTGATCAATTGCCTGTGAATGTTGATCCTTGTGGAGAAAACGGAGAGTTTCATTCGTTTTGTTACGATGGCCCCTTGTTCAAAAAGAAAATTGCATTCTCGGTTGGCGAAAAAGTATATAAACCATTAGAAATAAAGAGCCAAGATATGGATAACTTATCAATTCAAACCATTACAAAAGGATTTTGGTATTGCGATTTAATTCCAATAATTTAAAGAAACAGAATTCCCAATATAACAATAAAGTCCTTCAGTGTCAATGCTGAAGGACTTTGCTTTTGGTATGTACCAGTCATTATTTACGGCTTTATCAGGCTTGATGGCTTTTACTTTCTTTCTTAGCCTTCTTTTCCGCCCGTTTCTCTTTGAGACTTTTTTCCGCCGTCTTCTTTTCTGCTTTTTGTACTGATTTTTCTTTTGACATGTTTGTTCGATTTTAATGTTATTGTTATAGGATCATTGTTATTCGCCATCCTATTAGTTCTTTTTGATTTCAATCGACAATAGAATGATAGAATGACGGTAGTGTAGGTGTATTTTTTGTTCGCCAAAGTTACTTCATTTTTCATCGGATTATTCAAGTATACGGGATAATATTTTTGGCAAGAATGAACCTTTTGCAAAAGAAGTTCATGAATAAATGAAACTCATGAAGAAAGGAATTGATCTTTGTGAATCTATTATCTCCATTAGGTAAATATATTGGGAACCTCTTCAGATACGATTTTTCTTTTCCCAATTTTCTGCGTTTGCAATTTTTTTTTTCACTTCTCTCATCCAATTGTCAATCTGATTACGTCTAACAGATGAAGCTTCAGAAACGATGGAGAAACCGGTTCTCCTTTATTTATTCCTTTAATTTATTTTCTGAAACAATCATTTTTATGAGAACAACGATTTTTACCAAAGTGCGCTATGGATGTTTAGTGATGGCAGTTTTCATGGCAAGTGTATGGATGACCTCGGCAGCCCCGCTGGGCATTGTAAAAGGGCGTATTATTGATCAGACAAAGCATCCGGTGGAATTTGCCACGGCAGCTTTGTTGAATGCAAAAACCAATCAATTGGTGACAGGCAGCGTGAGCAACGAAAAAGGCGAATTTTTGATAGAGAAAGTGCCTGTAGGTGAATATAAATTGGCAGTAAGTATGATGGGTTATCAAAAGGTGGAAACGGAATCTTTTTCTTTAGCCGACAAGAATCATCTGGTGGTTGACAAGCAAATCGTGCTGAACGAATCGACACACCAATTGGCCGAAGCCACCGTGACTGCACGCCGAAAATTTATTGAGCAGAAGGCGGATAAGATGGTGATTAACCCCGACGCATCCATCACGACGTCTTCGGACAACGTGTTTGATATTTTGAAACAGTTGCCGGGAGTTTCTGTCGACAACAATGATAACATTAGTCTTAAGGGAAAACAAGGTGTCATCGTGATGATTGACGATAAACCGACCTACCTTTCCGCCGACCAATTGGCTAATTTGCTTAAAGGGATGCAGGGGAAAAATGTGGAGCGTATTGAAATTATCGAAAACCCGTCGGCACGTTATGATGCAGAAGGCAACTCAGGGATTATCAATATCAAGACGAAACATAACAAGGCACCAGGGTTCAATGGCAATGTGTTTGGCGGGTTGAGTCTCGGCAGTAAGCTGGGCGAAAACGGGGGTATTGATTTGAGTATGCACACAGGGAAGATCAATCTCTACGGAAACTATTCATTTTACGAATGGAGAGGATGGAACAGTATGGATGCCGTACGTCAGTTTATGACAGGCTCCAATCAAGGTGCTTATCAACAAATATATTCATACAGCCGTTATCATGGTAATGCTCATAATTTTAAGATTGGGGCTGATTACAATATGACTAAAAACCAAGTGTTGAGTGTGATGTTTCGTGGATCGACCGGTTTTAATGATGTCATGGGACATACAGAGAATGCTTTTGCAGATGCAAACCACCAAGTAGATTCCACGATGTTCACGAAATTAAGTATAAACAATCATTGGCAAAATTATACTTACAATGCAAATTACAAATGGGATATTGATACGACCGGACAATCGTTGACCATTGACGCCGATTATGCACAATTCTTTTACAATGCTACCAACGATCAAAACAGCTACTATTTGAATGCTGCCGATATTAACTTAAACCGTAATTTCAGCATGGCAGGTTTACAAAAAAGTACCATTGATATTCTGACAGCTAAGGTCGATTATGTTTATCCTATTAGCAAAGCAATTACCATTGAATCGGGTGTAAAAACCAGTTTCGTGACGAATGACGGGAGCACTAATTTTAATATTGATGATCCTACCGGCACAATTTGGAGTAGTGCATTGAAGCTACACGATCGTTTTATTTATAATGAAAATATCAATGCAGCTTATGTCAGTGGGCGTGGTCAATTTGGTAAAACTTCCGTACAATTAGGCCTTCGCGTCGAAAATACCAATTCCAAAGGAAATTCGGAATCAATGAATCAGATTGATTCGGAACATTATACGAATCTGTTTCCATCCCTGTTTTTGCAACATGCATTCAATGAGAATAATCAATTGGGTTTTTCATACAGTTATCGTATTGGTCGGCCAAGCTATGACATGTTAAACCCTTTTATATGGATGCTTGATCCTTATACCTATCAGCAAGGCAATCCATTCCTTAAGCCGCAATATACAAATGCGTTAGGCTTAAATTACACATACAAAGGTAAATGGATTACCGCTATCGGCTACAATTACACCAGCGATCTTTTTACCCAAGTATTGGCGCAAAACGACCAAACCAATGTAATCTATCAAACCGATCAGAATCTAAGCAAGTCTATAGATTTCAATGCATCCGAGACTACACAACTTGATATTGCCAAATGGTGGCATTTTAATGCAACAGCAATTGGTATGTATAAACGGGTAATTTCAAATGCAGCGGGTGCAACAACCTTCACACGATGGAGTTACAGCGGCAACATGTCGAACACCTTTACCCTGCCAAAAGATTGGAGCATGGAGTTAAGCGGACAATATCAATCAGAACAATTGTGGGGTAATTTTACTTTATTGCCACAATATCAGGTCAATTTAGGTATTCAAAAACAGCTCATGAACAACAAAGCCACGCTGAAACTCTCGGTTGACGATTTATTCAACACGAACAAAGGAGGCGCTATTGCTAAATATGGTGATGTAAATATGAATGTGATGAATCATTGGGACAGTCGTAAATTAAATATCTCATTCTCGTATCGTTTTGGAACGGATAATTTCAAGACACGAGCCAATCGGGCTACATCATCGAGTGAAGAAGAGAGTCGCAGTGCAAAATAATACACAGAACACACAAGTTTACATCGTTGTTTCGAGTAAATAAAGCAAAATGATTGCCCATACATAGAATGCATCCAAGTTTCTTTATATTTCAATGAAAACCACTTCGTTGCGAAACGGGGTGGTTTTTTCGCTGTCAAAAGTTTCTGTTTTGGTGGATGATGTGATTATATTGAAAATCAATACCAACTCAGAATCACTATAGTAGAGATGTCTCCGCATTTAATCGTAAAGTATAATCAATGAAATGCCAGACAATCTCCGGCTCAATGTTCATGGATCAATCACTCCATTGAAAAGCGCTTATAGGCTATTGTTCACCAAAAATATTATCGCTACATTTGTGCACCCATTGGTAAACTCCATAAAAGAATGATAATCACCTCTGCATGAACCATATACGAAACTTCTGTATTATTGCTCACATTGATCATGGTAAAAGTACATTAGCTGATCGGTTGCTCGAAACAACACAAACTATTGCCGGTAAGGATTTGCAGGCTCAAGTGTTGGATAATATGGATCTGGAGCGGGAACGCGGCATTACGATTAAAAGTCATGCCATTCAGATGGATCATGTGCATCGGGGGAAACATTACATTCTGAATTTGATTGACACCCCGGGCCATGTCGATTTTTCCTACGAAGTTTCTCGTTCCATTGCTGCTTGCGAAGGCGCATTGCTGATTGTTGATGCTACGCAAGGCATTCAGGCACAAACGATCTCAAACTTATATATGGCTATCGAGCATGACCTGACCATCATCCCTGTGATGAATAAGATGGACATGGATAGCGCCATGCCTGATGAGGTTGAGGATCAGATTGTGGAATTGTTGGGGTGTAAACGCGAAGAAATTATTCGAGCAAGCGGAAAAACGGGATTAGGAGTTGATGAGATATTGGAAGCTATCGTGGAGCGTATTGCACCCCCAGTTGGCGACCCGGAAGCTCCTTTGCAATGTTTGATTTTCGATTCGGTATTCAATTCATTTCGTGGTATCATTGCCTATTTCAAAATAGTGAATGGGACTATTCACAAAGGCGATTGGGTGAAATTTGTGAATACGGAAAAAGAGTACGAAGCGGACGAAATCGGCGTATTAAAACTAACCATGTCGCCTCGAGAAGTCTTGAGTGCAGGCGATGTTGGATATATCATTTCAGGAATTAAAACATCAAAAGAGGTAAAAGTAGGTGATACCATTACCCATGTAAAACGACCATGTGCAAATATTATTGCCGGTTTCGAAGAGGTGAAACCTATGGTCTTTGCGGGTGTTTACCCAATTGACACCGATGAATTTGAAGAGCTTCGTTCTTCGATTGAAAAATTGCAGCTCAACGATGCATCCTTAACCTTTGAACCAGAGTCGTCATTGGCTCTTGGATTTGGTTTCCGTTGTGGATTTCTGGGTTTGTTACACATGGAGATTATTCAGGAACGGCTCGATCGCGAGTTTGATATGAATGTGATAACTACCGTTCCCAACGTGAGCTATCGTGTGCATACAAGACAAGGGGCAACAATTGATGTGCACAACCCGTCGGGTTTACCAGAACCAACTTCGATTGATTTCATTGAAGAACCGTATATTCGGGCTTCCGTCATAACCAAAACTGATTTTTTAGGGGCCATCATGACCCTCTGTCTGGGGAAAAGAGGTATATTATTGAAACAAGATTTCATATCGAGCAATCGGGTGGAAATTATATTCGATATGCCTTTGGGCGAAATTGTGTTCGACTTTTACGACAAACTGAAAAGCATTTCAAAAGGATATGCTTCATTTGATTATCATTTGCACGATTATCGCGAATCCAATCTGGCGAAGTTAGATATCTTGCTTAACGGTGAACCAGTCGATGCTCTTTCATCGTTAACGCATGTTGATAATGCGTATTCATTAGGTCGTCGGATGTGCGAAAAACTAAAGGAGTTGATTCCGCGTCAGCAATTTGACATTGCGATTCAAGCTGCTATCGGAGCCAAAATCATAGCGCGCGAAACTATCAAAGCAGTGCGCAAAGATGTGACTGCCAAGTGCTACGGCGGTGATATTTCGCGTAAGCGTAAATTGTTGGAAAAACAGAAGAAAGGAAAGAAAAAGATGAAACAAATTGGTTCTGTTGAGGTTCCACAAAAAGCGTTTCTAGCTGTATTGAAATTAGATTAAATAGCAGTAGGATTGATCATTTATGACTCAATATCAAAATTCAACCCGAATGCTGAACATATATTCAGCTGATTAATTTTATTTTTTACACAAAGGACAAATGCAACTCCATGACAGAATTTAAACATGCCTTTGTGAGACTAAATCTTAAGTCATGTTCGTTTCATTGTGTCAATTAATTTATTGTTGAGCTATGGCAAAAAAAGAAATATCCTCACGAACGAAAAAGTTGATCAAGGCCTTTTGGATTACTTTTGCAAGTTTCATCTTGTTGATTGTCATGGTTTTTGTTGCTATTGCAAATGGTTGGATTGGCTATTTGCCACCTATAAATGAGCTTCAAAACCCTAACAATCGCTTTGCTTCCGAGATTTATTCGTCGGACATGAAACTCTTGGGAAGTTTTTCTTTGAGTCAAGGAAATCGTTTGGCTGAGTCATATCAACATCTTTCTCCCAACATTATCAATGCTTTAGTTGATACAGAAGATTCGCGATTTTACGAACATTCCGGTATTGATGGCTGGGCGTTGGCTCGTTCCATTATACTTCGAGGTATTTTTCAGATCAAAAGTGCAGGAGGCGCCAGTACGTTGACGCAACAATTGGCAAAACAACTTTATTCTCCACCGGTACAAAATTTCTTTATGAGGGCTTTGCAAAAGCCGATTGAATGGGTGATTGCTGTTAAGTTGGAACGTCTCTACACCAAGGAGGAGATTTTGAACATGTACCTCAATCAGTTTGATTTTTTGAATAACGCTGTTGGTATTAAATCGGCTGCACATGTTTATTTTAGTACTACACCCGATAAACTGACCATTGATCAGGCTGCCATGTTGGTAGGTATGTGTAAAAATCCTGCGTTTTTTAATCCGTTACGAAACAAAGAAAGAGCACGGGGAAGACGTAATACGGTATTGATGCAGATGTACAAAGCGAATGATTTAACGAAAGCACAACTGGATTCGTTAAGTGCGCTTCCGCTTGAAATTAAATACCAACGCGTAGATCACAAGTTAGGCTCGGCTCCCTATTTTCGCGAATATCTACGACAAATACTGACGGCAGACAAACCCGTTAAAGCGGATTATGCAAGTTGGGAAAATCAGCAATATATTGACGATTCTATTGCCTGGGCAACGAATCCGCTGTATGGATTTTGTCATAAAAACAAGAAACCGGACGGGTCTTACTATAATTTATATACCGATGGGTTGAAAATTTATACAACCATCGATTCGCGCATGCAACTTTATGCCGAGCAGGCGGTGCATGAGCAGATGACTTCCTTGCAGGCCAAATTTTTTCAAGAGAAAAAAGGGCGGAGTTATGCTCCATTTTCACGAATGCTTTCGCAGTCGGAAATTGCCGATATTATGAATCGTTCGATGAAATTGTCAGATCGTTATCGGAAAATGAAAGAAGAAGGTGCTTCATCGACAGAGATTCAACAAGCATTCAACACCAAAGTACCGATGCAGGTCTTTTCCTATCATGGAACCATAGATACGGTCATGACGCCAATGGATTCCATTCGCTACATCAAATATTTCCTGCGCTGTGGTTTTATCTCAATGGATCCTTCGAACGGTCACGTGAAAGCATATATTGGCGGTCCTGATTTTAGCATGTTCCAATATGATATGGCAACTTCCGGAAGGCGTCAGGTGGGATCGACGGTGAAACCATTCCTCTATTCGTTGGCAATGGAAGAAGGTTTTTGGCCTTGTAGTACAATGATGAATGATACCATCACGTTTGCTTTAGGGAATGGACAATATTGGACACCACGAAATGATAACAATAATCGTCGCGGTGAAATGGTAACGTTGCAATGGGGACTTGCTCAATCGAATAACTGGGTGACAGCTCATTTGATGAGGAATTTTACACCTATGGCCATGGTACACATGATGCGATCCTTCGGCATTCAAGGATATATTCCTCCTGTGTGGTCATTGTGTATTGGTCCTAATGAAGTATCTGTACAAGAAATGGTAAGTGCTTACACTGCCTTTGCCAACCAGGGAATTCGTGTGAATCCGATTTATGTCACTCGTATAGAAGATAGCAATGGAACGGTTATCGCTTCCTTTAGCCCCCGTATGTCTGAAGTTTTCAATGAGTTAACTTCGTATAAAATGCTCACATTACTTCGAGGCGTAGTCGATGGTGGAACAGCCAGTCGGTTGCGTTATCAATATGGATTTAAAGGGCAGTTAGGCGGCAAGACCGGAACAACACAAAATAATTCCGATGGTTGGTATATAGGATTTACACCAAGTTTAGTTTCAGGTGTTTGGGTTGGTGGAGAAGATCGCGCTGTTCACTTCGATTATTTAAGTGAAGGACAAGGTGCCAGCATGGCGCTGCCAATCTGGGCATTATACATGAAAAAAGTATATGCAGATCCGTCGTTAGGATATTCAGAAAGTGAAACGTTTAAAGTTCCAAGTACGTATGATCCAAATGCGGGTTGTGATGGAGGAACTCCAGATCAGAACCCGAATGGTTCACAATCGCCGCCACCGACGGAGTCATATTAAATAAGTTATGTCATTCAGTTCCATTCGAGCTTAATGTAAAGAATAAATATAATCAGATGAAAGCTAAATTATTGGGCTTTTTATTGATGATCATCCCTTTTGCCGGTGTATCCGCTCAAATTAATACGGATCGGGTGATGGCAATTGGGCAGAACGCCTTGTATTTTCAAGATTATGTATTGGCTATTCAGTATTTCAATCAAGTTATTACCGTTAAGCCCTATTTGGCAGAACCTTATTTCTATCGGGCCATTGCTAAAATTCAATTGGAAGATTATGTAGGAGCCGAAGCTGATTGTACGTCTGCGTTAGCATTGAATCCTTTTATGCCCGGCGCTTATTATGCTCGGGGATTTGCCCGTGTCAAACTTAACGATTTGACAGGGGCCGAATCTGATTTAGCAAAATCATTGGAATATAATCCTGATAATGCAGATCTTTTGCGAATCCGCATTTGGGTGTATGAACTTGAGAAAAAATATGATAAAGCGTTGGCAGACATTAATACACTCGATAAGAAAAACAAGAAAGAAGATGGTCAATTAGCCATGGATAAAGGGCAGGTATTGCTTGAAAAAGGGGATACTTTGGGCGCCATGCAAAGTTTTACCACAGCCATTGATGCCGACAGCACCAAGAGTTACGCGTGGAGTGCCCGTGCCACGTTGAAGCTGCAAATGCACGACAACGCCGGTGCATTATATGACTTGAATAAGGCTATAGCTTTGAAATCAACCTATGCCGGCGATTATATTAATCGTGGTTTGCTTGATTATTGGAATAAAAATTATCGGGGAGCATTTGCCGATTATGATAAAGCCATTGAGTTGGATGGACAAAGCCTAATAGCTCATTTCAACAGGGGAATGCTTCGTTCGGAAGTGGGTGATTTGAATAACGCCATCCTCGATTTCAATAAAGTGATTGAGCTTGATCCCGAGAATTATGATGCCTATTATCAACGAGCGATATTAGATAGTGAAACAGGTGATTTGAATCAAGCCATTAAAGATTATACTAAAATCATTGAGCGTTATCCCAACTTTGCTCCTGCATATTGGGGGCGATCACACGTAAAACAACTTCTTCGTGATGCAAAAGGTGCTTATTTAGATCAAGTCACAGCACAAAACCTTGAAAAGAAACGCCCAGAAACATCCAAGAAAGAAGATGTTGATACATCGGCTAAAATGGCTAAGGCGGCTAAACCGGCAGAGGCAAAAGCGGCTATTTTCAACGATATGTTGGCTCGTACAGGAAAATCATCCGACAATTCATCGCAGCAAGGTGAGATTCGCGGAGCTATTCAAGATATTAATATCGATATTGCCAATGAGCCTAACTTCGTGATTAGTTTCTACAGCAAAGAAAACCAATTGAAACGCCTCAATTACTATTATGAGGGATTGGACTTATACAACAAGAAAAACGGGTTGAGCGCACCACTAAAAATCACAAACACTGAGATTGCTCTGACGAGCGATATGGCACAAACACATTTTACCAATATTAAAATGTTGAGCGATCGGATTAAAGCGAATCCTTCGGATGCTGACAGCTATTTCATGCGCGGTGTCAATTATGTAACAGTGCAAGACTATGCCAACGCGTTGGATGATTTTACTAAAGCTATCAATTTACGCCCCGATTTCATGTTAGCTTATTTCTGTCGTGCTAACACACTCTATAAATTGCTTGATTTCAAGATGAATAATCCTGATGCCAATGGTCAAAAGAAAGATATTACGTTGCAAAATATTTATAAACATGACTTTGACGTTATCCTGGACGATTACAATAAAGCGATTCAGTTGGCGCCCGATTTTGCATTTGCTCAATTCAATGAAGGAAATTTGTTGGGTCAGGAAAAAGATTTTCAATCGGCTATTGATAGTTATACAGAAGCCATAAAGACACAACCCGATTTTGCTGAAGCCTATTTCAATCGTGGCTTAGCCTATTTGTATATCAATGATACGAAAAAGGGGGTTGCCGACCTAAGCAAAGCAGGCGAGTTGGGAATTTACCAAGCCTACAATGTAATGAAACGTATTTCCGATTCTCAAAATTAATAGTTGGAGGAGTAAAATGTTTTTGCACTTTTTGTAACTTTGTTCTTTTCTATTGACAGGAGCACTATCCCTGTCAATTTTTTAATTTTTGCTCTATGATGAAAACAGTCACTATTAAAGACAAAGAATTTTCCATTTCAATTTCAGCTGAGAAAATTCAAGAAGCAGTGGCTAACGTTGCCGAACAGATCAATTGGGATTTGGCAGGGAAGGATCCTCTGTTTTTGGTTGTACTGAATGGCGCTTTCATGTTTGCCGCCGATCTGATGCGCCATGTTACCATCCCTTGTGAAATAACGTTTATCAAGTTGTCATCTTATGAGGGGACTCAAAGCACAGGCGTGGTGAAAGAAATTTTCGGACTCAACGAAAGCGTTGCAGGGCGCACGGTGGTGGTGGTTGAAGATATAGTTGATACAGGAATTACAATGGAACGAATTGTTGGTTCATTACGTGAAAAAGGAGCTTCCGACATACGTGTTGCGACTTTTTTTCTGAAACCCGATTCATTAAAACGTGATGTGCCCCTTAATTATGTTGCGCTAAGGATTCCAAACCAATTTATTGTCGGATATGGACTGGATTACGATGGATATGGACGTAACTTGAAAGAAATTTATACCTTACAATCGAAATCATCAGAAGAAATAAAATAGTAAATTGAATATCAACATTCTACAAAGGATACATTATTCTTGTCGTCATGAAGCATCTTATTTTGTTTGGAGCCCCCGGTTCAGGAAAAGGAACTCAAAGTACGCTCATTGCTGAAACCTATCGATTGAAACACCTTTCCACGGGTGACATGTTGCGTGCAGAAATTGCAAAGCAATCACAGTTGGGACTGTTAGCCGATACCTATATTTCTCAGGGTCTTTTATTACCCGACGCGCTTATCATCGATTTGTTAAAGAACACATTGCAACAACTAAGTGAAGATACAAAGGGAATTGTCTTAGATGGATTTCCACGCACGGTTGCTCAAGCTGTTGCCCTTGATTCGCTAGTCGCCGAGTTAAATCAAGAGATATTGATGCTTATTGAAATCACAGTCGAAACGTCCGAACTTATCGAACGTTTGGTTCAACGAGGAAAACTATCAGGGCGTAGCGACGACAATCCCGCCACTATAAAACATCGATTAGAAGTATATCATCAACAAACTGAGCCGGTTATTGATTTTTATAAACAAGCCGGAAAATATTTTCATGTTGATGGAAATGGAACGATTGAACAGATTTTCGAACGTATTTGTCTCATTCTCGATCCGTTAGTTGCTGTAAAAGTAAAACATAATTCCACTTTGTCACAATTGTAACAATATGAAGACTTCCCAAGAAATCCGACAATCTTTTCTTGATTTTTTTGCATCAAAACAACACCATATTGTATCGTCCGCGCCGATGGTGATTAAGGATGATCCTACGTTGATGTTTACCAACGCCGGTATGAATCAGTTCAAAAACATTATTTTGGGAAATGATCCGATCGTTTATCCACGCATTGCCGATAGCCAAAAATGTTTACGTGTCAGCGGAAAACATAACGACCTTGAAGAAGTTGGACATGATACCTATCATCACACGATGTTTGAAATGTTGGGTAATTGGTCGTTTGGAAACTATTTTAAGAAGGAAGCTATCGAATGGGCATGGGAATATTTGACAGATGTGTTAGGCCTTGATAAAAAACGTCTTTATGTAACCGTTTTTGAAGGATCGCCCGCTGAAGGATTGGAACGTGACCATGAAGCAGCTGGTTATTGGGAAAAACTCATTGATCCCAAACGAATTATTAATGGAAATCGAAAAGATAATTTTTGGGAAATGGGCGATACAGGACCTTGTGGGCCATGCTCTGAAATTCATATCGATATTCGACCTGATGCTGAACGTGCTAAAATAGATGGCCTCACGTTAGTGAATCAAAGTCATCCGCAAGTGATTGAAATATGGAACTTGGTGTTTATGCAATACAATCGCAAAGCGGATAGTTCACTTGAACCACTTCCCGCAAAAGTAATTGATACGGGCATGGGCTTTGAACGTCTTTGCATGGCTATTCAAGGAAAGCTATCAAATTACGATACCGACGTATTCCAACCCATTATCCATGAAATAGCTTCATTATGCCAAATTCCTTACGGAAAACAAGAAAAAACAGATATTGCCATGCGTGTAGTGGCCGATCATATTCGTACTATTGCGTTTGCTATCACTGACGGGCAGTTGCCTTCGAATGTGAAAGCCGGCTACGTCATTCGACGCATTTTACGTCGTGCTGTGCGATATGGATATACATTCCTCGATCAGAAGCAACCTTTTATGTATAGTCTTTTACCAGCTTTGTTGCAGACAATGGGTGATGCATATCCTGAATTAAAAGCGCAAAAGACGCTGATCGAAAAAGTAATTAAGGAAGAGGAAGAATCTTTCCTTCGTACGTTAGAAACCGGAATCCGGCTTTTAGATAAAGTGATGGCAGATACTAAATCAGCCGGTCACACAATGATCAGCGGCCATGATGCTTTCACATTGTACGATACTTATGGTTTTCCACTCGATTTGACCGAATTAATTCTGAAAGAACATGATCTTTCACTCGATTTGGCTGCATTTCAAGTGGAAATGCAACAACAAAAAGAGCGTGCCCGTAATGCCGCTGCTGTAGAAACAGGCGATTGGGTGGTAGTGCGCGAAGGTGAAACAGAGTTTGTGGGGTACGATAAAACTGAAAGTGAAGCGCGCATCCTTCGCTATCGCGAAATCAAACAAAAAAACAGTAAGTTCTTTCAAATTGTGCTCAATTGTACTCCTTTCTATGCTGAAATGGGTGGACAGGTTGGTGACAAAGGATTATTACTTAATGACAAGCAAGAGATTATTATTGTTGATACCAAAAGAGAAAACAATTTAGCAGTTCACCTTGTCACTCAATTACCCGATGATCCTTCTGCTTCATTTGTGGCAAAGGTTGATGTTGCAAAGCGACAGGCAACTGAAAATAACCACACGGCAACTCACTTGTTGCATGAAACGCTTCGTCAGATTCTGGGAACACATGTTGAACAAAAAGGTTCGTTTGTATCACCTGAAGCCTTGCGATTCGACTTTTCGCATTATCAAAAATTGAGTGAAGAGGAATTGCAACAGGTAGAAGAGTTGGTGAATCAGAAAATTCGCGAAAATAGACCATTAAATGAATTTCGTCATGTCCCTATTGCCCAAGCGCGCGAATTAGGTGCTATGGCGCTTTTTGGTGAAAAATACGGTGATGATGTACGTGTGATTCAATTTGGTTCTTCAATCGAGCTTTGCGGAGGAACCCATGTAAAAGCTACCGGAGAAATCGGGTCCTTCAAAATTGTTGCTGAAAGTTCCGTGGCAGCAGGCATCCGTCGTATTGAAGCGGTAACTGCATCCGGCGTTGAATTGTTTGTGAGAGAACAACAAGAATTGATTAAAACGATACGTGAGAAATTGCATCATGCTCCGAATATTTTGCAAGGATTGCAAAAAATGATCGACGAACATGCTTTGCTTACAAAACAAGTGGAACAATATCGACAAGAAAAGATTGAACAATTGCAAAAAGAACTCATGCAGCAATCAACTCTTTTGGGCGATACCCGCATTATTTCATGGAAAGGCGAAATACACCCTGATGTGATACGCACGGTGGTAACGCGCCTTAAAACCGCTTTTATGGATGAGAAATTAGCGGTAGTGGCTGGAACTTTATATGAAGGGAAACCGACCTTAACGGTTTTGCTCAGTCAATTGTTGGTAGATGCCGGCTTTAATGCTTCGAATATTGTTCGTCAAGCTGCTCTTGCCATTGATGGACGTGGCGGAGGACAACCATTTTTAGCAACAGCAGGCGGTAAAAATAGCGGTGGTCTCGATCAAGCCATAGAGCAAGTAAAGCAAGCACTGAAAAGAAACGGATAGATTTGGATTCTATGTCACTAATTGACAGGAGCCATAAAGGCATCTTCAATATGCAGAATGTGAAATCCGTGTTTGTCGGGAATGACTGAAATGACATCGAAACGGGTTGGCAGGTCAAGTTCAAACTGTTGAATATAAGCATCAGCAGCATTGACAATACGGCGGATTTTAGGGAGCGTAATGGCTTCTTCGGGATGTTCAAACGTTTCTGTAGATCGTGTCTTCACTTCAACTACGATGAGCCATTCGTCCTTTTCAGCCACAATGTCCAATTCCAGTTTGCCGAAAAACCAGTTTGTGTGTAAAATTTGATAACCATGCTGTTTCAAATATTCAATAGCACAGATTTCGCCTTCCTTTCCTAACTCGTTATGTTCAGCCATATCCTTTTTAGTTGACTTTTCTTAGCATCGACAGCCCACGCGTTGTCGGGTTCTTCGACCAATCACCGTTGCAAATAAAGGCCATAAATCTTCTTGTGGCTTCACAAGGTAAGTTTGGAAGCCAAGAGAAGTTGCCATTGCAATATTAGCTTCGCCATCGTCTAAAAAAAGACATGCGTTACTTTTTAGACCAGAGTCTTTCAGCACAAATTCAAATACATCACTTTCCGGTTTCGCTAAATGTATCTCATTCGAAAGATAGCATTTGTCAAAGTAATCATCGAGCGTCATACCGTTCCCGTTAAATTGAGCTTCCAAACTACGTTCTACATGAATCACATTTGTATTGCTCAATAGAAAAACTTTAAAGTATTGACGAAGTTCGAGTAGTAGTTGTTTCTTTTCTGTTGGGACGTCTAAAAGAAAGGAGTTCCATGCTTCGTCAATTTCATTGTCACTTGCTGATGAACCTGAAATGCGCCTCACTTCGCGATGAAAATCGTCGGCGGAAGCTAATCCGCGTTCCAATTGTAAGAAAATATCCGATTGAAGATAGTTGCCAATCATTGCAGAAAAATCATATCCGGTAACATGCTTCAAATTATTGATGCATTGTTGTTTGTCGAGGTTTATCAAGACACCGCCAAAGTCGAAAAATATCGCTTGAATAGTTGAAAAATCAATCATGATGAAAAAATATCAGTCTGGTTGTTGGAGGAATTGCCAAAAAATAATACCTTTGCGTTCGCTTTGCAAAGGTACACAATTTTTGCATAAGAGGGCCCATAGCTCAGTTGGTTAGTAGCACCTGACTCATAATCAGGGGGTCACTGGTTCAAGCCCAGTTGGGCCCACAGGAAAAAGGGGAATGATAATTTTAATCGTTCCCCTTTTTCCTGTTTCGTAAGGGTGGTTTCAATAACTTTACAGACACTGCACGAATGATTATTCTGATTTGTTCAATGTGGAAAAGAATAAATTTTTCCGCATTGCCATCTTCTATTTGTTTTATTTGTTAAAACTTTATCTAAGTTGTATATTGAACAAGAAATACTATCTTTGTATTGGATTTTATAGTCATTCTGCTTTTTCTCGTTGAAAGTTTCTTATTCCTATCACTTTGTTCCGACCAACTTTTTACTATAAAACGAGCATTAAATCAGGATTAAACCAAGGACGAGATGATTATTTGCGAGTTTCATACATCCTTAGTGTAGAAAAATAAAATAAACGTATGAATATTGCCGTTTATTTAGGACATCCTTCACAGTATTACTTCTTCAAACATCCTATAAAAATATGGTCAAAGAGAGGGCATCGAGTACAAGTGGTAATTCGGTCGAAAGATATTTTAGAAGATTTATTGGTGCACGATGATGTTCATTATGTGAATATTCTTCCTGAAGGAAGAAATCGTGGTTCGATTGCCATTTTTTATGCCTTGTTGAAACGTGTTGTTCGTCTCTATTTTCAAATGCGTCATTTCCACCCCGATATTCTGATTGGCTCTGATGCTTCGCTGCCGATCGTTGCCCGTGTTTTGCAGGCGAGGAGTATTACGACGTTGGAAGATGATTTTAATGTGGTGAAATCGTTGGCAATGCTTACTTATCCGTTGACCCATGTGATATTAACTCCTTTTGTCTGCAAAGTGGGAAGGTGGGAGAAGAAAAAAGTGGGATATAATGGCTATATGAAGTTGTCAGCTTTGCATCCCAACAGGTTTTCTACCGATTCTCAGATAATTACTTCAACAGTTGGTGACGATCCTTATTGTTTAGTGCGTCTTTCAGCTTTGAATGCATATCACGATAAAGGTATTCATGGCCTTTCGTTGGAAGTTGTGCATGGAATTATTTCGAGATGTGAGCAGCATGGATTGAAAGTTTGGATAAATTCCGAAACGACACTATGTCCAGCGTTGTTACCTTATAAATTGCGCATACATCCGGCACAATTACATCATATACTCGCAGGCGCTACCTTACTAATTTCAGATAGCCAAAGTATGTCAGTGGAAGCATCTGTTTTAGGAGTGCCGTCCATTCGTTACAGCGATTTTGCAGGAAAGATTAGTGTGTTGGAAGAGTTGGAACATACGTATCAATTGACGAAAGGAGTCCCCACTCATTCTGTGGAACTGCTTTTGAAACATCTCGATGAGTGGCTCTCGATTGATTCTTTGCATGATATGTTTCTGTCGCGAAAAGAGAAAATGTTGGAGGATAAAATGGATGTGGCGCTGTTTGTTGCGTGGTTTGTGGAGGATTATTATGTGACTCATGCTATGCACGATGCATCCAATCGATTCATGTTGGCTAATCAATTGTCTGCTATTTATTCCCTGAAGCCTGAACAATTTTAGCTCCGGGTTCAATGTCAGTATCTACCCAAATATTGCCTCCAATCACTGCCCCTTTTCCAATGGTGATCCTGCCCAAAATGGTGGAATTAGAATAGATAATCACGTCGTCTTCAATTATAGGGTGGCGCGCAATGCCTTTGATGGGATTCCCTTGGTCATCGAGAGGGAAACTTTTAGCTCCGAGAGTTACTCCCTGATATATTCTGACGTGATTGCCAATGATGGATGTTTCGCCAATGACTACGCCGGTGCCATGATCAATAAAAAATGAGCGACCAATGACTGCGCCCGGATGAATATCAATGCCGGTTTCTGAATGTGCTAATTCACTGATGATGCGTGGAATCAGAGGAACTCCCAGAGTAAGCAATTCGTGTGCAACACGATAATTGGAAATAGCACGAATAGCAGGATAGCAAAATATCACTTCACCATAGCTTTTGGATGCCGGATCGCCTGTAAAGGTTGCTATGACATCATCGGCCAATAATTGCCGTAGCTGCGGTAATCGTTCAATGAATGTTGCCGCAATAGAGGCAGCGTGTTCCATGGGTGGCGGCGATGAACATGAGAAACAGAGACCTGCCATGATTTGTTCGGAAAGAAGATGATAGAGGCGTTCAACCTCCATACCAATATGGTATTTGATAGTGGTTCTGTCAACAGCGGAGTGCCCAAAATAGCCCGGAAATATGATGGAACGAGATAACAGCACAATCTCTTCCAAAGTAGCTGTAGATGGCATGGGGGTACCTTCATGCTGCTGGTGGCACAATACTTTGAAACTCTTATAATCAGAGAGTTTATGAATAGCTTCTGTGATAATTTCGGAATGAATCATGTCGTTTGTTTTTGATCAGTCGTCAATCTCTACCTTGATCTTTATGTTTCACAGAAAGATCATCAATCTCCTTTTGCGTTCAATAGACGATTGTATTCTCCTGGTTGTTGCAAAATACGGATTGCCTTCTGCACAATTTCATTATCAGTATTCATAATCCGATAATAGGCGGTTCTATCCCATAAATCGTTTGCTATAAGGGCTTTTAGTTGCACTTCTAAAAGTGGTTTCGACAGTTGATATTGTTTCTCATTGAATGGAATCTTTTCGGCTGTCGCTGAGGTGATGATGTCCTTCAAAACAGTTTCGGGAATGGTGTAGTTTGCTACAAAGCCATCAAAGGCAGGATATTGTTTATGTAATTGAACACGATTGGCATCAATGTATTGCATGATGATTTTGTTTACAATGCCTTTTGCAATAATATTACGAAGATAATTGGTGAAAGTGATCGTATCTAAAGGAACAAAAACATCAGGCATAATGCCGCCTCCACCATATACCGTGCGACCTAAACGAAGCGTTTTATATTTTAATGAATCAGCAAAATGAATGCTGTCGGCATGTTGAAATTCACCACGTTTGTAACGAGTCAGAATGTCTTCATCATATTTCACAAAACCATCCGAATAAGGTTTCTGAATGCAACGACCTGAAGGCGTGTAATAATGAGCAGTTGTCAAACGCAACATGGAGCCATCGGGCAGCATCACAGGACGTTGTACAAGACCCTTTCCAAAAGAACGTCGTCCAACGATTAAAGCTCTGTCCCAATCTTGCATGGCGCCCGTAAAAATTTCACTTGCCGAAGCCGAGTACTCATCAATAAGTACAATCAACTTTCCATGTTCAAAATCGCCGCTACCGGTGGCATAACTGTCAGTACGCGGTTGATGTAATCCTTTGGTATGAACAATTTCCTCCCCTTTTTGCAGAAATTCATTGGCTAAATCAATGGCGGCATTCAAATAACCTCCACCGTTCCCCTGCAAATCAATCACTAAATCTTTCATCCCTTGCGTTTTCAGCTTATTGAATGCTTCTTGAAATTCTTTGAATGTGGTAGCTCCAAAGCTGTTAATCTTAATATATCCGGTTTGTGGACCTAACATGTATGAGGCATCAACACTGTAGAGAGGTATTTTATCGCGTGTAATGCTAAAATCAATCAAAGAAGGCACGCCGCGACGAAGAATCTTTACGTTCACAATAGTACCATGCGGTCCTCGAAGTCGTTTAATAATGTTAGAGTTTTGCATTTTGACGCCTGCAACCAACGTATCTTGTATATAAATGATACGATCGCCTGGGAGCACGCCAACTTTTGCTGCAGGGCATCCTGATATGGTTTGTACAACGTAAAGTGTATCTTCCAACATTTGAAACTGAATACCAACACCTTCAAACGAACCTTCTAACGGTTCATTCATCTGCTCCACTTCATCTTTGGGAATGTAAACAGAATGAGGATCCAAGTCGTTCAACATCCCGACGATGGCGCTGGCAACTAACTTTTTCTCATCCACTTTACTTACATATAAAGCATTGATGGCATTGAGTGTGTAAACTAATTTTGCACTGTTGTCGTTAAGCGAGAATTGTGACTGGGCGTGAGCAGAAGTCAAAAATGACAACAAAAAGAGCGAAAAAAGAAATTGTTTCATTGGATTTGAGAATCAAAAATGTTTGGTTGCAAGTCAATTTTTATGATAGTTGAGCATCGAATAAGTGCATAATAAAAAGCAGGTCTATAAGCCGGGTTCTGTTTTCCGACAAGCGGAATGCTTGTCATTTATCTGGGATTGTTGTTGCCAACAACCTCGTGCGGCCTACCCTCCAACATCGGACGAGCAATCCTCAATCGTTGGTTTACATGGCCTTACAACCCATAAGACGTACGGCTGCCAATGTTGCCATTAGCACCGGTAGGCTCTTACCCCACCTTTTCACCCTTATCCCGCCAAAGCGAGACGGTTCTTTTCTGTTACGTTACTCTGCCCTCGCGAACAGCTTCCCGTTAGGAAATATGGCGCTCTGCGTTGCCCGGACTTTCCTCTTCGACGAGCGAAGCGACAAGCCGACCTGCTTTCTAACGACAAAGATAGTTCATTTCAATAACACTGCATACACTCTTTGTCCTGAACAATTATTTTCGATTGCATAAAAAGGGTTGGAATAACGCGCTGCCTGCGACTTTCTCATCCTGAAATTGGGTTACTTAAGAAGTATTCAAAATCCAGAGTATTAAGGCCTGTATCGTTTTGCCTGCATAGATACCTTCTGCTTTCTGCACATCCCCTCCAATGCTTCATCGCAATTTGGTCATATATAAAATGAATAATAAACATTTCTGATACATACATATAACATACATAATACATATCTATATAAATAAGTATCATATAAGTGTTATATATGTATTGTATAAGTATTATCTATGTATTATCTAAAAACAAGCAGAGAAGCAATTGCGAATCAATGCCAAAGAAAGTCCGATAAAACAAACGCTTTTTATGGTCAGGTGTAGAGTGAATACTTACCTGTTTTGTTGAATTCCAAAGCAGGCGGGACAAATAATCAATTGGCAACTTTATCTTCAAATGAATTTTTGTTGTTATGTTTGTCAAACCCGAAAATTACGTGTAGCACTTCAATTCAGTTTGATAGCACCAACGCTTTCCCCAATTTAACATTTCGTCTTCGAGAGTAGCAAGAACCTCTAAATCCCAAAATCGAATTGTTAAATGAGACGAAAGCCAACAATATTTAGCATGAAAAGAGAATCATATCTTCTTTTTTATGGTGATATTTGCCCACGATTTTAAGTTAATTCGAAGTTCAATTATTCACTCAAAAACATGTAGACTTATGAAAATGAAAGCAGTAAGTGTAATTCTTTTGTTTGGTGGTTTTATTTCAGCCAATGCCGCTACTCAAACAGTATCGCATGAAAAAACGATTGTTGCTCCCGGAGGGTTTATTCAAACTCCTATTTCAAATGTGGATTATGTGACCTCTGATAAAAATGGTGGTGGTCCTGATTTTACAGTAGCAGCCGCTAACACGGTGAATGCGGTAGTGCACGTAATGACAAAAATAAATCCTTCGCCTCAAGAGATGGGCAATGGCATGCAACAGGATCCGTTTTTCAATTTCTTCTTTGGACCTAATATGAATAACGCTCCACGTCAAATGGGTCCTGAAATGGCCAGCGGATCAGGTGTGATTATTTCGACCGATGGATATATTGTGACGAATAATCACGTGATTAATGGTGCAACTAACATTCAGGTGGTACTTAATGACAAGCGCACCTTTGATGCCACGGTTGTTGGAACAGATCCAAATACCGATTTGGCATTACTGAAAATTGATGCTAAAAATCTTCCCACCATTGTTTTTGGCAATTCGGATAACCTGAAGGTTGGGCAGTGGGTTTTGGCTGTTGGAAATCCGTTTAATCTGACTTCAACGGTGACGGCAGGAATTGTGAGCGCCAAAGGCCGGAATATCAACATTATTTCCTCAAAGATGCCTATTGAATCGTTTATTCAGACAGATGCTGCAATTAATCCCGGAAATAGTGGAGGGGCATTAGTTGATACGCGTGGCCAATTAGTAGGTATCAACACCGCCATTGCATCTGAAACCGGCACGTATGATGGATATGGGTTTGCCATACCGGTAAGTATTGTCAGCAAAGTTGTGGCTGATTTGAAAAAATACGGGGTTGTGCAACGTGCTATTTTAGGGGTAACGATTCACGACATTACGGCTGACTTTGCTAAACAAAAAGATTTGAAAACGCTTGAAGGAGCTTATGTCGCCGGCGTCTCCGATCAAAGCGCTGCTATGGATGCAGGCATTAAAGAAGGTGATGTTATTGTAAAGGTGAATGATGTCGCAACAAAATCGGTTGCTGAATTACAAGATCAGATTAGTCGTTTCCATCCGGGCGACAAAGTTAGCGTCACTTACAATCGTGACGGCAAGGATAAAACGGTAGAAGTTACTTTGCGCAATGCGTCAGGAGGTACTAAATTAGTCAAAAACAAAGGTATTGAAGAATTAGGTGCTTCATTTGAAGAAATCAACAACACGTTGAAACAACAATTGAATCTTTCAGGTGGTGTGCAAGTGGTCGGTCTTCAAGAAAAA
This sequence comes from Paludibacter sp., assembly GCA_027450045.1. Classification (GTDB taxonomy): domain Bacteria; phylum Bacteroidota; class Bacteroidia; order Bacteroidales; family Paludibacteraceae; genus Microbacter. The sequence continues at coordinate 3,045 of DAIDKM010000002.1, read as the reverse complement.
AGTATGTTAGCTGTAGCCGGCGTGAAAAAAGGATTGATTATTGTCAAGATCAACAACCAACCGGTACATTCAATTTCTGAACTTCAGGACATTGTAAAAAACATCAACAACGGATCTTCACGAGATCACGGGCTTTTCATTACCGGCGTTTATCCTAACGGAGAGGTGGCTTATTATGCCATTGATATGTCAAAATAAGGGTGTACTTGTTCTTTACAGACTTTTATCTGTCATTGTCAATCAATCTCCTTGTCCTTGTGACAGGGGGATTGATTTTTTTTGAGACAATATCTCGCAATGAGTTAAGACTATCATTATTTTATTGAGAAATCAAGCAGATGAAACTGTTTTTGTTTGAAAGTGCGCTCATGTAGCTGTTATGACGAATGGATGTTGGGTTCGGATATTTTCGCTAATTTTGTATTCCAAATTATCAACGACCATTGTGTCTCATAACTTATCATATTTCATGGAATTAGATAGCAAATACAATCCTTCGGAAGTAGAATCGAAATGGTATCAATACTGGTTAGACAATGGCTTTTTCAGCTCAAAACCTGATGGTCGTGAGCCTTATACCATCGTTATTCCTCCGCCTAATGTAACCGGTGTGTTACACATGGGGCACATGTTGAACAATACCATTCAGGATATTTTAGTTCGCAGGGCACGTATGCTGGGTAAAAATGCTTGTTGGGTTCCCGGAACCGATCATGCTTCCATTGCTACCGAAGCTAAGGTGGTTGGAAAGCTAGCTGCCCAAGGAATCAAGAAAACTGACCTGACCCGCGATGAATTTCTGGAACATGCCTGGGAATGGACGCACAAACACGGTGGCATTATTCTGGAGCAGTTGAAAAGACTTGGTGCTTCGTGCGACTGGGACAGAACTGCATTCACCATGGATGAAGCCCGTTCGGAAAGTGTGATTAAAGTTTTTATTGACTTATATAACAAAGGATTGATTTACCGTGGTGTGCGAATGGTAAACTGGGATCCGAAAGCATTGACGGCTTTGTCGGATGAAGAAGTGATTTTTAAAGAGCAACAAGGAAAGTTGTTCTATTTAAAATATAAAATTGAAGGGGAGGATGGATTTGCAGTTGTGGCAACGACTCGTCCGGAAACAATAATGGGCGATACAGCAATGTGCATCAATCCGAATGATCCGAAAAATGCTCATTTGCGTGGTAAAAAAGTAATTGTTCCGCTGATTAATAGGGTAATTCCGGTTATTGAAGACGAATATGTAGATATTGAATTCGGGACAGGTTGCCTGAAAGTGACTCCGGCTCACGACGTAAACGATTACATGTTGGGAGAAAAATACAATTTGCCTTCCATCGATATTTTTAATGACAATGGTACGTTGAACGAAAACGGTGCCCAATATGCCGGAATGGATCGTTTTGATGTTCGCAAGCAAATTGAAAAAGACCTGGAAGCTGCCGGATTACTCGAAAAGGTGGAGGCATATACCAATAAAGTCGGATTCTCAGAGCGTACCGATGCGGTTATTGAGCCAAAACTTTCGATGCAGTGGTTCGTGAAAATGGAAGGGTTGGCAAAGCCCGCATTGAAAGCGGTGATGGAAGATGATATCAAACTTTATCCCCCAAAATTCAAGAACACCTATCGCCATTGGATGGAAAACGTGAAAGACTGGTGTGTTTCGCGACAACTTTGGTGGGGACACCGCATTCCTGCTTATTACATAGAAGCTTCCCTCAATCCCCCCGGAGGAGGAAGCTGGGGTTATGTGGTAGCCCAAAATGAAGAAGAAGCTCGTAAGCTTGCAATAGCCAAACACCCCTCCCTCGAAAAGGCTGAGGAAGGTTTTACTCTTCGTCAGGACGAAGATGTGCTGGATACCTGGTTTTCGTCGTGGTTATGGCCCATTTCTGTTTTCGATGGCATTAACAATCCTGAAAACGAAGATATTAATTACTATTATCCTACAAATGATTTGGTTACGGCACCCGAAATTTTATTTTTTTGGGTGGCACGAATGATTATTGCCGGATACGAATACAAAGGTGAAATGCCTTTCAGAAATGTTTATCTAACCGGTATCGTTCGCGATAAATTGGGACGTAAGATGTCAAAATCGCTTGGAAACTCGCCTGATCCGCTTGATTTGATTGCTCATTTTGGTGCTGATGCGGTACGTTTGGGGATGTTGCTGACTTCGCCTGCCGGAAACGATTTGCCATACGACGATAGTCTGTGCGAACAAGGACGGAACTTCAACAACAAAATCTGGAATGCTTTCCGCTTGGTAAAAGGGTGGGAGGTAGCTGACATTGAACAACCGGAATCGGCTCGCATGGCGGTGAAATGGTTCGAAGCGCAACTGGGAAAAACATTGCTTGAAATTGATGATCTATTCTCCAAATATCGCTTATCAGAAGCATTAATGGCAGTTTATAAATTGTTTTGGGACGAATTCTCGGCTTGGTATCTGGAAATGGCGAAACCAGCTTATCAACAACCAATTGACCGAGTGACTTATGAAGCTACTCTTGGTTTCTTTGATTCGTTGTTGAAAGTATTGCATCCGTTTATGCCATTTATCACTGAAGAACTTTGGCAAGCACTGGAAGACCGTAAAAGCGGGGAAAGTATTATGATTCAGTTACAACCAAAAACAATTGCTGTTAACAAAAAACTGATTTCCGAATTTGAATATGCCAAGGAAATTATTGCAGGAATTCGTTCGGTTCGTTTGCAAAAAAATATTCCAAATAAAGAAAGACTGAATTTACAAGTCGTAGGTGAGTACATGACCGATTTCGATGCTGTGATTGCAAAGCTTGGGAATTTGGAAACCATTGACAATGTTACTGATAAAACAGCCGGATCAATCTCGTTCCTAGTAGGGACGACAGAATTTTCAATTCCAATAGGGAATTTGATTAATGCTGATGAAGAAATTGCGGTATATGGGAAATGGGATGCTAATCGACGGAGTTTAACTGGAATTAAAATTATTGATGAAGAAGCAAATCTTCAACCCGTTTATCCTGCTAACAAGCATATTCGACA
>DAIDKM010000001.1:207969-230607 GCA_027450045.1 Paludibacter sp. | reverse complement strand
ATGAACTTTCTTCTTTCAGAAAAGGGCTTTTTCACGTTCAGGATATCGCTTCGCAGATATGCGTTTCGGCGCTTGACGCAAAAGAGGGCGAGAGAGTTATCGACATGTGCTCCGCCCCCGGTGGCAAGGCTTTCACGATAGCTCAGAATATGAAAAATACAGGTCAGATTCTTCCCGATTGCACGATGAAACAAGACTCCGGCAACAGTAGAATCCACGCCTCCCGATAGGCCGAGTACCACTTTATCATTGCCTAATTTTTGTTGCAACTCGGCAATGGTGGTCGATATAAAAGAATCGGGAGTCCAGTTTTGCTGGCATCCGCAAATGGTGACGACAAAATTTTTCAACAACTGCGAACCTTCGGTAGTATGAAACACTTCCGGATGGAACTGAATTCCATACGTTGATTCATCTTTAATTTTGAAAGCGGCATTTTGCACGGTATCCGTTGAGGCAATACGTTCAAAATGTTCAGGAAGCATGGTGATGGTGTCTCCGTGCGACATCCAAACCTGCGTGCGTTCGCTGATTCCTTCAAATAAAGGGGAATTGGCAAATCCTACGTTCAGCATGGCACGCCCGTATTCACGTGTTTCGGAAGCTTCCACTTTCCCGTTTTGGCTGAAACACATGTATTGTGCTCCATAGCAAATGCCTAAAAGCGGTACTTTGCCTTCTATGGCGCTCAAATCGGGAATTAACGCATTGGGTTGATGAACGGAAAAAGGACTTCCTGAAAGGACGACACCTTTCACGGTTTTGTCGATAGCCGGAAAGTGATTGTACGGATGAATTTCGCAATAAACATTCATTTCGCGAATGCGACGTCCGATAAGTTGGGTGTATTGTGACCCGAAATCGAGGATAAGGATTTTGTCAGTCATACTGGTGTGAAGGATTTTGCTGCAAAGGTACGTTTTTTTGCTAACTTTGCAGCGGATTTGACAAGGTTTGCTTTGCGGGAAAATAGAGCATGTTGCGAAACATTATGCGGAAGAATTGCCTTGTCAAGCAGGTTTATAATGTCGATTTAATAATTAAAAGTATGGGAAATAACTTATTATCAGGTAAACGCGGAATCGTTTTTGGTGCGCTAAACGACATGTCTATTGCATGGAAAGTGGCCGAACGAGCCGTAGAAGAAGGAGCGGCAATTACCTTATCCAACACGGCTTTGGCTGTTCGGATGGGTACCGTGAATGAATTGGGGAAAAAATTAAACTGCGAAATCATTCCTGCCGATGCTACCAAAGTAGAGGATCTGGAGATGGTTTTCACTCAGTCGCAAGAAATATTGGGAGGTAAAATTGACTTTGTATTACACTCCATCGGCATGTCACCCAACGTGCGTAAGAAACGTGCTTATGATGATTTGGACTATAATTTATTGAATAGCACACTCGATATTTCGGCCATTTCATTCCATAAGATGCTTCAAGCCGCAAAGAAATTAGATGCAATAAGCGAAGGCGGCTCGGTGATTGCTCTTTCGTATGTAGCAGCACAACGCACGCTTTTTGGATACAACGATATGGCCGATGCAAAAGCGATGCTGGAGTCGATTGCACGAAGTTTCGGATACATTTACGGTCGCGAGAAGAATGTACGTGTCAATACTATTTCGCAATCACCAACCATGACTACAGCCGGTAGCGGAATTAAAGGATTTGACGGGTTATTTGATTTTTCGAATCGTATGTCGCCATTAGGAAATGCCACGGCAGATGAGTGTGCCGACTATTGTATGGTGATGTTTTCGGATTTGACACGCAAAGTGACCATGCAAAATCTGTTTCACGATGGTGGATTTTCGAGCATGGGTATGAGTTTGCGTGCTATGGAACAATACAATAAATGCTTCGAGAACGATTATAAAGACGAAAAAGGTCATATCATCTACGGCTAATTCCGATTCATTTCAACTAAATACACAATCCATGTCATCCTTAGCTAAAAAGTCCATTTTGACCGTTTTTCTCGTTCTGGTGGCTGATCAATGTTTGAAATTTTACATCAAGTTGCATTATCCATTGGGATACGATCATCCGATATTTTCATGGTTTCATCTCTATTTTATCGAAAATAATGGCATGGCTTTTGGCATGGAACTTTTTGGTAAATTGTTTTTGAGTCTTTTCCGCATTGCGGCAAGCGTCTTCCTGATTTATTACATTACGAAGATCATAAAGCGCAATTATCCCACAGGTTATGTGGTAGCCATATCCTTGATTCTGGCAGGTGCCATCGGTAATTTATTGGACAGCATGTTCTATGGATTGTTGTTTTCCGACAGCGCCGCAGGAATCGCACAATTACTGCCGATTGGAGGCGGTTATGCTTCCTTATTTTATGGTCGTGTGGTCGATATGCTCTACTTTCCGTTGATTCAAGGTCATTTTCCTTCATGGATTCCAATTTGGGGCGGACAAGATTTTATCTTTTTTCGTCCTATTTTCAATCTTGCCGATAGCTCGGTTTCGGTAGGGGTCTTTATTATTCTCCTTTTCTATCGTCGTTATTTGTCTGACACCAACGAACAAAAGGAAATTCAAGAAAAAGTGAAAGAATGAAGCGATTAATGCTTTTTTTAGGGTTGGCAGGGTTGCTGTTAAGTTGCAGCGAGCAGCCTCATGGCGTGATGTCGGAGGCAAAAATGGCCGATGTAATCTATAATCTTACATTAGCCAATAATTGCCTGATGATGAAAGGTTACATGCCGCAAAACGACAGCCTGAAAAAGAAGAATTTTGAATACGTACTTCATCAACACCATCTTACAGTTGCCGAGTTTGACACGTCGGCAATGTGGTATGCACGTCATTCCGATCATTATGAAACGGTTTACGGGCTTGTCATTGTTAAGTTGACGAAACTCCAGCAAGACTTAAATGCAGGAAAATATAAGGATAAGGTGATTGTGCGTACTAAAAACGATACTATCAACCTGTGGCATTTGCCCCGCGATTTCCAATTTCCGGCAAAAGGTGTTCTGAAGGTCAAAAACCAACCACACAACAAAGTGGCATTTCGTGTTGAAGGAAATATGGTGGAGAAGGGCGATAAATTGTTGATGACATTCTTGATGAAAATCAATCCAGCCGATCGTGCCACGCATCAACGGATGTGGATCAAGGTTCATTATATCCCGAATGTCACCGATAGTTTGGTGTTATATACCAAAAATGATGGCAAATGGAGAAAATACACGCTCTCGTTTCCATTATCAACTACACGCAAAGTCAATTTTGTGGAAGGCGCTCTTTTGGATTACACAAAAGCTAAGGGAAAACAGGAAGCTGTGATCGACAGCCTTAAATTTATTCGTGTTTCATATCCACCGCCTCCGGCACCACAACAAATGGTGAAAAAACACAAACCCTGGTATTGGCCTTTTTAATTGATAGAAAATAAATTATTCATTAATATTCTTCATACATGAGCACTCCGCTATATCCTTTCAAATTTACGCCCATTCTTAAGTCACGAATCTGGGGCGGTCAACGTCTCAAAGAATTGGGAAAATCTATTTCTGACAGTGAGCGCATTGGTGAAAGTTGGGAACTGTCCGGCGTTTTGGGTGATGAATCCATTGTAGCAAACGGTTTTTTAGCCGGCAATAGCTTGTCAGAAATTATTGAGGTGTATATGGATGAAGTGGCCGGGAAAAAGATTTTCGATCGGTTTGGCACGCAGTTTCCATTGCTCATTAAATTTATTGATGCAGCGGACGACTTGAGCATTCAGGTACATCCCGATGATGCGTTGGCTGAAGAGCGTCATCATTCTTTTGGTAAAACCGAGATGTGGTATGTGTTGGATGGTGAACCGGGGGCTGAATTGATTTCAGGCTTTATTGAAAATGTGGATGAATACTTATATCTGAAACATTTACAAGATGGAACGTTGGATACCATCATGCAGCATTTTCCTGTTGAGAAAGGGGATGTTTTCTTTATTCCTGCCGGACGTGTACATGCCATTGGGAAAGGTTGTTTAATTGCCGAAATTCAGCAAACATCCGACATTACCTATCGCCTTTTCGATTATAACCGAATCGATGATAAAGGTAATCCGCGCGAATTGCATACTGATCTTGCGTTGGATGCCATTCATTTTCAATACGTAACCGATGCGAAACAACATCCTGTCGCATCGCCCAATGTTCCGTGCGAGTTGGCTTCCTGTCAATATTTTACCACGAACCTCGTGAAGCTAACTTCTTCGCTGTCTCGTGATTATTATTTGTTGGATTCGTTTGTGATCTATCTCTGCACGCAAGGTTCATTTGAAATTGAATATTCCGGGGGCCGCATGTCAGTGACAAAAGGAGAAACGGTTTTGTTGCCGGCTTTGTTGTTTGAAGTTACATTGCACCCTGCGCCTCAAGCCGAGTTGCTTGAAATTTATGTCAAATAATTTGACAGTGATTCACTCATCAACCAACATTTATGGCAATAAACCCTGCGCCTCGTAATCGAACCATCGTTTTAGCAGACGAAGAATACACGTTGTTAAAGAAACAATTGCTCTATATTCATGAAGATCAGGTTTTATGGCCTCAAATCATGGATCAAATCGTGTGTGGCGACTCTTCGTTGGTTCTTCCAAAACTACCTGCTGAGTTTGCCGATTTGATTATTGTCGATCCACCTTATAACCTTACTAAAAAGTTTGGTGATCAATTTTTCACAAAGCGTTCGTTTACCGATTATGTAACGTATTTGCATAGTTGGTTTCCTGCTGTAGTTGCGTGTCTGAAACCAACAGGTTCAATCTATGTGTGTTGCGATTGGCAATCGACGGCAGCCGTGCAAATGGTAATGAGCGAATATGTCACGGTGTTAAATCGTATCACGTGGCAACGTGAAAAAGGTCGTGGCGCTTCTTCCAATTGGAAAAACGGGATGGAGGATATCTGGTTTGGTGTGAAAGATCCGAAGCATTATTACTTCAACGTGGAAGCTGTCAAAATAAAACGCAAAGTAATAGCTCCTTATCGTCAGGATGGTGAACCTAAAGACTGGCAGGTAACCGAAGATGGAAATTTCCGAATTACGCATCCTTCTAATTTCTGGGATGACATTACAGTTCCTTATTGGTCAATGCGAGAGAACACCGAACATCCCACGCAGAAGCCTGAGAAATTGATCGCTAAATTGATTTTATCGGGAACAAAAGAGGGCGATGTGGTGTTTGATCCCTTTCTTGGATCGGGAACTACTGCCGTTGTCGCGAAAAAACTTCATCGTCATTTTTGTGGCATTGAGATGAATGAAATGTATGGTTGCTTAGCTCAGAAAAGATTGGCCTTGGCTGATACAGACACTAAAATTCAAGGATATGAAGATGGCCTGTTTTGGGAGCGCAACACGTTGAAGCATAAATTGAAAAAACAGAAGTAACGCTTTTTCATGCTTTGCTGTTCGTGTAAGGTCGAATGGAATCGATAAGCTGATTAAACCGTTTTTTTCGAAACAAGTGGTAAGCCAACACCAAACTCCGCGTGAGAATACCTGATGGTGTAGCAATCGTTTTCTTTTCTTGGTTTTCAATGCGTTGTGCAGCATATTGTGGACGCATTTTTTTGAAGTCATGACGGGCTTTCCACACATGATAAGCATGTCCTCGTTGTAAGGTGACTATCATTTGCAGCGCAGCAACATAATCGAAAAAGAAGCGGAAAAAATAGATAGGGCGAAGCTCTTTGTCGGTCATGTTTTTGTACAGCATCAACCAATTATTACGGAAGTTCAGGTAAGTTTTTCGTACGTTTTTCACATCTAAACTTCCTCCACCAACATGAAAAACCGTACTTTGCGGTACACAAACAATCCGGTAACCCCTGTTTTTTAACCGCCAGCAGAGGTCTATCTCTTCCATGTGAGCAAAGAACGTGTCATCAAATCCGCTCATTTCGAAAAATAAGGATGAACGCATCAACAGACATGCGCCACTTGCCCAAAAAATATCCGTTACGGTATCATATTGTCCGTTGTCTTGTTCCAATGTGGTAAAAACGCGTCCACGACAAAAAGGATATCCATATTTGTCAATAAATCCACCGCAAGCGCCTGCGTGTTCAAACTGCGTAGGTTGTGCAAAAGAGAGTATTTTAGGTTGACAGGCAGCTATTTCAGGATGTTTCTCCATTTGGTTAATGAGAGGGGATAACCAATTTTCCGTCACCTGGACATCAGAATTAAGCAGCAAGAAATAGTCAGTTTCTACCTGACGTAAAGCAAGATTGTAGCCTCCGGCAAATCCATAATTTTTATCCAACCTGATGAGACGAATGGAAGGATAATGAGTTTCTAAAAACGAAATTGAGTCGTCAGTCGAGCCATTGTCGGCAACCACGATCTCCACGTTTGGTTGCGACGAAAACATAAGTACAGATGGTAGAAATTGCGCTAACAGTTTCTGACCGTTATAGTTTAATATGACAATGCTCACATTTATCATACTAACGATGATTTTTGTTGTTTCTCATTCGCTGCCGCTCTTTGATGTTTCCAGCGTTTATGCGTCCAAAGGTAAAGAGCAGGGTCGCGTGTGACGGTTTCTTCAACGCGACGAATAAATGCCTCACTGATTGCTTCTTCCGTCCATTCGGAAGCGTCTTCTGCAAGAACGGATAATGTGCTGGTGTAGTATCCACGTTTTACTTGTTGCATATCAATGTAGTAAACGGCATATTTCATTTGTTTGGCAATGCGCGACATACCGGTTAATACAGCGGTATCCTGATGCATGAAAGTCGTCCAATAATCAAGATTGTTTTTAGAAGGCGATTGGTCGGAAACCATTGCAACAATAAAGGGTTTTTGCTGTTGCTTTAGATGAATGATTTCACGCAACGTGCTATTTTTCTTTATATTGTAAATATTGAATTGATCCCGAATGCGCAAAAAGAAACGATCGAAATAGGCATCATTTAAAGGGCGATAAACAACAGCCATCGTAGTACCAGGATGAAGTTTGCGCTGTAATACATTGAGCCAGTCCCAATTGGCATAATGGCCCATAACAAGGATGACGTTGCGCCCTTTATCTAATTGATCATAAAACAGGTCGATATTCGGAAGTTGCATCCGTTGATCTAATTCTTTTTGCGAAATGTGCATTAATTTGATTAGTTCAACAGCATAATCGCATAAATGATGAAAGAATTGTATTTCAAGCGTGCGTAATTCTTTCGTTGTTTTGTCAGGAAAAGAATAAAGCAGGTTGCGGCGAACTACTTTAACACGATACTTAATAATGTAATAAACAATTGGATAGACGATTATATCAGAAAGAGCATATAACATGGCAAATGGAAACCACGACAGAATCCACACCACGACGTAGAAACAATAGAAACCGATGAAGCGAAGTGCTTTGTTCATGTATAAGGGTGTTATGTACTTATTTCAACGGAATTAAGTATCCGATGGTATAGGTGAATCCCCATCCAGAACCATTAACGATGCCAAAACCAGGGACATACCAAGGTGAATATACATTCTTGCTCATGGAAAGTCCTGTTTTTAATCGCGCCGACCAACCCAGGGTGATATTTTTGATGATGTCCACACGAATTCCGGCAACAAATTCGCCCCAAGTTGCCGTAGCATGATTGTTTGTACTCGAAATGGTTTGTGTCGTATGCCAATAATTATCGATAATGGTCAAATTATTGATGTTGTAATTGAAGGATGTGTAACCTACTCGAATACCGGCATAAAAGAGTGACGTGACTGGCTTTTTGACGTCTTTGTTTTTTAAAAAGCTTATATTAAATCCAATACGATTGAATGCGCCGGATGTTGTAAATTGTGCGCCATCCTGATCCGTGTGATTGATGGATGCGTATCCTAACTCCCATACCGGGAACCAGGTATTTCTCAAGTTGACATCTACCGATGCTTCGGATGAGAAAATATCAGGTGATAACAATTTGCCGGCTATTGGCGAAGCCAAATCAACTTGCACATCAATTCCACGCAAAAAAGGTTGCGGAATTTCTGATTTCTTTGCCTTTTTGTCTTTCTTCTCTTTTTTTGCTTGCCCAAAACACGGCTGTATTAGAAACAGTGCTATCAATACGCTAATAGAAGATTTGAATATTTTCAATGGATTGATTGTTGACATTTTTCTGCACTATTTGTACCGATTTGATGCGATGATTGGTGGTTTTTACAGAGTCTAACAGAAAGTTAATCTCACAACCGCACTCGAGTGAAATAAATTGTTGAATATTTGTATGATAACATGTAAGTGTATCATAAATAGCATTACTTCGAATGACAAACTGAGAAATGTTTTTGTTTTCTTGCAATGGAAGACTCAATTGGGATACTGATTGGGTATTGTTGTAAAGAATGGAATCATTTCCAACACCTTTCACGAAAACGCTGTCCATTATTACTGACATAAGGGTGTCATTGTGTAATGTATGAAGCCCGGCTGTCATCACCACATAAAGATTTTGATGGCAACCTTGTGTATTGGAACAATTTGTGAGAAAAAGAGTCAAAATGGTTCCAAGTGAAAGAAAGGTCAATATTCGCTTCATCGTGATTACTTAGCGATATTCAACCAAATCGCTCATTGCTTTGCGCACTTTTTCTCCTTGTTCTTCTTCCTTTTCGTTTGAATATCCGATGGGAATAAGTGCAATCGGTTCAAAATGTTTAGGCAGTGAAAGAATTAATTTACATTGCTGTGCATCGAAATTGCTTATCCAGCAAGTGCCCAAGCCTTGCTCTGTTGCAGCTAAAACAAGATGAGTGACAGCAATGGCTACATCCACATCGCAATAATCTTTTTCGTCACTGGATCGTTTCCACGAACGATTGTGATCACCACATGCAATGATGCACAACGGAGCTGTTTCAAACCAATTGCGTGGATAACAAGCATGTAGTTCTTTCATTTTTTCACCACTTACCACAATAAATTTCAACGGTTGAAAGTTGACAGCTGATGGAGCCACTTGCATGGCTTTGAACATATAGTCCATTTTTTCTTGTTCAACAGGACGTTGTTGAAATTGGCGCACCGAAGTACGTTTGGAAGCTAATTCTAAAAAGTTCATGACTATTGTTTGTTTTGTTTGTATCGTTTTTATTGTTTTTATTGTTGTTTTAGCAAGATATGCTTGCTTTTTTATTTTTAGAAATCAAGAATCGAGGATTATTGATTGTATCCAAATTGTTCATTCATCTCCTTTTTAAGCAAATCAATGGCAACATGAATGGGAGTTTCATCTACCCCGTGATATGTATCGAGCAGCAAAGTCGCCAAGCGAATGCCGGATTCTTCAGCATTTAATTGTGCTGCACAGGTATTGACAAGCTGCACCATGCTTTCTTTTGCGTGTTGCACCATAATCCAGACATCGTTTCCCACATAAAGTTGTTGCGACAGGTTGTGTTCATTTTCCTGACGTATAGTTTCCAATAAATTGGTTTGAAATTGTTTTGCTGTGAGTTGATTACATGGAAGCCGCATCACTAATTGATCGGGTGCAATGCGCTCAAGAAATAAAGTCAGTCGTTCGTAGGCTTGCAATCGAACCGGCGTGATTGCGGAAGAATACACGCGCAACAACTCGGTTCGCCGACGTTGTGATTCCCCTTTCAAAAGTTGTCTTTGTGTGAAATAGGTTGCCAGCAATACTAAAAGAGCAGGAATCGTAAATTGCAGTATGTTCAATACAATATCCATTGTAAGTAGTTGAATTTTTATTGATTGAGATTGCTAAATCTCTTTTTCAATGTTATAGCGATTTCGCTCAACAGAGTTCCGTGAAATCAATTCGCCGACAAATCCAGCCAGAAAAAGCTGAGTGCCCACTATCATCATGGTAAGCGATAAATAGAAATAAGGTGTTGAAGTAATTAATGGTTCATGGGTGTGTGTTACTAAGGCGTGCCATTTCATAAAGCCGACAGCAAGCACGGCAATAAATCCAAGCAAAAACATGACGCTACCCCAAAATCCGAAGAAGTGCATAGGCCGTTTGCCAAAACGAGCTAAAAACCAAAGAGAGAACAAATCCAAATATCCATTGACAAAACGGTTCATCCCAAATTTGGATTTACCAAATCTGCGAGCTTGGTGTGAAACAACTTTTTCGCCAATCTTAGTAAAGCCTGCAACTTTTGCTAAATAAGGAATATAACGGTGCATTTCGCCATACACTTCAATATTTTTGATCACTTCATTGCGATATGCTTTCAGGCCACAATTCATGTCATGCAACTTGATTCCAGTAATTTTGCGAGCTGTTGCATTATATATCTTTGATGGCAAATTTTTACTTAAGGCGCTGTCATGGCGTTTCTTTTTCCATCCTGAAACCAAATCATATCCTTGGTTCACAATCATATCGTATAATTCGGGAATCTCTTCGGGGCTATCTTGCAAGTCGGCATCCATCGTTATCACGATGTTGCCTTTTGCTTTCTCAAATCCTGAAAACAGAGCCGGCGATTTGCCATAATTACGTCTGAATTTAATGCCTTTCACATGCGGCGCTTGTTTATGCAATTGTTCAATCACATCCCACGAATGGTCGGTGCTACCGTCATTTATGAAAATAATTTCATAGTCGTACTGATGTTCATGCATCACGCGATCGATCCATGTATATAATTCAGGAAGCGATTCTTCTTCGTTATAGAGTGGTATGATAATGGAAATATCCATGTTTCAACAGAAAAAGTTTATTGAAATGGGTTAGGTTTACGTTTAGCAACAGCAGCTATCAAAAGCGAAATGATAGCGCCGCCAATCAAGGTATAGATGGTAAAATCGGTCAAAACATACAAATTAGGATGTGTCATGATGTTCTCCATCATATTCAGATTTTGTTGTGGCATCGACATCCCCATTTTATCCATAATTTGTAATGATTGCTGAAGCGATTGTGGGAGGAATGACGTATTAATAAACTGGTAATAAATAAACTGAGCAACTTCTACAATCAATCCTCCATAGAAAAACATCCAGAAGCTGAGCGACCATGCGTTGTGATAAGAGATGAATCCTTGCAACTGTTCTTCGCGATATTTTTTTACAACCCAATAGATTAGGAAAGGAATGGATACCCACATTGCAAAGGCTAAAAAACCAAGAAAAGCATTCTGCGTCATTGATAAGAAAAACTTAGCGCATAAATAGAGACCAAGGTAAAAGCCATAAAGCATTGCATGTTTAATAATATCTGCTCTCATTTATCAATTGTTTAATTATTAATTGGTTGAAGGTGTTTTATTTGAAACATGAGTGAAAGAGTATGCTACAGCGTTTCATTTCCATGCAGTTTCAAAAGGCGTCAACGAACGATGTTATAAAAAGAAAATTCCCTATTTTTTGATGTACAAAAATAGGGAATTTTTCTTGCAATAAGAAACGAATCCGGTGAATGAAGTCAATCAGTTACGGAGAAATATTGCTCTGTTATTTTCCATAAGAATTGCTTCCGAGAATGTTCCTTTTATTATTTTGCCGGAGCTGTTTGAAGCAATATTTCGTTAATGGCTTGTTTCAATGTCTCTTTTGGTAATGCTCCTTGTGCCATTTGAGGTTTTTCGTGCATGGGGCAAAACAAAATGGAAGGAATGCTTTGGATGCCAAACACGGCTGCTAACTCCGGTTCGTCTTCGGTGTTCACTTTGTAGAAATCTACTTTTCCGGCATATTCGGGCGATACCGCCAATTCTTCCATTATAGGAGATAGCATTTTGCAAGGACCGCACCAGTTCGCGTAGAAATCGATAACACAAGGTTTGTCACCTTCAAAGACCCATTCTTGTGGGTTCTTTTCGTAATTCATCACTTTTGCCAAAAATTCGGCTTTTGTTAGTTCAATTGTTCCCATTTTATTTACTTGATTAGTACTACTTTTCGATTCTTTTTTTGTGTTGCATGAAAAGATCAACAATGACATGAGCAGGCTTAAAATAGCCCATTTTTTTGCGTGATTCATCTCGGGAGTTGTTTTTAAGAATTCTCTTTTTTATTCTTCGATTTTGGCTTGAACATGCTAAAAAGCAGCCAACCTAATATACCTCCATACAAGGTACTGTAAACAGGTGATCCCGTAATGGGACAATGTCCTGATGTGCAGCCTACAAAATGCCAATAAAGAAAACCTCCGATAGCTCCCAATACAATACCAATGATACTTAGAAAGTTCTTTTTCCAAAATGAGTTAATCCATTTTTTCATCGCGTTCAATGTTTTAATGACGTTGTTGGTGAATTCAAATAATTATTGCAACATTGGCTTCAAAACATCAGGAATTTCTTGTTGAAAAGAGTTGATCGCTGCAAGCATTGTTTCTCCTTTTTCCGACAACATGAAAAACATGTTTCGTTTGTCAGTTTTGCCTAAAGTTCTTTTTATCAAATCTTTATCTTCCAATGATTTCAAAATTTTAGAAGTTTGCGAACATTGCATGTCTGTTACTTCTGCCAGGTCTGATGCACAAAGACTTTTTGTCTCTAACGAACATAGCAACATTGCTTCGTTTAGAGTCAATCCAAACTTGTTGGCAAACTCCTTTTCGCATTGATTAACAGCTTTATAGATATTTCTCAGTGTACAGATACAATTCACCGGAAAAGATGTTAGTGAAGTTAGTAATTCATTATGATCTTTCATGTAATTCGCCTGTTCTTGGGTTCTATTTGTCGATGCTTCTATCAGCATTTCGCATTAATTTACTGCAAAGGTAAGAAGTTATTTCACTATTACAATATTTTCCAATGGAAAATATTGTAATAAATAATAATTGCTCTTTTGAAAGAGATTATTGGGATGGATAGATAATTTATTTACAATGAATTGAGAAGGGTTTTTACTTTGTCGGCAATCAGCTTTCCTTCTGCTTTTCCTGTGAGTTGTTTTCCGGCAACACCCATTACCCTGCCCATGTCTTTAGGTCCGGTAGCACCAACTTCAGAAATAATGGAACGAATATTTTGTTCCAGCTCTTCTTCGCTCATGGCTTGTGGAAGGTATGTTTCGATGATGGCTGCTTCAGCCAATTCATTTTCTGCCAATTCAGGTCTGTTTTGTTCTGTGTAGATTGCAGCGCTATCCTTACGTTGTTTTACCATTTTTTGCAATATCTTCATGGCAACATCGTCTTGGAGTTCGCCATCCGAACCTTTTGCCGTTTTTGCTTCCAGAAATTCTTTTTTAATACCTCTCAAAGCTTCAAGACGTACTTTTTGTCGTGCCAGCATGGCAGTTTTAATATCTTCGCTAATAATTTCAAATAGTCCCATGATTGTATGAAATTGAGTATTGTGTTAAAATGGCTTTCGGTGAAGAATGCCCGTATATGATAAATTCCTTGTTTATTGTTGTTTGCGTTTGTATGCCGGAATGTTTTCAATGTTTGAGAGGGCTTCGTCATCATCCATATCTTCAAGTTGAAAGCTCAGTTGAGAGCCTCTTTTTGGGGCAAGATTGTTGCCATAAAATTTATCCATCTGATTCTGAGAAGGCTGCTGTTGTACGGGAGTGGGTTGTTTTGGTGGAATCGGATTGGTTGGTGCTACCGTGATTTCGGGCACCGGAGTCATTACTTTTGGTGCTTCAAAGCGTTTTTTTACAAATTGAAGTTCATCAATGTTTTTATCGCCAATCATCACAGGAATTTGATCAATACCAAATCCGGTAGCAATGATGGTAATTTTTACTTTATCTTCCAATCCATCTTCAAAGCTGGCACCCCAAATTACTTCGATATCGGAGCCTGTGGTTTCCATAAATCGATTAATTTCGGACACCTCTTCCATTTTCACGGAGTTAGTGGTTGAGCAATAGACATTAAGTAAAATCTTTTTAGCGCCACGAATGTCGCTGTTGTTAAGCAAAGGAGAATGCAAAGCATCTTCAATGGCTTTCGTAACACGATTTTCTCCTTCGGCATAGCCTGTATTCATAATGGCGACGCCGCCCTCTTTCATAATGGTAAAGACATCGGCAAAGTCAACATTGATATAGCCAGGCACTGTAATAATCTCGGCAATGCCTTTTGCGGCGTTGGTCAAAACATCGTCTGCACGGGCAAATGCGTTGGGAAGTTCAAGATCAGGATAGATGAGACTCAGTTTTTCGTTATTGATAACTAACAGCGCATCAACGTACTTAGCCATTTCGTCGACACCATCAAGCGCTTGTGCAATTTTCTTTTTTCCTTCGAAAGCAAATGGTATGGTGACAATTCCTACCGTGAGAATGCCCATTTCTTTGGCCACTTTCGCTACAACTGGAGCTGCTCCTGTCCCTGTTCCACCACCCATTCCGGCTGTGATGAAAACCATTTTTGTGTTGGTTTTAAGCACTTTCTCTATTTCTTCCAATGATTCCATAGCTGCCTCGCGTGCACGTTCCGGTCGTCCGCCTGCACCTAACCCTTCAGTCACTTCGGCACCTAATTGAATTTTAATTGGAACGGGTGATTTTTGTAACGCCTGGTTATCCGTATTGCACACGATAAAAGTAACATCGGTTATGCCCCGATGAAACATGTGATTTACGGCATTGCCTCCGCCTCCACCCACACCAATCACTTTAATAATGGAAGTGTTTTCCATCGGAAGAACGAAATCGATTAATTCATTGTCCTGTTCCATAGTATTTCAATCGAAAATAAGTTTGTAAATAATTGAATCATTATGCTATCTTCTGAAACCCCCTATGGTTTTATTGATTTTGTGAACATGACAAATAAGGGGTTGGCTATTCATTATATGTTGCTGTATAGTTTCTTTTTATTGGTTTATTCTTCACTTTCTTCGTATTTGAAGAGCCCTACAATATTATTGGCCAATTTATTGCGTAATTTGTCCAATGGGGTTGTTCGTTTTATTTTAGGTCCTTTTTCATTGACATCCGGTTGCGCAGGGATTTTATAGAGACAATCTTCGTCAGCTGTAAGCAATAAGCCGATTGAGGGTGCAAACGAAATATCATGATACTGCGTGTTGGTGCCATCTTCCAGAAAACGACTATGTGAACCCATGCGCACAGGTAAATTTGTTTTTGTTTGTAAAAGTTGATCCAGATTGCGCAGCTTGGAGGCATTACCGGCAAGAATAAGTCCGGCGCCTAAATCATCGGATACGCCTGAACGCTGAATGGCTTTCCAAAGAGCATCTATTATTTCGGTGATGCGTGCTTCTACGACTAAAGCAATGGTTTGAAGCGGAATCTTTATTGCAGCGCTTTCATCAACTTCTGATCGAACGCTGACCCGCTGGGTTGCGCTTACCGTGTTTGGCAGTGCATTTCCATAGCGTATTTTTAATTCTTCGGCAATTTCTGTTGAAACGCCTAAAGACATGATATCGCGTGTTATGTTGTTTCCTCCCAAAGGCAACACCCACATGTATCGCATAAAGTTGTGATGATAAACGGCAATGGAAGTGCAACTGGCTCCAAAATCGATTAAAGCGCATCCCTGTTCTCGCTCAAATGCAGAGAGTAACGATTGGGCAGTAGTGACAAGTTGCAGAGGTGTGTTAATGATCACATATCCAGTTCGGTCAAAGCATCTAACGGTATTTTCTTTCAATTCGGATTTTCCTACCACTACACGAAATCCTGTTGATAATTGCAGGCAATTACATCCAACGGGAGCCATTTCAGGTTCGTTATCCACCAAAACTTCTTGTTGAAAGATTTCGTAAATTACACCTTCATCTAATCGTGCCTGACTAATTTCTTGCATCATCTCTTTCAATATATCAGGAGTGATGCGTATTCTCTCGGAAAATTCACGCACTATGGATGTATTGAATGTTTTCAGTGAACGTCCATTGATTCCGACATAAACCTTTGCAATTTTCTCCTTAATCCTGTTTTCCAATAGTTCGAGCGTGTTCTTCACGACAAAGCCTGTAGCACTTGGATTAATGATTTCTCCATGGCGGATACCTTCTGAAGGACGTGTTTCTGATGCTAATATACGTAGCTGCCCCTCTTCATTCATTTGTGCGGCGACCGCTGTTGTATGTGCACTTCCGATAGTGAGCGCTATATAGGTGTTAGTTGGTTCCATTACGAAGTTGTTGGTTTATTGTTGGTCGTTTGTTGAATGATTTTGTTGATTGGAAGGGTTGTCTGTAGTGCCTTTCCTGGTACAAATAACGCGATCTTTGTATTGCAGGTCGATGTAGGAATAACGATCCCATCCTACATGGATTAAAGCATATTGATAAAGCTCCATCAACTTATTCATTTTTTGTTCATACCGGTCAATCGTTCCCAAATTAATGACACAATCGCCTAAGCGAGGGACTAATTCGATGAGCGAATCCGACTGAAGATAAATCTGTTCAATTTGAGCGTTCCAAAATTCATGCTGATGAATATATTGAACAAAAGGAAATAGATCCCGACTCAAAAAAGTGTCACTGACGTCTCCCGAAATAATCGGCACAAAGGCTGAATGTCCAATTAAAACAGGTAATTTATTTAAATGATTATCGATGTAATAATTGGTCGATCCCATTATTTCGGCGATGGGTTGTCGTTGCCATACATTTATTTTTACGTTGCCGTCGAGTGTTTTGTAACACTCCACATTGTTTACATAAGGATTCTTTGCAATCAGGTTATCGATGCTTGATAAATGTATCTGGTTCATGGTGACGCCTAACATCGAAACAGCATGGTTGTTCAACATGCGACTTATATCGTCCGAAGTAACAAAATTGGCCGTTGCACTGTCCATCACGGAAATCTGGACTCCACGACAAACTTCCGTAGCCGATTTTCCAGATAGAGAAACCGTTGCAGCAATAATGTATGAAACGACTGCTAAACAAGCTATTGCAATGAATACTATTTTCCAAGATATTTTCATCCGAAAATCATTTCTATGTTTAAAGTCGGATGGAGCTCATCCCGAACCTTTGAGATTCGTTTCCCGTGAACTTATTTACTTTTCTATATGAGTGATACATTACTTGCACATTGCCGGAAAATCCGTATTGATTGTGGTTTTATCGCATGAATAACAGCATATAGCAATCTTCCTAAATTCATGGACAAAGATAGAAAAACTATTTTGATCGAGGTAGGCATTTTGCAAAAAATGCCCTTTTGCATTGGTTACGAAAATCAGCAATGAAATGAACGCCTGACACGTTTGACGTTAGCAATAATCGGCAGAGATTGCCTTGAATGCCTCCGTTGGGAAGTACGTCTGGGAAAGAGAATGACCTATCGTTTTGTCCGGCTGTTAATTGCATCGCGCAAACGAGCTGCTTCTTCGTATTGTTCGTTGGCAACAGCTTGTTTCAATTGCTCTTGCAAGTCCTCCAATGTTATTTCTTCTGCTGATTCCTGCTGTTCTCCTTCTTTGACCTCTGACGAGGTTTCTTCCATTTCAATGGCAAATTCATTGAAAATGGTCTGATCCATAAAGACAGGACATCCTACTCTGACAGCTAAAGCAATAGCGTCGGAAGTTCGGGCATCAACAGTCACTGTTTTTTCGTTGCTTAACAAAAGCAGTTCTGAATAAAAAATGCCGTTTTCGAAACGATGGATATTGACTTCGAGTAATTGAATATTAAAAGCAGATAAGGTATTGATTATTAAGTCATGAGTGAGCGGACGTGGTGGTTTTATACCTTGCAATTGTAGCGCGATCGATTCTGCTTCCATTGGGCCGATGATAATGGTGACACGACGCGTCCCTGTTTCTTCGCCCAAGAGTAAAGCAAAAGTCCTGATTGTGGTTTTGCTACTGATAAGTCCTTGAATGGATATTTTTACACGACTGTTCATAATGGCTCCCATTAATAACTAGCAAATGTATATTTTTTTTTGCAGAGTTGGACAGGGGGTGATTATTTTTTTACGAATCAAACTGAGATTTGAAGACGGAAATTAGAAAAAGAAAATGTCAACTTCGCTTCTAAAACTAAAAGCATTGTTTTTCAATATCATAACCTGATAAAAAACAAAAAAGCAAGTCGTTTAACTTGCTTTTTGCGGTATGGACGGGACTCGAACCCGCGACCCCCTGCGTGACAGGCAGGTATTCTAACCAGCTGAACTACCACACCAATTTTTGTGTTACAATTGCTCTCAATTGCTCTGCAAAGATACTGCAATTTTCTGTATTTGCAAGGACAGTCATTGAAATTTTACACAGTTGAACTTATTTTGTTTTAACGTGTTTCTTGTGAGTCAGTTTCGTTACTTCATAATTTTGCATGCTAAAGAGAAACGTGCATCTGAATCCACATAAAAATGCAAACGAAAATCAGTGCGGGCAACATATTCATAACTTTTAATTTTTTGATATTCAAAATATTGATTGCAAGCCCGATTAACAAAACACCGCCGGTCGCTGTAAGCTCGGTGATGATGGGCATTGAAAAATGAGCGCCAAAGAAATAAGCCAATAAGGTAATGCTTCCTTGAAAAATAAAAAGAGGAATGGCAACTAACGGAATACTGATACCGAAACCTGCTGCTAAAAGGATGGCAGAAAACCCATCCATGATTGCTTTTGTGAAGAGGAGTTCATGTCCTTGCCCCAAGCCTTCTTGAATAGAACCGATGATGGTCATGGATCCGGTGCAGAATAATAAAAAGGAGGTGGTTAACCCTTCGGCGAATTTCTCGTTGCCAACTTTAAGATGTTTTTTGACATATGTACCAAGTCGCTCTACTTGTTGGTCTAAATGAATGGTTTCACCTACAAAAGCCCCTACGATGAGCGAAAGGATAAGCACTATTACATGTTCGCTTTGCAGTGCCATTTTCAACCCCAGTACAATGGTAAAGAGGCCAATTGCTTGGAAAAAGATAGTAGAAAATCGGTGCGAAATATGTTGTTTCAACAACAAACCGATGATGCCACCGACTATGACCGTCGCTGCATTAACCAAAGTGCCAATCATTGATTCAACATGCTTAGCAAGGTTTGTGTAATTCCTTCACGATCCATTTGAATTGAATGATAAAGTTCCGCTGGTTGTCCTTGTTCAATAAATTGGTCAGGCATACCGATGCGTTTTATTGTTGAACAATAGCCATGATCAGCCATAAATTCAGCAACGGCACTTCCAAAGCCGCCTGCCAAAACTCCATCTTCAACAGTAACGATGATAGCGAAATGTTTGCCAACATGGTGCAAGATATCTTCGTCAAGAGGTTTAAGAAAACGCATATCGCAATGTGCAATAGAGGTATGAACTTGCTTTTCAACTTCGGCTATAGCAGCGGCTACGGTGTTTCCAATGGGGCCAAGCGAAAGGATTACCATTCCTTCTCCTTGTTTCAACCATTGCCCTTTTCCGATGGGAATTTCTTCAAATGGATGTTGCCAATCCGTAAGTACACCGTTTCCACGTGGATATCGGATGACAAATGAACCTTTGTCTGGCAGTTGAGCGGTGTACATTAAATTTCGGAGTTCAATCTCGTTGAGCGGCGATGAAATAGTTAGATTCGGTATGCAACGAAAATAGGCTAAATCGAACATGCCATGATGTGTTGCTCCGTCGCTCCCAACCAATCCGGCGCGATCGAGGCATAGCACTACAGGAAGGTTTTGCAGCGCTACATCGTGAATTACGTTATCGTAGCCTCGTTGCATGAAAGTGGAATAGATATTGCAGAAAGGTTGCATACCTTCCGTTGCTAATCCGGCGGAAAAAGTTACGGCATGACCTTCGGCAATACCTACATCAAAGACGCGTTCCGGCATCTTCTCTTGCATAAAATGTAATGAAGAACCACTAATCATGGCTGGGGTAACGGCAACAATGTGTTCATTGAGTTCCGCTAATTCAAGCACGGTTTTTCCAAAAACATCTTGAAAGAGCGGAGGCTCTTTGTCTCCGTTGTGACGAATGCGTTCGCCTGTTTCTTTGTTAAATTTGCCCGGTGCATGCCATTCGGTAGCTGATTCTTCAGCCGGTTTATATCCTTTCCCTTTTTTCGTGACAATATGTAGAACTTTAGGACCGTTGAAATCTTTGATCTCATTCAGGAGGCTAATTAAATTGATCACATCGTGACCATCCACAGGTCCAAAATACCGAATATGCATGCCTTCAAAGATATTATTTTGGCGTGCAAAAAGAAGTTTTATTTGGTTTCCGATGCTGGTAATTTTATGTTTTTTCTTGGTGTTGAGAATGTTCTTCTTTTCTAAAAAAGCAGCAGTTTTGAATCGAATCTTATTGTAAGTACGTGATGTGGTGATATTGACAAGATATTGACTAATGCCTCCTTTCACTGGATCAATCGCAATTTGATTATCGTTGAGAATGATCAACAAATTATTCGGATTGATGGAAGCATTATTAAGACCTTCGAAAGCAAGACCGCCGGTAAGCGAACCATCGCCGATGACAGCCACAACATGCCGGTTGAGTTCATGTTTCAACGATGAAGCTACCGACATGCCCAATCCTGCTGAAATGGAGGTGGAAGCGTGTCCTACACCAAATGTATCATAAGGGCTTTCGCTTCTTTTCGGAAATCCACTGATGCCTTGAAACTGGCGATTGGTATGAAAAACATCGCGACGGCCAGTCAAAATTTTATGACTATATGCCTGATGGCCTACATCCCAGACAATGCGGTCGTAAGGTGTTTGAAACACATAATGCAGTGCCACGGTGAGTTCTACGACACCAAGACTTGCGGCAAAATGCCCGGGATTTTTGGATAAAGCATCGATGATAAAGCAACGAAGCTCTTCGCAAACAGCGGGCATTTCTTCTAAAGTATGTTTTTTAAGATCGTCAGGTGAATTGATAGAGTTAAGCAATGGATATGGATATGTTGACATAGAACTATCTTTTAATATAACAACGGACAAACTCGGAATTTTTCAGCGAAGATACTTTGAAATTCCTTCTTTGCAAACAACAAGGTGGTTTTCTTGTGCAATTTTTAGCAGGCGGGTATTCTCGTCTAACCGTCGCTGGTTGACTTGAACTTTATGGTGGAGGTGAAAACAGATGGCTGCGAATCGAATTCTTTTGAGTTTCACTTCTGCATGATATAATCTAACAGCCAGTTCTTTATCTTCAAAGCCCCATCCGACAAATTCTTCGTTATATCCATTCACTTTGATCAAATCTTCTTTCCAAAACGAAGCATTGCATCCACGAATGCGGCGTGTACTTTGTTGATGTGTTTGAGTAAAAAGTTTTGCCAACCCTAATGATCTCAAAATATTATGTCGATTATAAATAGAAGGCGTGAAGAAATGAATGGTTGTTTCAGGGTTAGCAATAATTTTTTGCGAGATTGATCGTAATAAAATAACGCGTCCTCCTTGCAGAAAACAACCTTTCTCTGCAAAAAAGGTGTGATCAGCAATAAATTCACGGTGAAGCACAATGTCTCCGTCAATGGAGATAATGTAGTCAAAACGAGATTGGGCAATAGCTTTGTTGCGAATATGAGCCACTCGAAACCCTTCGTCCGGTTGCCAAACATGCAAAAGCGGCACGGGGAAAGTATCAGTTTCTTGCCGAATGAATTGTTTCACTTCATTATATGAACCGTCGTCAGCAATAATCACTTCGTCGGGCAACCTTGTTTGATTGCGAACACTACGAAGAACAACTTTCAGCGCCTCGATGTTGTTGTATGTTGAGATAATAAGTGATACTTGTGTCTCATTTTGTATGCGTTGCATGTAGTTTTTTGTAAGCAGTTTGCAAAGCGCTGGCTTGGATCAAACATTGAGGATTATGTACATCAATCAATTTCGGATTAAGTTTTGGAATCTTAATACGAGTTCCTGCAGAAATACAATCAGGGTTTGCTATTTTATCTTTGTTTGCTTCGTAGATATAAACCCAGAACAGTTTATTGCCATAATATTTGAGCGCTATCAGCGTGAGCCGTGATCCTACTGTAAAGGTTTCCGTTGCTAATGTTTCTTTATACGTGCGTGGCTGTGTAAGCGGGTTGGAAGGTATAGCTGGTTGTGTGGATGCTTTGGTTGCTGTTGATTGTGATTGAATGGATTGAGTCGATGGCGTAACAACCGGCTTTTTCTCCGTTGATGAGGTTGACGCTAAAGTCGTTGTTGTTGGAGACAAATCGCCGCCATGATTCATGATGAAAAAATAGTAATAAATCGGGATACTAATCACTACTACCACTGCGAATAAAATAGACAATACAATCCATCTTTTATTTTTAGCCGGCGCTTGTTTTGCCATGCGCACCATCATGGCGTTCTCGTCTGAAAAAGCAGGAATGGAATTTTTTTCTACAGACTCTATTTGAGAATGAATATTGGTTGAGTATACGATATTTGGTAAAACCGGTTCTGAAGTTTGTTCGATTTCTTGTTTAGCAATTGGAACATCTTGTATTATTTGAACTTGATCAATCGGACTTTCAATAGTTATTGTAGATGGCGGTGAGGTCTGATTTTTTTCTTCGGGTTGGATTTGTTGCAGATCGGCAATGATGCCCAAAATTTCTTGAGCTTGTGCAGAAAACCGTTTCAGACGTAACTCTTCATCATCCATCCACATATCATTTTCAGAGTTGAAAGCGAGATAAAGAGGATTGCCATAGTTTATCTGATAAGGGTTAGGCAAAGCCGTTACTATTTCTTCATTTGGAACTGGG
>DAIDKM010000001.1:122619-207959 GCA_027450045.1 Paludibacter sp. | reverse complement strand
TTCACGCATGGCTTTGTCTGGTGTAAATGCGACTTTGTTATGTCCCGCAATTTCGTATTTTTCACCGGTTTGCACGTTAACACTCATCCGACTTTCGTGCCATTCTATTTTGAAGGTGCCAAGACCTTTCACTTTTACTTCGCCATCCCGCAGCAGTCCTTCGCCAAGTGTTGTCGTCAATTGTTGTAAAAAACCGGCAGCCACTTTTTTTGTGATTCCTTTTTGTTGGGCAATATATGCTGCAATATTGGCTATGTTGAGTTTTTCATTATTCATATCGAGGCGCCTCCTTCGCTTTATCTTTCAAAGTTTGATTGGGTTTGAACACTGCCACTTGTTTTGGAGGAATCAACGTGCGTATTTTGGTACGTGGATTGATTGTGAGGCGCTCTTCTTTTCGGTGTGGCTCAAATGTGCCGAGTCCTTGCAGGTGAACAGAATTCCCTTTGCTCATTTCGTCAGCCATCATGGTGAAGGTGGTGTCAAGCAGTTCAGATATTTCATTCTCTGAAAAGGAGAGTTTGCTTGATAAGTCAGCAATCAATTCTTTGTGTGTCATAGCCATGAGAAGTTAATAGATGTATGAGAAAGATAGATGAATGGCGTTGTATATCATTTTCTATTGTGGTTCAACTTTTTAGAGAATCACTTCCCCAAATAAATCATAATCATCAAAATTAGTGATTTTAACCGAATAAAATGAGCCTGTCGATAGAATTTTTGTTTTAGCTATCAATATTTCGGGATCCACCTCAGGTGAATCAAATTCTGATCGTCCTACGTAAAACTCGCCTTCTTCTTTGTCAATCATTACTTTGAGTGTTTTACCTACTTTGTGTTGGTTGTGTTCAGCCGAAATGATACGTTGCAACTCCATGATTTCATCCAATCTTTGTCCTTTAACAGCCTGAGTGACATCATCAACATAATGGTTGTATGCATACGTGCCTGCTTCGTGGGAATACGCAAAAACGCCGAGTCGTTCAAAACGTTGTTCAGTTACAAAAGCCTTTAGTGCGTCAAACTCTTCGTCGGTTTCGCCCGGATGTCCTACTAATAAGGTTGTGCGCAGATGAATTCCAGGCACTTCTTCCCGAATGATTTGCAATAAACGACGGGTTTGTTCTAATGTGATATTTCGACGCATGCGTTGAAGCATGGTATCGCTGCTGTGTTGCAGGGCTAAATCTAAGTAGTTGCAAACGTTATCGCGTTCGCGTATAACTTTTAATAAATCAATCGGAAAATTCGTTGGATAAGCATAATGTAATCGCAGCCATTCAACGCCGTTTATATCGGCAATGCGATTGACAAGATAGGGTAACATCGCTTTGCGTTCCGTATCATATCCATAGTAAGATAAATCTTGGGCTATGAGTTGAAACTCTTTTACACCTTGTGAAACTAACCATGTCACTTCTTCAATTATTTCTTCTACCGGTCGCGAACGATGTTTGCCGGTGATGATAGGGATGGCGCAATAGGAGCAGGTACGATCGCATCCTTCCGAAATTTTAACATACGCATAATGTGATGGCGTTGTGAGTGTACGTTCAACTGCAAAGTTAGCGTTGTACGTTTTTCCCAAAGCCGTTAATATTCCTGTATAATCGAACTTGCCGTAGTATTGATCGACCTCTGGGATTTCTTGCTCCAACTCTTTTAAGTAACGCTGAGATAAGCATCCCATCACAAACAGTTTATCTATTTTGTGTTGCTTGCGTAATTCTGCAAATTGAAGAATGGTGTTAATTGATTCTTCTTGAGCATCGCCAATAAATCCGCAGGTATTGATGATTACAATACGTCCTTCAGGCTTTTCAGCATCATGCCGAACCTGATAGCCGTTTGCCTGAAATTGCCGCATGAGATGTTCAGAATCAACTAAGTTCTTTGAACAGCCTAACGTTATGAAATCCACCAGATTGGATTTATTAATTGCCATGTAAATATTTGTGTTGTAATAAGTTTGCCTACAAAATTCTTTTGAGACAAAAGATCGGGGTTATAGATAATTTTTCAGACGTTTTTCCAAATCATATTCATCTGAAACAAGCACTTGTCGTGGTTTGCTGCCATCGGGCGGGCCAATGATACCAACGGCTTCCAATTGATCAACAATTCGTCCGGCACGGTTGTATCCTATCGAAAACTTACGCTGAATCAACGAAGTTGATCCTTGTTGGTTCATTACGATCAGGCGTGCAGCCTCTTCAAAAAGCGGATCACGTTTGCTTAAATCAACATCGGAAAGATCGCTACTTTCTCCGTCGCCTCCTATATATTCGGGTAAATAGTAAGCGGTGGGGAAGGAGGTTTGTTGTCCAATATATTTTACGATTTTTTCTACTTCCGGCGTATCGACAAAAGCACATTGCACGCGTATTAAGTCACCGCCTTGTGAGAAAAGCATATCGCCACGACCGATCAATTGATTGGCTCCCGGTGTGTCGAGAATGGTGCGCGAATCGACCATTGCCATAACACGAAATGCCACGCGGGCAGGGAAGTTGGCTTTGATGACTCCGGTAATGATGTTTGTTGAAGGACGTTGTGTGGCGATCACCATGTGAATACCCACGGCTCTGGCTAATTGTGCAATACGTGCAATAGGCATTTCCACTTCTTTTCCTGCTTGCATGATCAAGTCGCCAAACTCATCGATAATAACGACAATGTATGGTAAAAACTTATGCCCTTTTTCGGGATTCAGATGACGTGATACAAATTTAGCATTATACTCTTTGATGTTTCTTACATGTGCTTTCTTCAATAAGTCGTAACGATTGTCCATTTCAATTGTCAGTGATTGAAGTGTTTGCACAACTTTAGACACATCGGTAATGATGGCTTCCTCGCCATCGGGAAGTTTGGCTAAATAATGTTTCTCAATGTCGGAATAGATGTTGAATTCCACCTTTTTCGGGTCAATGAGCACAAATTTCAGCGTGGATGGATGTTTTTTGTACAACAAAGAAGCGATAATGGCATTCAGACCTACTGATTTTCCTTGCCCTGTTGCGCCGGCTACCAACAAGTGAGGCATTTTGCAAAGATCCAACATGAAGATCTCATTGGTAATGGTGCTTCCAAATGCCACCGGCAAATCATATTTAGATTCCTGAAATTTTTTCGAACTGATCACCGAACGCATGGAAACTATCTGAGGATCGCGATTCGGGACTTCAATGCCAATGGTGCCTTTCCCCGGTATAGGAGCAATAATCCGAATGCCCAAAGCGGCTAAACTTAGCGCGATGTCGTCTTCAAGATTTTTGATTTTTGAAATGCGAACGCCGGGTTTTGGTACTATTTCATACAGCGTTATGGTTGGGCCAACGGTTGCTTTGATGCTATCAATCTCAATTCCGTAATTTTTTAACGTGTTGATAATCCGGTTTTTGTTGGTGTTTTGTTCGTCCATATCCACCGAAGTAAGCCCGTTGTTATATTCTTTGAGCAATTCTAAAACAGGGAAATGATAGCCTGATAAATCCAACGTCGGATCGTATTCCCCTAAAACGGAAGCGTCGTAATTTTCTTCGTCGTTGCTTTCCGGCTGATCATTTAAGTGGAGCATCCGTTGCTGTTCGGCATCCGAAAGTTCTGTTTGATAAATCTCGGGTTGTGGAGCTGTGATCTCGAAATCGGATGGCACATTATTTTGTTGATTAATATTCGGTGTCAATTGGCTTTCTTCATCATCTGCTTGTTCCTCTTCTTCAATGTCGAGCAACAAAGAGTTTTTTGCGGGTTTGTTGTTGGGAACTAAGATGGTTGATTCCGATTCAGCCGCGATCTCTTTAGCTGGTTTGCGTTTGAATAAGTTTTTCAAAAATGGAATCATTCCTTTAAACAAGATCAAACTAAAAATAAATCCAAAAACAAGAAGAATGAGTAAGGTACCTGTCCATCCAAATTTTCCACGCATCCATTCACCGGCATAATATCCGTGTTCACCGCCGAGATAGAGAAATGAATCTTTGTAAATAGATGATAGTGTAACACCTAAAAAAAGAGACAGCCAAATCATAATGGCTAGTGGATATAAAAAAGACTTCCATAAAGGAATGGTACGAACCGACATGAGACGAAGGGCGAGTACTATGGGAAAAATAAGCCAAGCGTAGGCTGCAACGCCAAATCCTCTATTAATCATGGCTTCAGCAATATGCGCCCCAATGGCTCCTGTCCAGTTTTGTATCGCAGTTTCATCGTTTGAGAGATGAAACCATGATCCTTGCATTTTGCTTTGATCGGCGGCACCGGTGTAGAAAAAAGATGTTAGCGCTAAGGCCACATAACTGACACCCATCAGCAACAGAATTCCAATGATAAAGTGCGTTCGCTCATCTTTGAAAATTTTAATCCAACGGCTTTGGCCGGATGTGGGCGTTCCTTCTCTTTTAGATTGCTTCTTGATAGGTTGCTGTTCTTTTTTTGCCATACCTTGTGATCGTTTGAATATGCAAAGGTAGTGAATTAGCTTTGTTTTTTTGTTGAGTTGCGCTTTTTTCGGAATCGGTCATCGATACAAAGCTGTGATAATTTGAAATAAATGATATTGCGAAAATGATTTTTATTTTTCAATTATACAGGCATTTGCAGAAGTTCTGTTTTTATTTCATGTTGACCCAAAACTTTAGAATGGTGCTGATTGTTCGATTCTTGGTGAAATAGGGAGATTTGAGTAACTTTGTCTTGCTTTACTAAACAATTATCAGTTGAAAATTGAATATTAATTCGATCTAAAATATATAATATGAGAAAGATAGGATTTTTGTTAGCATTCATTTCCATTGAATGGGTCGCTGTTGGTCAGATTTTACAGCCCATTACGTGGAGTTTCGATCAACAAAAAAAAGCCGGAAATGATATAGAGCTTGTTTTTAAGACTTCCATTCAGAACGGATGGCATGTGTATGGACAGAATTTACCGTCGGGAGGTCCAGTTTCCACTTCGTTTCATTTCGACAAGGTGACTGGCGCTCGTTTGGTAGGTAAAGTAACCTCTTCATCGCCTATGATTAAGGAATATGACAAAACCTTCGCGATGACATTGACTTGGTATGAACATCAGGCTGTTTTTATTCAAAAAGTGACAGTAACCGATCCTAAAAAGTTTTTGATTTCTGGATATGTTGAATTCATGGGTTGCAATGATGAAAACTGTCTGCCGCCTGCAAAACTTCCTTTTTCTTTTGGAAAGATTGTCGCTCAAACTGTCTCATCTTCTTCTGCAAAATCACCATCATTGAAGATACACAAAGCTCTTGTGCCGGCGGTTGTCAAAGTTCTTCAATCTGTGCAACCGGATTCCGTTCAACCAACAACTACTGTTCCTACGGCGAAGTTGGATAATCCAACATGGAAGCCTGTAATCAATCAGCTAAATGCTCTGGGGAATAGTTCAGGGACGAACGAGACGCATGATCCCTTCTGGTTGATTTTCTTAAAAGGATTTTTAGGTGGTTTGTTAGCTCTGTTCACACCTTGCGTTTGGCCAATCATTCCTTTAACGGTGAGTTTCTTTCTAAAACGCTCGGCCAATAAACAAAAAGCCAAACGAGATGCGGGATTATATGGATTGTCCATTATTGCAATCTATCTGGTGTTAGGCGTTTTGATTACCCTCATTTTTGGAGCGAGTGCTTTGAATAGCCTTTCTACGAATGCTTTTTTTAATCTTTTCTTCTTCGGGTTGTTGGTTTTGTTTGCGGTCTCTTTCTTTGGCGCTTTCGAGTTGACATTACCTGCTTCGTGGACTACCAAGTTGGATAATAAGGCCGAGTCGACTACGGGTATTATGAGTATTTTGCTCATGGCATTTACGTTGGCGTTGGTTTCATTTTCTTGCACAGGACCGATTATCGGCACGCTTTTAGTCGATGTAGCCGTTAATGGATCGTATCTTGGGCCGGCTATCGGAATGTTGGGATTTGCATTGGCACTCGCTATTCCGTTTATGCTTTTTGCCATGTTCCCAATGTGGCTCAAATCGATGCCTAAATCGGGTGGGTGGCTTAATTCGGTCAAAGTGGTGCTGGGTTTTCTGGAGTTGGCTTTGGCGTTGAAATTCTTTTCCGTTGCTGATTTAGCATACGGTTGGAGGCTTCTCGATCGAGAAGTTTTTCTTGTCCTTTGGATCGTTATCTTCACGCTTTTAGGTTTTTATTTACTGGGGAAAATTAAATTTGCTCACGACAGTGATGTGAAGCATGTTTCGGTGACCAGACTCTTTCTATCCATTGTAACTTTTGCTTTTGCGTTGTACATGGTTCCGGGCTTGTGGGGTGCTCCTCTGAAAGCCATCAGTGCATTTGCGCCGCCGCTCTATACATTAGATTTCAATTTGAATCCTCAGTCGGAACATACGGTTTATAATGATTACGATCAGGCATTGAAGGCCGCCGCTTTGCAAAATAAACCATTGTTGATTGATTTCACCGGCTTTGGTTGTGTAAATTGTCGTAAAATGGAAGCTTCTGTTTGGACTGATCCCAAGGTGAAGCAATTAATGAATGAGCAATTTATCGTCGCTTCGCTCTATGTGGACGATAAAGCATCGCTTTCGCAACCGATGGAGGTGACTGAAAATGGGCGCACTTCACTTTTAACAACGGTAGGCGATAAATGGAGTTATTTGCAACGATCCAAATTTGGTGCGAATGCACAGCCTTTTTATGTCATCGTGGATGCTCAGGGTAACCCTCTTACCGGATCTTTTTCGTTTACCGAAGAGCCTGTAAGGTTTGTAGCATTCTTAGAAGCAGGGCTGAAACACAGTATAAAAAAGTAAGTGATTGGAATCACAACTTCCTGTTTCATTGGCGAATTAGCATAGTAGATCGTTGACAAATTGTTATGTCTGCTGCCTTTTCAAAAAGGATACTTGTTTTGTAGAAAAGCGATGATAAATTTTGATTTTCAAAGATCGCCGATTATCTTTGTGAAACTTTTTAATCATTTCCGATTGAAAGTATTCATTTTCAGGCGTTAATTACAGAAAATTACAGCTATTCATTTAAATCATTTATTACATGGGAACACTTGATTTGTCGATTATTGATTGGTCGCGTGCACAATTTGCAGTCACGGCATTATACCATTGGCTTTCGGTTCCGCTCACGTTAAGTCTCGGTTTCATCATGGCAGTGATGGAGACGCTCTATTATCGTACCGGAAATGAAGAGTGGAAACGAATGACCAAGTTTTGGATGCATTTGTTTGCTGCTAATTTTGTGCTTGGCATTGCGGGTGGTATTATTCTTGAATTCCAGTTTGGTACTAATTGGTCGAATTACAGTTGGTTGGTGGGTGATATCTTTGGAGCTCCATTGGCCATTGAAGGAATTATGGCATTCTTTTTAGAGTCCACTTTCTTTGTGGTGATGATTTTTGGTTGGAACAAAACGAGCAAGGGCTTTCACTTGGTTTCCACGTGGTTAACATGGTTTGGAGCAACCCTTTCGGCTTTGTGGATCTTGGTTGCCAATGCCTGGATGCAATATCCAACTGGAACCTTTTTCAATATTGATACAGTGCGCAATGAAATGACCAGTTTCTCTGCTGTGTTGTTTTCTCCGGTTGCCATGTCTAAATTCTTTCACACGGTGACTTCCTCATGGATAGTGGGCGCCGCATTCGTGATTGGCGTCAGTTCATGGTATTTATTGAAGAAACGCAATATCGAATTTTCTCACAAAAGTATTCTCATAGCTTCTGTTTTTGGGTTAGCCGGCATTTTGTTGACGATCTTCACCGGTGATTCGTCTGCGTATCAGGTGGCTCAAAAACAACCGATGAAGCTGGCTGCCATGGAGGGACTTTATCATGGCAAAAATGGTACCAGCCTTATTGCCTTTGGTGTGTTGAATCCCGAAAAGAAAGTATATAATGACTCGATACCTCCTTTTCTTTTCAAAATGACCATTCCAGATGGGCTTTCGTGGTTGGCATATCATCATTTACATGCTTTTGTGCCGGGTGTTCAGGATCTGTTGGACGGAAGTTATTTGTTGACTATGGCTAATGGAGAGCAGATTAAACCATTGACAACCGATGAGAAATTGACTTTTGGCCGTATGTCGCATCAAGCCATGATTGATTACCGCCTGGCTAAAAAGGATAAAAACGATTCGTTGATGTCGGTCAACAGGGCTATTTTCGATGCTACTTCTCCTTACTTCGGCTATGGTTATGTGACATCAAAAGCGCAATTGGTTCCCAATGTGCCGCTTACATTTTATGCATTCCATTTTATGGTTATCTTTGGCGGCTTCTTCCTACTCTTTTTCGTTCTTTTGCTCTATTTACGTCGAAAGATTCAAAACATGAAATGGCTTTTGTGGGTGGGGATTTTCTCTATCCCGCTGGCTTATTTAACCTCTTTCTCGGGATGGATTGTCGCCGAAGTGGGACGGCAGCCTTGGGCTATTCAGGATTTGTTGCCAACCTTTGCGGCTGTTTCCAATGTGCCGGTTAGCTCCATCAAAACAACGCTGACCATTTTTGTGCTCATTTATACTATCTTTTTCATTGCAATTATTGGTGTCATGACCCGCGAAATTCGCAAAGGACCTGAAAGCATCAAATAGGGTAGGAGTTTTCTTTTAATTGTCCGAATTGTAATAAGTAAAAAACAAATACGATGGATTACGCATTTTTTCAAGCCTATTGGTGGTTTTTGGTATCGTTACTTGGAGCTTTGTTGGTTTTCTTGTTTTTTGTGCAAGGTGGCCAGACTTTGCTTTATACCATTGGTAAAACTGAGCAGGAACGTACCATGTTGGTCAACTCGTTGGGCCGTAAATGGGATCTCACTTTCACTACATTGGTGACATTTGGCGGCGCGGCGTTTGCTTCTTTTCCGTTGTTTTATGCAACCAGCTTTGGCGGGGCATACTGGCCGTGGATGTTGCTTCTTGTCTGTTTTGTGTTGCAAGCGGTGTCGTACGAATGGCGTACAAAAGCCGGTAATGTTTTTGGTCATAAAACGTTTGAAGCCTTTCTGTTGATTAATGGTTTCGGCGGATTGATCTTGTTTGGCATTGCCGTCGGAACGTTTTTCACGGGGAGTAATTTTACGGTCAACAAAGACGATTTGACGCAATTGGCAATGCCGGTCATTTCTACATGGCACACGCCATGGCATGGATTAGAAGCTGTATTGAATGTGCGAAACCTGTTGCTTGGTTTTTCTATCTTCTTCTTAGCACGGGTTTTAGGCAGTCTCTATTTTATCAATAATATAGCCGACGATATGATCGTGAAACGCTCGCGGAAGCAGGTTTTGCGCGATGCCATTGCTTTTCTGGTTATGTTTCTCCCGTTTCTTGTATGGACACTTTTTAGCCAGGGGTTTGCCGTGCAACCTGACACAGGCGCCGTTTTTTTGGAAAAGGGCAAATACTTTTTTAATTTCATCCAGATGCCGTTGGTGGGACTATTCTTTTTGGTTGGCGTGGTGTCGTTGCTTTATGGCATCTTTCTGGGTGCTTTCTCAAAAACGAGTACCAAAGGAATCTGGTTTGCCGGCATTGGGGCTGTCCTGTCCGTGTTGACGCTGTTGCTGAACATTGGCTACAATAACACCTCGTTTTACCCTTCCATTTACGATTTGCAGAGTTCATTGACCATATTCAATAGCTCTTCCAGCTTCTTCACGCTGAAAGTGATGAGCGTTGTTTCGTTGCTTATCCCTTTTGTGTTAGGCTATATAATTTATGTGTGGCGGGTGATGGACAAAAAACAAATAGACAAAGCGGAAATGGACGAAGAAAGCGTAAAGTATTGATTTATTTCAAATAAGTGAGAGTGTGATTCTAAATTGCACCTTCGCTAAGCAAAAAAGGCTTACCGTTGCAATAACGGAAAGCCTTTTTTGTTGATATCAACAAGTTCTTCTTCTTTTGTAGCAGAATGATACCTTTATATCTTAGCTTTCGCTTAGAATTTGTTCAATGGTTTGCAGTTCTTCCGATGTAAATTGTGGATAGTTTAGCGCGTGAATATTATCCTGTAGTTGAGCTAATGAGCTGGTTCCAACAATAACGGATTGAACCTGAGGTGTGCGTAAACACCATTGCAGCGCCATTTGTGCCAACGACTGACTGCGATTAAGCGCCACTGCATTGAGTTTCGATACTTTTTCCACAACTTCGGGTGACACCTGACTGCGTTGCAAAAATCCGGTTGCTTTGGCGGCACGGGAGTTTTCGGGTATTCCATGTAAATATTTATCGGACAAGATACCTTGATACAAAGGCGAAAAGCCGATAAATCCAACGCCATGTTCGGAGGCTGTTTCCAGAATACCTTGTTCTACATCGCGCGATAACATGCTGTAACGATCCTGATGAATTAAGCAAGGAGTCCCGTTGGCTTTCAGTATTTTATAAGCCTCTAAGGTCTTGTCAACCGGGTATTTGGAGATTCCAACGTAGAGGGCTTTTCCTTGTCGAACGGTATCGGATAGTGCCGACATAGTTTCTTCCAACGGTGTCTTGGGATCGTATCGATGCGAATAGAAAATATCGACATAGTCTAACCGTAAGCGACGCAAGCTTTGATCCAGGCTGGAGAGTAAATATTTACGCGAACTTCCGTCACCATAAGGTCCAGGCCACATGAGATGTCCTGCTTTGGTGGAGATAATCATTTCATCGCGTGTGTTTGCAGGGAAATGTTGAAGAATTTTGCCGAAGTTTTTCTCGGCTGTTCCTTCCGGCGGACCGTAGTTGTTGGCTAAATCAAAATGAGTAATGCCATTGTCAAAAGCAAATTGAATCATGTGTACAGCTTCGTCATAGCTGTCCACATCGCCAAAATTGTGCCAAAGGCCAAGCGAAAGCTTGGGTAATTGTAACCCGCTTTTTCCACAACGGGTATACTGCATTTTATCTTCGTAACGTGAAGGAGAAGGTTCGATTTGCATTGTTTGCAGAATTTAGAAATTGTTTGCTGCAAAAATAAGATATAATTTGCAGGTTGCATCCTTTGCAACACAATTTTTTCCCCAAAAACCATCTAAAGCATTAAATCAATGAATCCGATTGTGAAATGGGGTAGATTTTAACTCTTTGCTCCACCCTTTTCATTCTTCACTTTTAGACTTTCATCTCTTGGATACTTTTAGGGAGTTAGTCTTACATTGGCATTTTTTTTGTCAATTGCATGAATATTTTATCATGACGATAAAATACAATAAAAAAACCCTATATTTATCGCCATGTTTTCGGTTTGTTTAATGTGCTTATCATAAATGGTCTATTGTCCTTTCATTTGCTTATTTTCTTATTATTCCAATAAAATCATGTATCCCACACAATAAATCATCTAATTTTTATATCATGAAACAATTTCTATTATTCCTGATTTGTGGCATGTTTACGATTGTACATGCTGAAAAAGAGACGCAAAAGTTTGGGAAAGTCACCGACAATGAAGTTAAAATGACAATTTTTCCTGCCGACACAAGCGCTGTAGCTGTTGTTTTATATGAAAAAGGATACAGCTATTATGAAATTAATCAAGGGTTTCAGGTCTATTATGATGTGTATGCCAAAATCAAAATATTAAAACCGGAAGGCACAGAGTATGCTAACGTGGAAGTTCCATACACTGATTATGGCTTAAATAGGCGCGAAGTGGTGCAAAGTATCGATGGCTATTCCTATAACTATGTGAATGGCAAAGTGGAAAAAACGCGTTTGGACAAGAAGTATATTTTTACGGACAATATCGAAGGGAAGCATTTTCGTGTGAAATTCACCATACCAAATGTAAAGGCAGGTACGCTGATCGAATACAAATATACCATCGTATCCGATTTTGATGCCTCCATTCGTTCGTGGAGATTTCAGCGTGCTATTCCCGTTGTAGAAAGCATTTACGATGTCACTATTCCTGACTATTTTACCTTTAACATAAACACAAAAGGGTATTATCCCTTTGAAACAGTTAGAGATGCTGTGAGCAAAACGTTTTTGATTGGAGTCTCTTCACTAAATGCAAATTGCAACCATCTTTTAATGAAAGCCGTTAATTTGCCTGCATTGAAAAAGGAGAGTTATGTTTCGTATATGAACGATTATTATTCTTCTGTTTCGTTTGAAATATCAGGATTGCAGATTCCGGGGC
Organism: Paludibacter sp.; assembly: GCA_027450045.1. Taxonomy (GTDB): domain Bacteria; phylum Bacteroidota; class Bacteroidia; order Bacteroidales; family Paludibacteraceae; genus Microbacter. The sequence continues at coordinate 195,818 of DAIDKM010000001.1, read as the reverse complement.
AACTTTATAAATCGTATGCGTATACATGGAGTGATGTGGAAAAACAATTGCTGGATGATTCTGATTTTGGCGGAAACCTGAAACAGTCGGGTTTTTTCAAAGATGAAGTGAAATACATTGCGACTTCTAAAATGGAAGATAATGAAAAAATTGCGGCTATCTATCAATTACTTCAATCAAAAGTGAAGTGGAACGAACACGAAGCTTTGTATGCTTCTTCACTGAAAAAAGCCATTAAAGATGGGGTTGGAAACTCGGCGGAAATAAATTTTATTTTGATCGATATGCTGAAAGAAGCTGGCTTCGATGCATATCCCGTGGTATTGAGCAGTCGTAGTGAAGGTCGTTTGCCCATTGCCAATCCTTCCATCAACAGCATTAACTATTTTGTGGTAGGTGTTTCCACTCCTAATGACACTTTATATATGGATGCTTCACGTAAAGATGCACCTGTAAATGTGTTGGACAATGAGTATTTGGTCGATCGTGCGCGTGCAGTGCATGGTCCGGAAGGGAATCAGTCTGCCTGGGTCGATTTAACGCATATTGCACCAAGTTTAGACCATAATATTTGTGTAATTAAATTTGCAGACGGCAAGATGATTGTTGATGTAACCACCATGAAGAGCAATCAATCGGCTTACTTATTTCGCGAAAACTACAAAAAATACAAGAATCAGGATGAACTAATAGAAGCGCTTCAAAACAAATATTCTATTTCTATTTCCAACTTTTCTGTGCAAGGCTTAGATAGTGTGCAGCAACCCATCATTGAGAAATATACGTTCTCCAAACCATATCCTCTTTCAGACTCCATTGAATATATTAATCCGTTAACCATCTTTCAAGTTGGATCGAATCCTTTCAGAGCCGAAAAACGTGATTTGCCGGTAGAGTTTGATTATCCTTACACCCATCTTACCGATATAATTATGAGATTGCCGAAAGGATATGAGATTGAAGAAATGCCTAAATCGGAGAAATCTACCATTAAAGCGAACGATGCTATGTATCGTTACCTACTTCAAAAAGGCGATCACATGCTTCAAATGGCAACCATGATTTCTTTGAATGAAATATTATATCCGGTAACGGAATATGGCTATTTACGTGATTTCTGGGCACACTGGGTTGCCAAAAACAATCAAGAGATTGTCTTGAAAAAGGAAACTTTGTAACAAATGAATGTATGAAATTCCCCGTGTTTTACTAAACACCTATATACATCAAAATAAAGCAATAGGGGATTAGCTTCGCTGATTTCGCAAGCTCAATTCCATTTGTTCTTTAAAATCAAAATTATTCACAAATGAAACGATCTGTAATAAGTCTGCTTCTGGGATTTATCGTCATTAGTTTAAGTGCGGCTCAAAAGGAACGCTATCCGGTGAGTCAAATTCCCGATTCGTTGCGAACGGATGCTTATTCGGTGGTTCGTTTTGAATCTACTGATTTTGAGTATATTGATCCTCAAAGTGCAGTGGAAAAGGTGACCCGAGTGGTGACTATTTTAGATGAAAAAGGGAGCGACGAAGCCAATTTCACCGAAGGATTAGGCAAGTTTTGGGAATTGAAGAAGTTTTCGGGTGAAATTTTAGATCAAACCGGAAAATTAATTCGTAAGATAAAAACGTCGGATTTACACACATCTTCTCTTTCTCCCGAATTAGCTACCGACGAGAGTGTTTCCTTTTACGAGTGCAGTCAGCCAACGTACCCTTTCACAGTAATCTATGAATATGAGGAGAAATGGAAAAACGGCATCATCGAATTTCCTGTATTTGCTCCTATGGAAGTATTCCAACAATCGGTGCAACATGCGGAGTATCATTTGACAACGCCCGTTGGTACAAAATTTAGGCTTCATGCGCTAAATATGTCCGATCGAGCAGATTCTGTAAAAGTGAAAGATCAAGAGGTTTATACATGGACATTAAATGGATTGAAAGCGATTGACGAAGAATCTTATATGCCTAAACTCGCCAGGTTGGCCCCAAGACTGCAGTTGAAGCCTGAAAATTTTTCGTATGATAAATCAACAGGATCACTGAATACATGGAACGATATGGGAAAATGGTCATGGAGTTTGCTTGCGCAGCGTGACCAATTATCGCCTCAAGCCATCGAAAAGGTGAAGGAAATTGTCTCTGGAGCAACGTCTGATAGAGAAAAGGTGAAACGGTTGTATCAGTATTTGCAAAAAACCACGCGCTATGTCAGCATTCAGCTCGGCATTGGCGGTTATCAGCCTATATCAGCCGCTACAGTTTATCAAACAGGGTTTGGTGATTGCAAAGGGTTGACTAACTACTTGAGAGCCATGTTGGAAGTGGTTGGCATTCCTTCTTATTATACCATTATCAGCACCTATCACAAACGGTTTATTCCCGACTTTGCAAGTCCCCGACAAGCCAACCATGTTGTTCTGATTGTCCCGTTGGGAAAAGACACCATTCCGTTGGAATGCACAAGTAGCGAGTTGCCTTTCGGATATGTTCACAGCGAAATTGCAGGACATGACGCATTATTGGTTACTCCTGAAGGTGGCAAAATTTATCAGTTACCAACGTATCCTGATTCAGCTAGTTTTACGCATACACTGTTACGTATTCATTTAGATAACTCAGGTTCGATGCAGGCAAAAGTACGTTCCATCTATACCCTGACTCATTATGAAGAGATGATTGCATTTGAAAAGATCGCTAATAACGATGACCGGATAAAGATCATTAAAGCAGATTATCGGTTGCCAAGCATGAAAATTACAAACATCGGTGTGGTTGAAAAGCATGATTCTTTGCCTGCAATAACCTTGAATTACACCTTATCATCCGATATGTACGCCAATCAATCGGGTACGCGTTTATTTGTACCTGTAAATCCGCGTAAGAACAAATATCCGCTTTTTTCGCGAAAAGAGCGCAAGTATCCTTTTGTTATCAATGGTGGAAATGTGGAATGCGACACCGTTATCATTACCATTCCCGACGGGATGAAGGTGGAGAAACTGCCGACGGATGTTGTCTTGAAAAAGATGTTTGGTAGTTTCTCGTCGCATCTGTCGCTACACAGGAATACATTACAGGTTGTTCAACGCATCGATATTCCAAAAGAAGAATTTTCCGCAAGCAACAATGAGGATTTCAAATCTTTTATGAATGAAATCAATCAGGCTTATGAAGCACAGATTGTATTGAAGAAGTTATAAAACGTTAGATGGCTTCCCAACAACTTTGGCAAGGCATCCGAACCTTCTGATTAAAAAAAGTGGGAGCGCGATTCAAAATCGCGCCCTACTTATGCTTAATATAATCGATGCTTTATTGACTAATAATTTGCATGGTGTCCGAAGCAATCATAAATTCTTCATCCGTAGGAATGACAACTACCTTGATTTTAGATTCAGACGTACTGATGACTTTTTCAACACCATGTACTGTTGAATTAACTTTTTGATCGATAGAAATTCCCAACCATTCCATGTCGCTGCAAGCGGCAGCGCGTGTTGCATCTCCATTTTCACCCACACCGCCGGTAAATACTATGGCGTCGGCGCCTCCCAGCACGGCTAAATAGGATCCGATGTATTTCTTGATGCGATATTGGTACATTTTTAAAGCCAGTTTGGCATGTTCATTTCCTTCTTCAATGGCTTTGGCAAGGTCGCGCATATCGGAAGAAACGCCAGAAACGCCTAATACTCCACTGTGTTTATTGAAAAGTGTCGAAGCCGATTCGGTTCCCAACATCTCTTTATCCATCAAAAAGGTGACAACGCCCAAATCGATATCGCCACTGCGTGTTCCCATCATCAATCCTTCAACAGGTGTAAATCCCATCGATGTATCTATTGATTTGCCGTTTTTGATGGCTGTGATGGAAGCTCCATTGCCAATATGACAGGTGATTAGTTTGGCGTGATCATAATCTAATCCTAAAAACTCACAAGCACGTTTTGATACATATCGATGGCTGGTGCCGTGAAATCCATACCGACGAATCCCATATTTTGTATATAAGGAGTAGGGGATGGCGTACATATAAGCATGAGGTTCCATCGTTTGATGAAAAGCGGTATCAAATACACCTACCTGAGGTACGTTTGGGAGTAATTCTTTGATGGCATTAATGCCCGCTAAATTTGGCGGATTGTGCAACGGTGCTATTTCGATGCACGCTTCGATATTCGAGATTACTTCGTCGTCAATTAAAACACTGGCATTGAATTTTTCGCCGCCATGCACCAAACGATGCCCAACAGCGCCAATCTCATTCAACGAGTTGATGGCGCCATGTTGAGGACTGATGAGTACGCCTAAAATATATTCAATGGCACTTTGATGGGTCAAAATTTCGCCTTCGAGCGTCACTTTGTTGTTGTCGGCTTGCGTATGTTTCAAAAAAGAACCCCTCATTCCCAATTTTTCGACACCTCCCTGACCAAGAATGGCCTTGGTGGTCATGTCAAAAAGTTTGTATTTGACAGAGGAACTACCGCAATTTAATACTAATATCTTCATTTGTAATATTTTGATCAGCTATTGATAAGTCGTCCGGTTTCGTCGTAGTTATAAAATCCTTTTCTGCGGCTTATTCCATAGTATTTTGCACGGTAAAGGCGCATAATCAAAGGGGAGGGTTTGTATTTAATGTTGCCATATTCATGAAAAAGATTTTCCATCAATGGCACGATTTTTTCAATGCCCATTCTGTCGGCAGTAACAAAAACTCCTTGACGGTGGCCGAATCCGACGGTCAACAGTTTGTCAATGTCGGTAAGTGACGCAATGCCTTCCATGACAATGGCACAGGCCTCATTGAGCATGATGAGAAACATACGCAGACTAACCAAACCGACTGATTCTAAAACAGAGATATAACTGTAGTTGATTAATTCGGCAAAACGACAGACTTTTTCAAACGTTGCATCCGAAGTGTTGAGCCCTCTTACAATTTCAATAATATGTGAATCGGGAATGTTCGATAAAAAATGAACGCCGATGCACCGTTCCTGATGTTGCAATTCACTGGCTAAAGCCGTCACAACAATGGTGGAAACATTCGTGGCAATAATGGCTTCGGGAGTTAAGATTGCTTCTAATTTTTTGAAAACTTCTTTGCGCCCTTCCGTGCTTTGCTGTCCGGTTTTGTTGTCGTAGCGAATGGCTTCGATCACAAAATCGCACCCTACAAAGTCACGGTATTCAGTCGTTCCTTTGATGCGGGAAAGAATGACTTTTTTTTCCGATTGCGTTAGCCCCCAGTTGTTTACGCGTAAATCAAGTTTGGCTTCAATACGTACAAAGGCATTAGCAATTTTTTCCTGATTTAGTTCCAAAAAAACCACTTCCATCCCTTTGCTGGCAGCAATGGTTGCAATGAGGCTTCCTTCTTTACCACAGCCTACTACGCCGATACGTGAAAAGAGGGTTCGCTTTCGGTCTTTTTTACTCAGACCGTAATTTTCAATAGGTTCGTTGGGTAATTCCGCCATGTTACGATGTTAAATTGAGATGAAGAATAATATGCGTTATGCTTAATGAAGAATAGCGTCTCGATGTTCTTTTAAACTGATGGCCTGATTCACAGTGATAGCAATCATTTGTACAATGTCGTCAGCCGAACAGCCGCGTGACAAATCGTTGATAGGCGCTCCCATTCCCTGAAGCACAGGTCCGATAGCTTGTGCGTTTCCAAGACGTTGTACTAATTTATATCCGATATTCCCCGATTGAATGTCAGGAAAAATCAACACATTGGCATGACCTGCCACAATGCTTCCGGGCGCTTTGCTTGCTCCTACCGATGGTACCAAGGCGGCATCAGCTTGTAGTTCGCCGTCAATTTGCATATCAGGTGCCATTTTCTGAGCCAAGCGGGTTGCCTCAACTACTTTGTCCACTAATTCGTGTTTTGCGCTGCCTTTGGTGGAAAAACTGAGCATGGCAATGCGAGGTTCAAACCCGCCTAATGTGCGTGCTGTTTGGCCCGTCATTACAGCTATTTGAGCTAATTCTTCAGCTGTCGGATTAGGAGTTACGGCTAAATCTGCCATCATTACAAATCCGTTTTCGCCATAAGGACTTTGGGTGAACAATAATACTGCTCCCGAAACAACCGTTACGCCAGGTTTTGTTTTTACAATTTGAAGAGCCGGACGAAGCACATTTCCTGTGGTGTTGCGTGCACCAGCAACCTCGCCGTCGGCATCACCGTTTTTAATCATCAAAGTGCCAATGTAAAGAGGATCCTTTACTAATTTTTGTGCTTGCTCAATCGTCATGCCTTTGCTTTTACGAAGTTCAAAAAGCAATTGAGTGTAGGTTTCCATCTTGTCATAATCCTCAGGATTAAGAATTGTGGCTTCTTCAATGTGTTTGAGTTGTAATCGATTCACTATTTCGTGAATTTCACTCGGTATGCCAATAAGTGTAATGGTTGCAGCTTTTTTTTCAAGAATAGTATCGGCGGCTTGAAGAGTGCGTTCCTCAGTTCCTTCAGGCAATACAATGTGCTGAGGATTTTGTTGGGCACGTTGCATGATGGTTTCGAGCAGTTTCATCGTTAAAATATTATATGTTAAGTCATTATATTATTGGCATATGAGCTTTCTAAACACAAACAAAAGTACGATATATCTTTTACTTTGCAAAGTGGACATTGCAAATTGTTGCAAATTATTTACGTTTAAAATTTCGAGGTTGATTTGTGTTTGTTTTTTATTTTTCTTGAGAGGTTTTGCTTTCCATCAGGTAGTTTTTTGTATCTTTGCAGGTCGAAAGCAGCTCTTATTTACTCTACAATATAAAAATTCATGGAAAGAAGCAAAGCCATGCAATTAGTGCTGGAAAACGGCATGATTTTTCACGGGCAATCTTTTGGATACGAAGTCCCTCGAGCGGGCGAAGTCGTTTTTAGTACGGCAATGGTTGGGTATCCTGAGAGTTTAACGGATCCTTCCTATTCCGGCCAGATTTTAGTCGTCACGTATCCATTGATTGGTAATTACGGAGTCCCCCAAGCTGGAACAGAAAATGGCTTATCTACATTTTACGAATCGGAAATAATTCATGTCAGCGGACTGGTTATTTCCGATTATTCGTTTGAATACAGCCATTGGAACGCACAAAAGAGTTTGAGCGATTGGTTAAAAGAACACCGAGTACCTGCCATCTATGGCATTGACACTCGTGAGTTGACTAAAGTGATTCGTGAATATGGTTCGATGAAAGGCAAACTGGTTTTTCCGGACATGCCCGATATTGAGTTTGTTGATCCGAACAAAGAAAATCTTGTCGCTAAAGTGAGTTGTAAAGAAGTCATGCGTTATGGTAACGGCAAGAAAAAGATTGTACTGGTCGATTGTGGCGTGAAACATAATATTATTCGTTGCTTTCTCAAACGTGATGTTACGGTAATTCGCGTTCCCTGGAATTATGATTTTAGTACGCTCGATTATGATGGATTGTTTATCTCCAATGGGCCGGGCGATCCTGAATATTGTGGTGTCACTATTAAACACCTTCATGACGCTATTCAAAATGAGAAACCGATTTTTGGTATTTGCTTGGGCAATCAATTGCTTTCATTGGCTGACGGCGCATCCACGTATAAATTGAAATATGGACATCGTAGTCATAACCAACCGGTGAGGATGGTTGGCACTAATCGTTGTTTCATTACCTCGCAAAATCACGGTTTTGCCGTAGATAATACAACCTTAGGTGATGGCTGGGAACCTTTATTTATCAATCTTAATGATGGCACGAACGAAGGTGTCCGGCACAAAACCAAACCTTTTTTCTCCACTCAGTTTCATCCCGAAGCTTCAAGCGGACCAACTGATACTGAGTTTTTGTTTGATGAATTCTTGAATTTGATCGACAAAAAGTAAGTTCAACATGAAAATATCTTCCACAGGAATGTGATAGATTAACTAAAAAAGTAAAATTCAGCAATATGACGCTCACAGATAAAGTTTTCCCAATTGAAAATGAGTCATTGCCAATTAAAAAAGTATTAATTCTTGGTTCCGGTGCTTTGAAAATCGGAGAAGCTGGTGAATTTGATTATTCAGGCTCCCAGGCTTTGAAGGCATTGAAAGAAGAAGGAATTGAGACTGTCTTGATTAATCCCAATATTGCAACGGTGCAAACATCGGAAGGTGTGGCTGATAAAATTTATTTTTTGCCCATTACCCCTTTCTTTGTAGAAAAAGTGATCCGTAAAGAATCACCTGATGGATTGTTGCTGGCTTTTGGTGGTCAAACAGCTTTGAATTGCGGCGTACAACTCTTTCAAACCGGTGTGTTGGAGAAATACAATCTGCGTGTGTTAGGAACTCCTGTTCAATCCATTATTGACACGGAAGATCGCGAATTATTTGTCAAAAAACTGGATCAGATTGATGTGAAAACCATCAAAAGTGTTGCTGTGCAACATTTGGACGATGCGTTGAAAGCGGCAGAATCTTTAGAATATCCAATCATTGTACGCGCTGCGTATGCTTTAGGTGGTTTGGGTAGTGGCTTTTGTAATAATGAAGACGAGTTGCGGAATTTGGCACAAAAAGCATTCAATTATTCACCGCAATTGTTGATTGAAAAGTCATTAAAAGGCTGGAAAGAGGTTGAATATGAAGTAGTGCGCGACCGATATGACAATTGCATCACGGTATGTAACATGGAGAATTTCGATCCACTTGGTATTCATACCGGAGAAAGCATTGTAGTAGCGCCTTCGCAAACCTTGACAAACAGTGAATATCATAAATTACGCGAATTGGCAATCCGTATCGTACGACACATTGGCATCGTAGGCGAGTGTAATGTGCAATATGCGCTTGATCCCAATTCTGAAGATTATCGCGTGATTGAAGTAAATGCCCGTTTGAGTCGCTCGTCGGCCTTGGCATCGAAAGCTACCGGATATCCATTGGCTTTTGTTGCTGCAAAATTGGCGTTGGGATATGGATTGTTCGATTTGAAAAATTCGGTGACCAAAACAACGCCTGCTTTCTTTGAACCAGCTTTGGATTATGTGGTGTGCAAAATACCGCGTTGGGATTTGGCTAAGTTTCATGGCGTTTCGCGTGAAATCGGGAGTAGTATGAAAAGCGTTGGTGAGGTAATGGCAATAGGCCGTACTTTTGAAGAAGCATTGCAAAAAGGGTTGCGCATGATTCAACAAGGAATGCACGGCTTTATTGGCAACAAACAGTTAGAAATAGATGATTTGGATAAAGCCTTGTCAGAACCAACCGATCGGCGTATTTTTTATCTTTCTCAGGCATTGCAATCAGGTTATAGCATTGAACGCATTCACGAATTGACTAAGATTGATATATGGTTTTTGCAAAAACTACAAAACATTGTCAATGTTGCTGATGAACTGCAACAAGCTGGCTCTTTTGCAGCTACTCCCGACGACTTGTTTCGCCATGCAAAGCAAACCGGTTTTTCTGATTTTCAAATTGCACGTCTCTTGTTCGATGCAAAAGAGAATATGGCAGATCGCTCGGATGAGGTACGGACAGAACGAAAACGACGCGGCATTACTCCTGTTGTAAAGCAAATTGATACATTGGCTGCTGAGTATCCTGCACAAACAAATTACCTATATATTACGTATAACGGAACATCAAACGACATGCACTATCTGGGCGATCATCGTTCGGTAGTGGTGCTTGGTTCCGGCGCTTATCGCATCGGAAGTTCGGTAGAATTCGATTGGTGTAGTGTCAACGCGCTTTCGGCGATCCGCAAACAGGGCTATCGTTCTGTGATGATCAATTATAATCCCGAAACTGTTTCGACGGATTACGATATGTGCGATCGGCTCTATTTTGATGAATTGACGTATGAGCGGGTCATGGATATTTTGGAGTTGGAAAATCCGATGGGAACAATTGTTTCTGTTGGCGGACAGATCCCGAATAACTTAGCGGTACGATTGGATAAAGCGGGGATGCATCTTTTAGGTACTGACGCTGCTTCTATTGATAATGCCGAAGACAGGCATAAGTTTTCGAGTATGCTCGACCGGTTGAAGATTGATCAGCCGCGTTGGCAAGAATTGAAATCCTTGCAAGGTGTTGAGCAATTTGTGGAGAATGTAGGATTTCCGGTTTTGGTGCGGCCTTCCTATGTGCTTTCGGGTGCAGCCATGAATGTTTGCTCAAATCAGGAAGAGTTGGAAGAATTTTTGAAATTGGCTACTGAAGTTTCGCAAGAACATCCGGTGGTGGTGTCAGAATTTATTGAAAATGCCAAAGAAATTGAGATTGATGCTGTTGCCAATAAAGGAGATATTGTGGTTTACGCAATTTCCGAACACGTTGAATTTGCCGGTGTGCATTCCGGAGATGCAACCATTCAGTTTCCTCCACAAAAAATCTATGTGGAAACCGTGCGAAGAATCAAACACATTGCCCGTGAGATTGCGAAGTCGCTCAATATTTCAGGGCCGTTTAATATTCAATTTCTGGCCAAAGAAAACGATATTAAGGTAATTGAGTGTAATTTGCGTGCTTCCCGAAGTTTTCCGTTTGTGTCGAAAGTGTTGAAGATAAATTTCATCGATTTAGCAACACAGGTTATGTTGGGTATGAATCCAGAGAAACCGGAGAAATCGGCATTCGATCTTGATTACGTGGGCATAAAAGCTTCACAATTCTCTTTTACCCGTTTACAAAAAGCCGATCCGGTGTTAGGTGTCGATATGGCTTCAACCGGAGAGGTTGGTTGCATAGGACATCATTTCGATGATGCGTTGCTTACTGCCATGTTGTCGGTTGGTTATCGTATTCCCGAAAAAACTATTATGGTATCTTCGGGTGAAACCAAGTCGAAGGTTGATTTATTAGATGCCTGTCGTGTGTTGCAAAACAAAGGGTATCGCATTTATGCTACGCATGGCACAAAAGAGTTCTTAGAAGCGCATGATGTAAATGCCATTGAGGTGAATTGGCCTGATGAAGATGGCGATCATAACGTGATGAAGATGATTGCCGATAAGCAATTCGATCTGGTGATCAATATACCCAAGAATTTGACCAAACGAGAACTTTCAAATGGCTATAAAATCAGACGTGGCGCCATTGACTATAATATTCCGTTAATTACCAATGCTCGTTTGGCAAGCGCTTTCATTAAAGCATTTTGTAAAATGAGTTTAGATGATATTGATATTCAACATTGGGCAGAATATAAATAAGTTCTGCTGAAATGCCATGATGATTTAATATTACTCTATCACTTTTATTTGAATGTCACTGAACCCAGTAATGCTTGTTTCAGTGGCTTCCTGTTTTATTCTTCAATTAATTCTTTTTCGTACAATCTTAAGCGATGTTTGCCCAACGCAACTTCACCAACTGAAACAAATCCTGCGTTTTCATAGTATTGGCACAATTTTTCAATATGCGCCCCGCAATCCAATCGCACATATCTTTTATGATTTTGCTTACACATCTTTTCTATCAGTGTCAGAATTTGTCTGCCTAATCCTTGTCCCTGATGCTGTCTGTCAGTTGTGAAAGAATGAACATACCCTGCATTATCTTCCTGAACACCCCAAAATTGTTCGTCGCTCCATTGTAACCGGAACATGCCTACCACCTTTGAATCTTTTAGTACAAAGTAAAACTGATTTGCATCAAAGCCTTCTCGAATCCAGTTAAAACTAGGATGATGTGGGTCAAGCCAATTTATCCAATAATCAATGTTCTTCTCCTTTAACCATAAAGCTGCTTCTTGTAATAAAGCGACTCCTATATTCATCTCCGATTTATCGGCTAATCGTATTTCTAAATTTTCCATATATTTGTAGATCAAAATCGTTGAGCAATAACAAACATTTCTCAACGGTAACTTGCACAAATATAGCATCGATTTTTACAGATTCTCAACAGCCTTTTGCTTTTTGCAAACTCTTTGTATTTACATACGTCGTTTTGTCGAAAATGATTTTCTGATAACTTAGCGCGAAAAAAGAAGAGAGAATGCACTTTACAGCACAAAAAAAGCTACCTATGGATTTAGATAGCTTTTTAAATTAGGAAAAAATCAGTTATTTAGATAGTTTTCTCTCTATTTCTTCCAATTCTCTTTGTAGCTTTTCGCGCTTTTCTTGTAATTTCAGCATTATTACGCTATCAATCAACTTTCCAGACTCAGCAATTTTTGATTTTAGATTATCAATTTGTAGGTTATCCAACAAATCGACATCTTTTTTAATCTGTTTCGATAGCGTATTGATTAATGAAACCAATGCATCAAACGGACTTTCATTAATTATTTGCACTTTGTTTGCTTTTTTGAATTTACGCAACATCTGGAGTTTTCCTAAATCATCACAACTGAAATAAAGTCCTTTTTCTTCTTCAGATGCATTTGCAAGAAAATGTGGTTCATTTGAAAATACTTTTTTTCGTGCAATTTCCTTTGCTACTCTCTTTTCTTCATCTGACATTGGTTTTCTGCCTCTAGTTTTCGCTTCCATAATAATATTGTTTTAGGTGATTAATGGTGATGCAAATATAATGCATTTTCAATAGAAAACAATAGCTTAATTAAAAAAGATAATGAGGGAAGAGAGAGTTGTTCGAAATATATCGAAACTTGATTATTAATTCTTGCATATAGTCCTATTTCCATTTGATCTGATACGCCATTTAGTACACGGCAAATAGGTTGAAAATGCCAATATTGCCAATATTCTAATCATATATTAATCGTACAGTTAGTGCGGTTGTTTGTGTTCACTATTGTCGGTTAGCTTAAAATAAATCGGCAACTTGTAAGACACTCTTATTGAATCTCCATCCATGTTACCAGGTATCCATTTTGGCATTTTATTGACGATTTTTATAGCTTCTGCATCCAGATCAGGATTCACACTCCTTACAACTTTAACATGAGAAATTGTGCCATTTTTTTCTACAATAAAGCCAACAATCACACGCCCCGTTACTCCCATTTTCTGTGCTATGTTTGGATAATGAAGTTGGCCTGATATAAATTTAATCATAGCAGTTTGACCTCCCACAAATTTAGGTGTTTGAATATAATCAGTATGTATCGTATCTTTCCCGTCATAAGTATAACATTTCCCTTTCATCAAAATTCCATTATCAAAAGTATCAATACGCTTTGATTTCCCGTTATTCCAATACGTACATAATTGTCCATTAAAATGACTGTCCAGATTGTACTGAATATTTTTCTTTAATTGTCCATTTTGATAATATTCTTTGTATTGTCCAATAGGTCGTTTTGTTTTGTGTGAAAAGTCACCTTCATAACTAATTTTGCCTGCTTTGGTGTACCTTTTCACAAAATCACGAGATGTGTCGGCCTTATTGCATTGAACAACCAAAAAATAACTACACTCTTGTAACCCATGAACTCTTTCATGGTTATTAAAATAAAGAGTATCCTGTCCAAAAACAAAAACTGTATGGATAAGGAATATGATGAGTAAAGGGAAAATTTGTTTCATATCAATTATTTTTTAGTTTATGCCGATTTTATTTAAGTCGTCTTTTGGGAATTTCCATCTTCGTTTAATATGTAACAGCGCGTTTTTCCTACATAGAAAAAGTCAATAAACGCGTTGCTCTATTTATCTGCAAATATATATTTTATTTATAAAACTTCATATTGTCTCTTCTGCGCATATCTATTTCAATCGTCTCTAACCGATTATCGTTGCCACAACATGGCGATTGCCCCCGTGATTACGAAACTCACAAAGATAAAAGCCTTGCCATGTGCCCAGATTCAACCGTCCACGGGTGATGGGGATGGAAAGACTTACGCCTGCCAGCGTTGCTTTGGCGTGTGCCGGCATGTCATCGTCGCCTTCGAGGGTATGTTTGTAATAGGATTCTCGCTCGCGTACCAGATGGTCGAACACCCGTTCCATATCGGTTTGCACATCGGGATCGGCATTCTCATTGATTGTCAGAGCTGCCGACGTGTGTTGAATGAAGAGTTGCAACAAACCGGTTTCCGGCAAAGGCGGCAGATTACGCACAATCTCTTCCGTTATTAAATGAAACCCTCTGTTGCGGGCACGTAAAGTAAATTCTGTTTGTAAAACCATGATTGATGTTGCATAAAAGTGAATTGCAAAGTTAGAAATTTATTGAATCTGTTTAGTCGGTTGAAACGTTGGAAATAGCGTTACAAAATTTTTCTTCAAGATTATGAAAAGCAATCTACGTATGTTTTCAGGCTGCTGCTATCTGCGAGAAGCATTCTACGAATGTTTTCAGGTTGTCGCAGGTTAGTGACAAAATTTTCACACTAATAATTCCTGATTATTCTCCGGATGACGCTATTTCATCCTATGAATTGCTATAAATAGGAGAATTTGGAATAAACCTTTTTTATTCCTCATATTTATGGCTTTTAGCCTTTCTTTTTTTAGCTTTGCAGCGACTTCCATTACGAAACAATATTCTTAATCTCTAAATTACAGTTGCGATGAAAAAAGTTTCTTTGTTAACGCTCACTCTGTTGATTTCTTTCTTTTGTTTGGCTCAGCAACGTGGAAAACCCATCATTGTTTTTGCTGAAAAATCGTTCGGTTTTGGCGCCGTCCCCGAAGAGATTGGCAAGGTAACACACGAGTTTACGTTTATTAATCAAGGGGATGCCCCTTTGGTAATTCAACAGGTAATTGCATCGTGTGGATGTACAACTCCAGTTTGGCCGAAAGAACCAATTCCCCCCGGAGGACATGGGACGATTCAAGTGACCTATTCCACGGTGAATCGCCCGGGTGTATTTACCAAATCGATAACTATCTACAACAATTCAAACGATAACCCAATAACCCTGTATATTAAGGGACAAGTGAATGCAAAACCGGTTACCATAGAACAGGCTTATCCGCAAGTGATGGGACCGTTGCGTTTGAAATCGCGCTATGTTTCTTTTGGCAATGCAACGAATGACGCAACAAAAACAGAACAAATTTTGATCTTGAATACTGCAAAATCGCCCATTACTGTCTCTATTGCCAAATTACCACCTTATTTGAAAGCCGTAGTCGTGCCTGCCACCATGCAACCAAACTCCGAGGCTGCCGTCATTTTTTCGCTGAATAGCTCGTTGCTTCACGACTGGGGCATTCATTCCGACGAAGTGCACTTGATTGTCAACAATAATGTAGCAGCTTCTAAAGGCAATATACTTACGTTGACCGTAAATCGCATGGAGGATTTTTCAAAGTTAACGCCTGAGCAACGCAAAAATGCGCCTGTTATTGCTATTATACCTCAAGAAGTAAAACTGGGCAATGTGAAACAAAACACGCTGAAACGCGGCAGTTTTGTGATAAAAAATACGGGCGCTTCGTCTTTGATGATCTTAAAAGCTTTTTCCGATTGCAATTGCATTAAGGTCAATTTACCAAAACGTGGTATTGCACCTCAAAAATCGGAGACGATAAAAATAGAAGTATCCTCCGGTATTTCTCTCGGACAAAAGTTTGAAACGCTTAATCTCATCACCAACGCACCTTCTGCTCCAAGTACACAGGTGCATGTAAGCTGGGAATCGGTGAAATGATTTTTGTGTCTTTGTAAGTCCTTGATAAAATCTATTTTAGTAGCCCTTGCATTAACTATTAAATGGTATCAAATAGTGCATGTTGCTGTACATTTTTTCATAGAATGGCTTATTTTTGGAATAAATTTCTTCTTTAAATTTCTACGGTATGAAAAGGACGGTGATATTATTCCTTTTTGGAATTTTGTTGGTAACACTTTCCGCTTGCTCCAGTCCCTATCATTTGTTGGCAAGCAAAGTGTTGAACAATGCCGATATGGCATCGTATAAAACCTTTACGTTTGTGCCTTATGGCCTGCAAAACAAGCAAGTAAATCTTTGGAAAGTGAAGATATCGGAAGCCGATTATAACGGGATAGTCAATGCCATTCGGCAGCAAATGATTCAACGTGGTTTTACGGAAACTTCCGATGGAGCTATCTTGATTGATGTCGGACTGACGGTGTTGCGCAATGCTACAATCAATACCAACATCTATCCTGCTTGGGGTGGCGTTCGTTACTTTTATCCGGGTTATTTCCGTTGGCATGGTTGGGCTCCTTATTGGCGCGATCGTGAATATAGGGCTTACTCCACGGCAAGAATCGACAAAGAAGGTGTGCTTGTGATGGATATGATTGATGCAAAGCGCGAGGTGCATCTTTTCACCGCAGCGGTTAGCGCCGTGTTGGATCCATCGCACCAGCAACTCAAAGATCCGGCACAATTGCAACAGGCATGCGAAGTGTTGTTTGCCAAATTTCCTGTTCATTCTATAAAGAAGTAGGAAAGGGGAGTTAGTTTCTTCTCTTTGTGGTTTCCAATTTATTAAGGATGTTTGTACTCACAGACATCCTTTCTGTTTTCAGTCAAAGATGCAAAATATCCTGCGCTGCTACTTCCAAATAGATTCGTTATTTTTGCATAAACAAAAATGACGATCTCAATCACCGACATAAATAATGGTATATCCAGCTTTGTTTGAACAAAAAATTGGTTTTTTGACCCTTCGGGAACAATTACGTGAGCGATGTCTCAGTGCGCTTGGACGGGAAGAAGTCGATCAAATCGCGTTTCTGACTGATTACAGCACGATGATGTCACGTTTGAGTGAAACGGCTGAAATGATGGTGATTCTTTCGGAAGAGGCCGACAAATGGCCGATAAATTTCTACATGGATGTTCGCGAATGGTTGAGTAGGTTACGGGTGGAAGGCACCTTCCCGACAGAGAATGAGCTGTTCGATTTGCAACGTTCCTTGCAAACAATTCACGCGTTGGTGCACTTTTTTACACGACGCCAAGAGAACCGGTATCCCGGGCTGACAATTCGTGTGGAAGGCGTCGGCGTATTTCCCAACATATTAAAACAATTGGACCAATTACTAACCGTAAATGGTGTTTTAAAAGATAATGCATCGCCTGAATTAGCCCGAATCAGACACGATCTTTTTCAGGTACAAAATGGCATTTCACGCAAGTTGGCAACCATTTTACGCCAAGCTCAAGAGGAAGGATTTGTGGACAAGGAAGCTTCACCTACTATGCGTGACGGTCGCTTGGTGATTCCAGTTTCTCCCGCTTACAAACGCAAAGTACGCGGTATAGTACACGATGAATCGGCTACAGGAAAAACCATCTTCATAGAGCCTGCCGAAGTGGTTGAGGCTAACAACCGGATACGCGAACTGCAATCGGAAGAGCGACGCGAAAAAATTCGCATTCTTACTGCCTTTGCCAATTTTATCCGTCCACAACTGATTGATTTGCAAATGGCTTATCAGGTATTGGGTTTGTTCGATGCGATTCGTGCCAAAGCATTGCTTGCCATGAATCAAAATGCCATTGTTCCTCGCGTCGATCCGGTTTGTCTTGTCGATTGGCATCGAGCAGTGCATCCAATCTTAGCGGATACATTGAAGAAGCAACATCGGGAGATTGTTCCTTTAGATATTCAGTTAGACGATAAGCAACGAATTTTGGTGATATCAGGTCCTAATGCAGGTGGCAAGTCCGTTTGCCTGAAAACGGTCGGTCTATTGCAATATATGGTACAATGCGGGTTGCCGGTGCCGGTACACGAGTCAAGTCGTTTCGGCATATTCAACCATCTGTTTCTCGATATTGGCGACGAACAATCCATTGAAGATGATTTGTCCACCTATAGTTCGCACCTGAAACACATGAACTATTTTTTGCGTAAAGGCGATGCACAAACGTTGGTGTTGATTGATGAGATGGGAGCGGGCACCGAGCCGCAATTAGGTGGTGCCATTGCCGAGGCAGTGCTTCACCGGCTTGTCAACAATGGTGTTTTTGGCATTGTCACGACGCATTATACTAACCTCAAACAGTTTGCCGATACGACGGAAGGCGTGTTGAATGGGGCCATGCTTTTCGACCGTCAACATTTACAGCCGCTATATCAATTACAAACTGGATTCCCTGGAAGCTCTTTTGCTATTGAAATTGCCCGAAAAATAGGCCTTTCCGAAGAGGTGATTCAAGAAGCAGCCGATAAGGCGGGCAATGCTCATGTCGATTTGGAAACCTATGTGCAAGCCATTTTGCGGGATAAAAGGTATTGGGAAACGAAACGTCAGAAGATTCACCAACAGGAAAAACGTCTTGACGAACTGATTGCACGCCATGAAACGGAACAAGATCAACTGAAATCACAACGTAAAGAGTTTATTGCAAACGCAAAACAAGAAGCAACTCAGTTGTTGAACGAAACCAATGCTATCATCGAAAATACCATTCGACGCATTAAAGAATCGTCTGCAGAACGAGAAACTACCCGCGAGGTGCGTAAAGAATTGGAAACATTTCGGCAAAAAGTTACTACTCAAACCAAGGAGGAACCTGCAACTACAAAAGATACGCGTTCTATCCGTCAACATGCGACGCACAAAAAAACAATTGTTCCGAAAGATCTTCCGATTCAAACTGGAGATATGGTGCGCTTAGTTGGTCATGCTTCAACAGGTGAAGTGCTCGAAGTGCAGGGAGATAATATCACCGTAGCTTTTGGCAACTTAAAATCGACTGTGAAAAAGGAAAGGCTGGAACGGGTCAGCAAGAACCAGATAAAAGAATGGGCGAAAAAATCATCGACATCTGGCACCACTGCCGATGAGGCCATGCGTCAACGCAAACTGAGTTTTCGTCCCGATATTGATGTGCGTGGAATGCGTGGTGAAGAAGCATTGCTTGCTGTGCAATATTTTTTAGACGATGCATTAATGGTTGGTGTGGAACGTGTTCGAATTCTGCATGGTACGGGAAACGGGATTCTTCGTCAGCTCATTCGTCAATATTTGGCAACGGTTCCCGGTGTCAATCACTATGCAGATGAACATGTGCAATTTGGTGGAGCCGGTATTACCGTAGTTGAAATGTAACCCGGACAGCTTATTTTATTTGAGTTGTATGATCATATACAACCCAGGCAGTTTCAAACGAGGGATGTTTACGCAAGTTTTTTAAGGCTGCCAACGCCACTTCTTTTGTTGAAAAAGATTGAGCTACAATCCGAAACAGGTTGTGTTGTTTGATCACAGACAAAGGCATTGCTTCTTGTTGTTGCAGCATATTAGCCGACTTCTTAGCCTGAAGCTCTGTTTGAAACGTGGCAACTACCAAATACCAATTTTTTTCAATGCTTTTGGCGGCTTGTTCATTATGGGCAACTGGTTCGGGTTGAGTTTCTTTGGATGTTACGGAAAGATTGGGTGCAACGGTTGAGGATGGGTTTTCGCTATTTGCTTGACTCTGCCTATGTGAAAATTGATTGGTGAAATAGTCCAACGGGTTCATTTTCGCATAATTGTCATCCGAATGAAATTGTCCTGTGGGTACAAAAAGAAACAATATCAAAATAGCTGCAGCCGCAGCCATTAGCTTGCTAATATGAGGCAAGTGAAGAACTAATTGTCTTCCGTCTTTCGACTGGCTTCGATATGAAGGCACGCGGACTGAATAAATACCAATGTTATCAGGCAAAAAATCGAATGAACGAGCTGGTAAAAATTCGATCTGATGTTTTTCGTTTAAGGTTAACGTCCCCAATCTACCAATTGTAATTTGTTGCAATTCTTCAAGCTGCTGTTGCCAGATTGTGACTGCGTTCGCAATAAGCCGATTTGCTTTTCGGTACGTTATTTGTTTTGCAATCCGTAATGTCTCTGTCAAAAGACCGTCATCATGTCGAAGCGTCTGATTGAAATAGACAACGCGATGAGGAGCTGATAGTTTCTGATTGTTTTCTTCCCACGCGGCAGAAACATCATTCAGAATAAATGCGCCTAAGCCGGGCACAATTACGCAATCGTGCTCCGTTAATAAGGATTCAATATGTGCGATAATAGTTTCCACGACACAAAAATAGGGATTAAAAATGATATACAACGGGATTGTCAAGAAAAGTTGTTCACATTTTTTCAATAGGTGTTCATAACTTGTCGTTTGTTTTTTTGTTTAATCAGCCCATTCCGAAATGGAGATAAGACGGTATGAATCATAAAATAGGCGAAAGGAGTCGTTATGTATCGGTAGCGTAGTACTGGAATTAACTCACCGCCAAAACTGAGTTTGAAACTACGCACACCATAAGGTTTGTTTGCCTTTCCAGCTCCCATAAAATCCATTACGCGAAATCCGTTCTCAATAGCATAACACATTGCTCCCCACGTGAGGGAAACACTCGGCGTGATGCTACGATATGGTTTGTTATCGTTACCTATATACCATTCGTAAAGCGTGGATGCCTCTGTTGGACAAAGTATTCCTCCAAGAATTTTATTTTGGTAAGTTGCAACCAAAATAACGCCATTACCTTGCTGACATGCTGTTTCATAGAATTGTGTGAAAAAACGAAGTGGAGGCAATGGTTTTGCCAAATGGGCATAAAGTTGTTGAAGTATTTGTACAAAAGCTACCACGTCTTCATGTGACGCAGCCGGACGAACCTGCAATCCCAACCGTTCGTTATTTTTGATTTGTCGGCGTTTTCCAGCTTTCAATTTTTTATAGGCTTCTTCAATGGTTTTTGGTAACTGATTGACAACATTGAGCCATGCTATGGATTTGAAATGATGTTGAATGAAATGCGGAGTAAACAACGCGTGATAACTTACCTGCCGGACTTCGACATAGAGCACTTTATGATGCAAAAAATCCGTAAGCGTTGTTAACATAGTATCTATCACATCGATTTGATCTGTGTCCGATGCAATTTCAGGATAGCCATAGGCAACGCATCGTGACGAAAGCGTGGAAGGAATGCTTTTCGATTGCCGGATGATGACTAAAAGCCAATAGGCTACGATTGTATCATTATCATAACCTATGAGGAAAAATGGCTCATAACCCTCAACTGAGGCATAATTTTCAAACAACACCTTTGAATTGAAAAAAGTGCAGGAAGCCATCTCTGGTAATGTTTCAGGCGTTGAATGAATGGTAATCCGGATTGACATGATGATGCAAATATAACCTTTCAGTACGATATACAGCTATTTTGCCGTATATTTGTTGAAGTTTTTCACTCATTTTTTTGTTTTATCATCCTGTTTTTTTGATGGTAAAAACGTTACATGTAATTGTATGAACAGTTTATTGGAACTTATTGAACATCGAAGGAGTATTCGTCGTTTTGAAGCTAAGCCGGTTGAACCTGAAAAGGTAGAATTGCTTTTACGGGCGGCTTTATTGTCTCCTTCGTCTAAAAACACCCGATCTTGGGAATTTATCGTGATCGATCAACCTGATTTGTTACAGAAAGTATCTCAATGTCGCGATCAAAGCAGTAGTTTTGTTGCGCATGCTCCTTTGGCAATCGTGGTGATAGTAGATCCTGAAAAAAATGATGCGTGGGTCGAAAATGGCGCCATTGCTTCGGCTTTTTTACAGTTACAAGCGGAAGCGTTAGGGTTAAGCAGTTGTTGGATTCAAGTAGCACGCCGTCCGCATAACGAGATGCTTTCTGCTGAAGAGTATATTCGTCAGGTGCTGCAAGTTCCCGATACACTCCGCATTTTAAATATGGTAGCCATTGGGTATAAAGCACAAGAACTTCCTCCGCGTCGTATTGATGAAACGCTTCAAGCCAAGATTCATTATAATGGATTTTAACCATTATCATTGAGCTGTTTATGAATCTGAAATTAAATCCAATCCGTTCTCTCTCCGATCCGGCATGGCTCTTTGTGACGGCTTGTATAGAAGAGGCTTTCCCAATTGACGAGCGTCGCTCTTCAGAATCATTAGCTGCTCTGTTGAATCATTCTGAAATGGGTTGTCATGTAATTGTGTTGGATGATCATCCGATTGGTGTGTTCAATACGTGGAATTTGTCGTTGTTTCGGTATATTGAACATTTTGCTATTGTGCCCGCATTGCGAGGTAAGGGTTTTGGGAAACGCGTTTTGCATGACTACGTACGCCAAGTGATTCCTCCGGTAATCTTAGAAGTAGAACCGCCGGTTTCGACTATTACTCAACGTCGTATCCAATTTTATGAAAATGAAAATTTTGTGCTCTGCCCCAATACCTATTGCCAACCGGCTTATGATACCTGTAAAAAACCGGTAGCGTTGAAATTGATGGAATATGGGAACCAATTATTGCCCGATCAATTTGATCAAGTGGTTGATTTGTTGTATCAAATTGTATATCAAGTACATAAATGAAAATAATGGCTATGAACTTTTTTGGTGCATGATATGAATATTGAAGAAATGACTTCACAAGAACGTTGCAATCACTTGATAGATTGGTTTCAAGCCAATGTGCCCGATCCTAAAAGCGAGCTTCACTATCGTTCACCATACGAACTGCTGGTGGCGGTAATTCTTTCGGCTCAATGTACTGATAAACGGGTAAACATTGTCACCAAGCCATTTTTTGAAGAATACCCTACCGTTGAAAAATTAGCTGAAGCTACCCAGGAAGATGTTTTCGCAAAGATCCGCAGCATTTCGTATCCCAACAGTAAAGCGAAACATTTGGTGGAGATGGCACATCAGTTGGTACGTGATTTTAATAGTCAATTGCCTTCTGATCCTGAGCAGTTGCAACAGTTGCCTGGTGTTGGCAGAAAGACAGCCAACGTGGTTGCATCTATTATATTCAATCAGCCTGTAATGGCTGTCGATACACATGTTTTTCGCGTAGCGGAACGATTGGGTTTAACAGAAAACTCCAAATCACCTCTTGAAACAGAAAAGATTTTAACCGGACTTTTTCCTCAGCAATTGATTCCTAAAGCACATCATTGGCTCATTTTGCATGGTCGTTATGTTTGTGTGGCTCGCAAACCGAAATGCGAGGAGTGTGGCATTCGCTCATGGTGTCGCTATTTTACTGAAAATGAAACAAACAACTTAAAGAAACCGTCAAATGAAACGAGCATGTAAATTACTTATATCTGAGATTAAGAGAATAATTGACATGCGGATTCCATACGACCTTTAACAACAAATTATTTACGTATGAATAAAGAAGTTCAATCTCTATATTGTCTCGATCTATTTAATTATCAGCGTTTGGTAACGCAGGAAGTGACCATCGGGACATTACGTTTGGGTAATAATCAACCCATTTGTGTGCAGTCAATGACCAATACTTCAACCTTGGATACAGAAGCTTCCATCGCTCAATCCGAGCGTATCATTGATGCTGGCGGCGAATTGGTAAGACTCACAGCTCAGGGTGTTCGGGAAGCCGAAAATCTGCAATTTATCCGAAAAGGATTGCTTGAGAAAGGATATCGACAACCTCTTTCGGCAGATATTCATTTTAATCCCAATGCGGCGGAAGTTGCTGCTCAGTACGTGGAAAAAGTGCGTATCAACCCGGGAAACTTTGTGGATGCTGCACGTACGTTTCGTCAATTAGAGTACACAGAAGAAGAATATCAACAAGAAATTCAGAAAATACGCAACCGTTTACTGCCTTTGCTTTCTATTTGCAAAGAACACCAGACGGCTTTGCGAATAGGGGTTAATCATGGTTCATTGTCCGATCGTATCATGAGTCGTTATGGCAATTCACCTGCAGGAATGGTAGAATCGTGTATGGAATTTTTGCGTATTTGTGAAGAAGACGATTTTCATGAAATTGTAATCTCCATTAAGGCTTCAAACACGCTGATGATGGTGCAAACCGTTCGATTGTTGGTTAGTACGATGCATGATGAAGGCATGAATTATCCTATTCATTTAGGCGTTAC
Organism: Paludibacter sp.; assembly: GCA_027450045.1. GTDB lineage: Bacteria > Bacteroidota > Bacteroidia > Bacteroidales > Paludibacteraceae > Microbacter. The sequence goes on along the minus strand of DAIDKM010000001.1, from coordinate 172,028 downwards.
AGAAGCGGGTGACGGCGAAGATGGACGTATTAAGTCGGCTGTCGGCATTGGAGCTTTGTTGGTCGATGGCATCGGCGATACCATCCGAGTGTCGTTAAGTGAAGATCCCGAAAAAGAGATACCTGTAGCACGAAAACTGATTGATCATATAATGAAACGTGTCGGTCATACTTCAATAAAAGCAAATGTGGCCACCTCGTTTAATCCTTATGTGTATTATCGTCGCGAAACATCAACTATAAATAACATCGGAAGCGCTCATGCTCCCTTGGTGATGGCGTCCGAAAAGGGGTTAGGAACTTTACAACCTGATTTGGTTACGAATGAGTTGCTTTTTTTTACAGTTGAGCAGTTGTCGGAATTAAACACCACACAAAAAGGGGTGAAGTTTTTAAAGTTGCAATATGGAGATTTAAACGAAACACTTATCGATCAACTTAAAAAAATAGAAAATGTTGTTGTCTTGCTCTCTTCCGATCATCCGAATGCTACCGCGGAAATGCGTGCTTTCTTTCATGCCTTGATAATTCATAATTGTTCTGTTCCGGTATTTCTCCATGGTGTTTACAACGAACGCGATCTTGAAACTTTTCAGGTTCAAGCCGCTGCTGATTTTGGGGTATTGTTTTTAGATGGGTTCGGCGATGGTCTTTTTTTAGAGAATGAGCTTTTATTGCCTTCTCAAGTGATTGATACAGCTTTTGCCATTTTGCAGGCATCGCGGGTACGTGTTTCCAAAACAGATTATATTTCTTGCCCTGGCTGCGGCCGTACGTTGTTTGATTTGCAAACTACATTAGCTCGAATTAAGGCGGCAACAGGACATTTAGTAGGTTTGAAAATTGGTGTGATGGGGTGCATTGTCAATGGTCCGGGTGAAATGGCGGATGCTGATTTTGGCTATGTGGGTGCAGGCAAAGGTCGTGTAAGTCTTTATCATCATCACCAATGTGTCGAAAAGAACATTCCTGAAGAGGAGGCTGTCGATAAATTACTTGCATTGATTGAAAAATACAACGTGTTGAAAAACAGTCGTTATGAAATACTTTTCTTTTTGGAAAACGATTCTATTGCAATTTTTGAAGTAAAACGATTGGATTTGGTAGAATCGGCTGATCCAGCTCAACATTATCAATGGTTTCTGGTGGAGAAGAAACAACAATCTCTCTCCCCATTGACTTTTGTTGCTATGACAAATGAAGGGAAACACCATGAACGTGTTTTCGAACAGGGAATATTGCAATTCGATGATCTTCAGGGCTCATTTGAAATTCATGATAACTTGCGTTCTTCGCTTTCATGCAAACAAAAATCCACTTTAGATATGTGGATCATGATGGCTGTTGATGCCTTTTTTCGTGATCGTTAATGCTTTGAATTACTATCTTTATGATAATGATTCATTTCAGAAGCTTTCTTTTTGCTTTTATGTTTAATGGTTTTACCGTACCTTTGCAATGGAAAGGATGATGTTTTTTCATCATGTTCCATTTCAACCAAAAACTTGTATGCACATCGTATCCAATGTGTTGCATTCGTAAAATTCAATGAAGGTATGTATTTTTCTATGTTGATTACACCAAAGTTTGGCGATATTGATGGTCTTGGTCATGTAAACAATACTGTTATGCCAGGGTGGTTTGAGCAAGCCCGTAATCTTATTTATCGTTGTTTTAATCCCGAATTTAATTTTTCTAACTGGAATTTGATTCTGGCTCGTTTTGAGGTCGATTTTTTGAAGCAACTATATTTCAATCAGGATGTTGAAATCCGCACGTATATATCACGCATCGGCAATTCTTCGCTCGAAGTCTATCAAGAAGCCTGGCAAAACGAACAACGTTGTACCAAAGGGAAAACCGTGTTGGTTCATTTTGATTTCAAGGAACAAAAAGCCATCCCCATTCCTGCAGAAATTCGTTCTACGTTAGAAAACTATTTGTTTCAACCTCTTGAAGTGAAGGTTGAATAAAAAGCAAGTTCTCAATACTGACGGGGTGGCTCACAAAGTCATCCCGTCATTAGTTCTTGAATTTCTGTTCAAAAGTTTTGACTCCCCGATCATCTTCGCGTTTTCCCCAGTGGCACTTTTGATTGTAGATAAATATTTTATTATCAAATTATTATCAAAATAGCATATTCAACGAACAAGCGATGAACTCAAAGATGACCGAACACCGAAATCTCAAAAGGCTCTGATATCAATTATTTTGGGAAATATGGTTGTATATTTGTGTTTCAGCACGATTGTCGGTTAATAAGCAATTATCAAAAGACATTGATTTACAGAGCAAATATCAACGATTCATACAGTGTTTTTCTATATGTTCACAAGGGAGCTCACGTGCAAAAGTTGAGACAATTAGAAAAAACCGTATCTTTGCGCCAAAATTTAAATACCCGTTATGTTGTACAAATTTCTTATTCTATCAGACGAAGTGGACAATTTTGTTCGTGAAATTACCATTGATTCCAGCGCAACCTTTTTGACTCTCCATGAGGCTATTCTGGAAACGGTTCACTTTGAAAAAGATCAGATCACTTCTTTTTTCTTGTGTAATGATGAGTGGGAAAAACAACAAGAAATCACGCTCATTGAGATGGAAACCGATTCGGAATACGATAATTTGGTGATGGAAAATACTGTGTTGGAGGACTTGATAACTGAAGAAAAACAGAAGTTGATCTATGTTTTTGATATGCTTTCCGATCGTTGTTTTTACATGACGTTGAAAGAAATGATTCCCCGACAATATAGCGACAAAGCCACCTGTACCTTATCCGAAGGTGAAGCTCCTACACAAGTTGCTACGGTTCAATTGGATAATCCAAAAACAACCACTACTGAGATGGATGAACAATTTTATGGAGACGAAGATTTCGACATAGACGAATTAGATGAAGAAGGATTTGGCGATGTCGATTTCCATGAAGAACCACCCTTGTAATTTAGATTGAATTGCTAATTACATATTGTTGGTTATCAGTGGTAATTTGTTGATGTCTGAAGAAAATTTAAACTACATGGAATTTATTGATTCTTTACGTTTGCCTTTCACAACAAACCGTCCGGTGAAAGTGGTTTATCCTGTTTGTTGATAGTATTGTACCAACGATCCACTCGTCAACCTACAAAGCACCCATTCTTATCACAAAAACTACAACTTTAAAATTACGTTCCAACTTGCTGTAAGGAAAAATGAGTGCCGTACGGGCAATTCATTTAAACAAAGTCAGTCCTTTGCCTGCTGTTTCGGTGGAAGCCCTTCAAACGGGACTGTGCATGCGATATACGTACAGTTGATCATTAAAAATGATGGGAGGATGAAAAAAAAATGCGCCTATCGACATTTTGTTGCCATTGAAAGTCGGTTACCATCTCATCAAAAGTGACCCTTGTCAATCGAACGAGTGGGGAAGTAACATTTTCATGGATTGATGCACGTCCTTTTGTTCAACCTTATGAGACTGTTGATAGTGAGTACATTAACGCTATTAAACCATTTTATAAGAGAGAAAACCTCAAAAGAAAATTTGTCATTTTGAGCTGCATCTAAAAAAATCATAGATAACGAATATTATTTCGTAAATAAATTTCCGCACGTTACATTTTTTCTTTTATCTTTGCAACTTCATCGCTTGTTATGAAGCGAATTAATTCAATTTGTAAAACGAGCATGTTCGTTGAATATTAATTTGAGTTGATGTTTTACATGCGACATCATTTCTCACTAATCAAACCCTCTTTCGAATGAAAAAAATCATGATTCTTATGAGTCTTTCTGTTGGACTTCTGGCAGCTTGTCATCAAGCACCAAAAAAAGTTTTGACATCGGGTATCGACTTGTCTAATTTAGACACGACAGCCAACCCTGTCAACGATTTTTATCAATACGCAGACGGCGGATGGATAAAAAAACATCCACTTACTGCAGAGTATGCACGTTTTGGCACGTTCGATCAATTAGCGGAAGACAATCAGGTTCGCTTGAAAGATTTGGTTACCGGGTTGGCGGCAAAGCAAAATACAGCAGGTTCTATTCCTGACAAAATTGCTACGCTCTACAATTTAGGCATGGATAGTGTAAAATTGCAACAACAAGGCTCTGCTCCTATCAAACCATGGTTGGAAAGTATTGCCAAATTGAACAACAAAAAGGATTTACAGAATGAATTAGTAACCTTGCAAAAAAATGGTATCATGCCTTTCTTCGATTTATATGCGGAAGCTGATAATTCGAACAGTAAAATGACTATTGCATCCATCAATCAAGGTGGGTTAGGCATTGGCGACCGTGATTATTATCTTGAAAATGATCCTCACATGAAGGATATTCGTGCTAAATATATGGATTTAATGACCCGCTTGTTTACGCTTTCTGGTTATGCTGACATGGTACATCAACCTGCTGCTAAATTAGCCGGAGACGTCATGAAAATTGAGACAAGTTTGGCAAAAGCATCATGGGATCGTGTAACGCTACGCGACCCGCATAAGAACTTCAATAAAATGGAAGTAAAGCAATTGGTAGCTTTAGCTCCTGATTTTGATTTTCAAAACTATTTTCAAGCTATAGGAGTTCCTCAAGTTAAAATGTTGAATGTAGGACAACCTACTTTCTTCAAATCGGCAGATGCTATTTTTAAATCAACTTCACCTGATGCAATCAAAGCTTATTATGCATGGAACCTTATTAATAGTGCAGCTCCTTATCTAAGCGATGATTTTGGCAATGCTAATTTTGAATTTTATGGTAAAACCCTTTCAGGTCGTCAGGAAATGCGTCCAAGATGGAAACGTGTTATTTCATCCATCAATGGCTCATTGGGAGAAGCATTAGGTCAAATGTATGTGGCACAATATTTTCCACCGGCTGCCAAACAACGAATGGTGCAGTTAGTCAAAAATCTTCAAAATGCTTTTGCTGAACGTATTCAAAAAGCAAGTTGGATGTCGCAAGCAACTAAAGATACCGCTTTAGCAAAATTATATGCTATTCATATTAAAATTGGATATCCTGACAAATGGCGTGATTATTCAAAACTCCCGATTCTTAATGACAGCTATTTTGCTGATATTATGAGATCGCGTCTCTTTGAGATGAATTATATTCTTAACAAAATTGATAAACCGACTGATGTTAATGAATGGCAAATGACGCCTCAAACAGTCAATGCTTACTACAATCCAACGACAAATGAAATCTGTTTTCCTGCGGCTATCCTTCAACCTCCATTCTTTCAGCAAGATGCTGATGATGCAGCGAATTATGGAGCTATTGGCGTTGTAATTGGCCACGAAATGACACATGGATTTGATGATCAAGGCCGTCAATTCGATAAAAATGGCAATTTGAAGAATTGGTGGACACCACAAGATGCTAAAAATTTCACAGCACGTGCAACGGTTCTATCCAATTGGTTTAGCAGCATTCAGGTAGCTCCAAACACGTTTGGTAATGGTCCCTTTACATTAGGAGAAAACCTTGCTGACAATGGAGGATTGCATATTTCTTTCTTAGCTATGCAAAATGCACTAAAAAAGGGACAAATCAATCCGAACAAAATGGATGGTTTTACTCCTGAACAACGTTTCTTCTTAGCTTATGCAACCGTTTGGGCAGGAAATATCCGTCCACAGGAAATATTACGTCTTACTAAAGAAGATCCGCACTCTTTAGGCAAATGGCGCGTTGATGGTGCATTGCCTAACATTGAAGCATTCCAAAAAGCCTTCAATGTGAAACCAGGTGATAAAATGTATTTACCCGCTGACAAACAAGCCATTATTTGGTAATCACTCATTATTGAATTTTTCTTCAACCCCGCTAAAGTAATCCTTTGGCGGGGTTGTTTTTTCCAAGTCATCAAAAAAAATCAGTATATTTGTAAGGAATTCACACAAGGCAATGGGCAAGATGGATTACATTGACAATGCAAAAGATAGAATGAATCGGTTAGGAGCTGAAAAAACTCCTTTCTTGTTTATTATTGATTTTTTACAGCAAAAGCCGGTTGTGATACCTTTGAATGAAGTCAACAGTCAATATATTTTGTTTCAAACGGGTATTGCAAAAAACACGCCTGAGATTGCTTTTAATTTGAGTACAGATTTTAGCCAATCTCTTGAAAGCATGCCACAACCATTTGAAGACTACCAAAATAAATTTGATGCGGTAGTAGCTGAAATAAAAAAAGGCAACAGTTTTGTGGTAAATCTGACAGCTCAAACACCCATTCGACTTGAAACAAATTTGCAAACCATTTTTCATCACGCAAAGGCTAAATATAAACTTTGGTATAACGATGAATTTGTTTGCTTTTCGCCTGAAACGTTTGTAACTATTGAGCAAGGGGAAGTGCATACCTATCCTATGAAAGGAACGATAAATGCTTCTATTCCAAATGCCAGGCTCCTTTTATTGAATAGTCTGAAAGAAAAAGCCGAACATAATACCATTGTCGATTTGCTTCGAAACGATCTAAGCATGGTGGCAGACGGTGTAAGAGTAACGAAATTCCGTTACGTTGAAGAAATTGAAACACATAAAGGGAGGTTGTTACAAATAAGTTCTGAAATTGAAGGTCGTCTTGCTTCGGATTATTTCTGTCATTTGGGTGATATTTTGTTTGCCATGTTGCCGGCAGGATCTGTGACAGGAGCACCGAAAAAGAAAACCGTTGACATTATTATCGAAACAGAAACCTATCAAAGAGGATATTATACAGGAGTTTTTGGTGTTTTCGATGGCCATCGTTTGGATAGTGCCGTAATGATTCGTTTTATTGAAAAAACATCGGATGGATATGTATACAAAAGCGGAGGAGGCATCACATCGCGGAGTGATCCACACGATGAATATCAGGAATTAATTGAAAAAATTTATGTTCCGGTTTATTGAAACTATTCGGGTTGAAAACAAAATGAGTCTTCAGTTGAAGTTGCACGAACAACGTCTAAACCATACACGTCGTGCATTTTTTGGTGATGTGCCGGATATTGACTTAAAAAACATGATCAAATTTCCTGAATCATTGACTCAGGCGATATATAAATGCCGTATTGTGTATGGATTAAATATAGAATCAATTACATTTGATTCTTATGTCAGAAAAAACATTCATTCACTGCAATTGGTCACAGATGAGACAATCGATTATTCATTCAAATTTGAGGATCGTTCAAGGTTCAATCAGTATTTGAGCCAAACAGTAGCAGACGAAATTTTGATCATCAAAAATGGATTTGTCACCGATACTTCCTTTTCAAACATCGTGTTTTTTGATGGAATCAAATGGATGACTCCTTTTACCTATCTACTAAATGGTACGCAGCGGCAGCGATTGTTGCAACAAGGCGCTATCATCGAAGCTGAAATTAGACCTTCTGACTTGAAACATTTTCGCTTTGCTAAACTAATTAACGCCATGCTTGATTTAGAGACATCTCCTTCGATTGACATCCATGTTATCGAATAAGACCGTTTGAAATAATTGCCAAAAATTCATATTTCAATCATTATTAAATTGTTATGCTATGAAAAAACTTTTGTTTCTTTTTTTCTTTCTTCCCGGAACGTTTATCTTTGCGCAATCTGCAAGTACTGTTTCTGAAAACAATGTGTGTAAAAGCCCTATTCTTGGGCATGATATTGCATATTCCATTTACTTTCCACCGGGCTATCATGAAAATGATCGCACCTATCCAGTGCTTTATTTGTTGCATGGTTACACGGATGATAACACCGCGTGGATTCAGTTTGGCGATATGCAACGCATAACTGATCAGGCAATAGCATCGGGAAAAGCCCCTGACATGATTATTGTGATGCCGGATGCTGGTGTAACCTGGTACGTGAATGATTACTCCGGAAAAGTACGTTACGAAGATGCTTTTTTTCATGATTTTATTCCTTACATCGAAAAAACATATAAAATCAAACCAAAGAAAGAGTTTCGTGCTATTGCTGGCTTATCTATGGGCGGCTATGGTTCATTGTTATATTCTTTAAAACATCCCGATATGTTTACAGCATGTGTGGCAATGAGTCCGGCTGTTTTTACGAATGAAGAACTGCTTGCCATGAGTAAAGATCGAAAATCGATGTTCGAGGGACTTTTTGGAAAATTCGATCAAAATAAAGAAGGTTTGAATAATTATTGGAAGCAAAACAGTGTACTCGATCTTGTCAAAACTTATCCCGATTCTGATTTTAACAAAGTAAGGTTTTACATCGATTGTGGAGATAAAGATTTCCTGTACCGTGGCAATGCCGCTTTGCATGTAGCCATGCGCGATCGGGGAATTCCGCATGAATATCGAATGCGCGACGGTGCACATACTTGGAGCTATTGGCGGTATGATTTGAAAAAAACGCTACATTTTGTAGGCGAAAGTTTTCAGCGATAAGTTTTTGCACATTACACTTGGAAAAAGACTCATTCTTGAATATCCCAATTAAGTATAGATATACCTGTAATTATTCATTTTTTGAATTGAACTGATCAATGCGTTTCCAAAATTGGGCAACAATTGATCAGTTCAATTTTTTTATATACATGATAACCAGTAACATGAAAAATAAATTCATAAACTCTGAAAATATTTATGGAAAAATTCTTCCAAATTCAAGAAATCTATTGTAACATTGTAGTCTGAAAAACGAAAAAATAAATTCATCACCATCAGACTATAACTTCAATTATAAACAATATGGAAACAAAAATCTACACGTATGATGACGCATTTAGATCATCTTTGACCTATTTTCAGGGAGATGAATTAGCTGCCCGTGTTTGGGTCACTAAATATGCGTTGAAAGATTCGTATGGTAAGCTCTATGAGAAAAATCCCGACGACATGCATCGACGAATTGCGTCTGAGATAGCTCGAATAGAAAAAAACTACCCAAATGCATTGTCTGAAAATCAAATTTTCGAGTTGTTGCGAAATTTTCGCTACATTATTCCACAAGGCAGTCCAATGACGGGTATTGGAAACTCGTATCAGGTGGCATCGCTTTCAAACTGCTTTGTTATTGGATTCGATGGGGAAGCTGATTCGTATGGCGCAATCATTAAATTAGACGAGGAACAGGTACAACTAATGAAGCGTCGCGGTGGAGTAGGGCACGACCTATCACAAATCCGCCCCAAAGGGTCACCCGTTAAAAATTCAGCATTGACCTCTACCGGAATTGTTCCGTTTATGGAACGATATTCCAATTCAACCCGTGAAGTAGCGCAAGATGGACGCCGTGGTGCTTTGATGTTGAGTGTGTCAATTAAACATCCCGATTCACAAGATTTTATTGATGCAAAATTAGAACAGGGCAAAGTTACTGGCGCCAATGTTTCGGTTAAAATTGATGACGATTTTATGCAGTCTGTCATTGATCAAAAAAATTATGTGCAACAATATCCCATACAATCCGCTAATCCCAAGTACACAAAAGAGATTGATGCCGAGGCTTTATGGAAAAAAATTATTCACAATGCGTGGCAATCCGCAGAACCTGGCGTGCTTTTTTGGGATACCATTATTCGTGAATCTATTCCAGATTGTTATGCTGATTTGGGTTTTAAAACCGTTTCAACAAATCCATGTGGAGAAATCCCATTGTGTCCTTACGATAGCTGCCGTCTGTTGGCTGTCAATCTATATTCTTATGTGATTCACCCTTTTACAAAAGAAGCATATTTTGATTTTAATCTTTTCGCCGAACATGTTATTTATGCGCAACGCATCATGGACGATATAATTGATCTGGAAATGGAAAAGATTGATCAGATTTTAGAAAAGATTAAATCAGATCCTGAAGATCAGGAGATCAAGCAGACAGAACTTGTTTTATGGGAAAAGATAAAGAATAAAACACTATTAGGCCGTAGAACGGGCGTTGGAACCACTGCTGAAGGTGATATGCTGGCTGCAATGGGCATGATTTATGGGACAGAAGAAGCTACAGACTTTTCTGAAAAAGTGCATAAGATGACCGCTATATCGGCCTATCGTTCCTCCGTTATCATGGCTAAAGAACGTGGTGCATTTTCAATATTTGATGCAAAACGAGAAGAAACCAATCCATTTATTTTGCGTTTAAAAGAAGCTGATTCCTTGTTGTATGATGATATGGTCAAATTCGGGCGTAGAAACATTGCTTGTTTAACTATTGCACCAACAGGAACGACGAGCATGATGTCGCAAACTACTTCAGGAATTGAACCTGCTTTTTCATGTGTTTACAGCCGACGAAGAAAAGTAAACCCAAATGATTCGGATGTGCATGTGGATTTTGTGGATGAAATGGGAGACACTTGGGAAGAATACATTGTTTTTCATCATAAATTTGTAACCTGGATGGAAGCAAACGGTTATAATCCTGCAAAACGGTATTCTAAAGCAGAAATGGATGAAATGATCAGCAAATCGCCTTACAATAAGGCAACTTCCGCAGACGTAGATTGGCTAAAAAAAGTACAAATGCAAGGGCGGATTCAAAAATGGGTTGATCATTCCATTAGTGTGACCATTAATCTACCCAATGACGTAACAGAAGAATTAGTAGGAAAATTATATGTAGAGGCTTGGAAGTCAGGGTGCAAAGGATGTACAGTTTATCGTGAAGGTTCACGGTCAGGAGTATTAGTCACTGCCAGTCAGGAAAAAATTGAAGAGGCTCAAAATGAAAAAGATGCTAAAGACCAAGCTTGCTTCTGTTATAATGAAGTGATAGAACGTCCCAAAGAACTACCTTGTGATGTTGTTCGCTTTCAAAATAATAAAGAAAAATGGATTGCTTTTGTGGGTTTGTTAAATGGGCGTCCTTATGAGATTTTTACTGGTTTAGCGGATGATGACGAAGGTATTGCATTGCCAAAACAAGTGGTTGAAGGAAAGATCATCAAGAACAAAAATGTCACCGAAGATGGTCGCAGTCGTTATGATTTTCAATTTACCAATAAGCGTGGTTATAAAACAACTGTGGAAGGCCTTTCGTATAAATTTGATCCGGAATTTTGGAATTATGCAAAACTGATATCTGGAGTGTTACGTTATGGAATGCCTATAGATCAGGTACTTAAACTTGTGTCAGGATTGCAACTTAATAGTGAATCCATCAACACATGGAAAAATGGGGTAGAGCGGGCATTAAAAAAATACATCCCTGATGGCACGTCCGCTGAAGGGAAAAAATGTCCAAGTTGTGGGCAAGAAACATTGATTTATCAGGAAGGATGCTTAACCTGCCAATCGTGCGGGTACTCTCGATGCGGATAACCTCTTTGAGGCTTCATTCAAAGAGGTTGTCTTAAATTTTATGATGAGACAACCTCTTTCTTTTTGATTATGAACTTATTAGTTTTGCATGAACAAGAAAAACAGAAAGATTTGCAGAAAAATTTCTCTATTCCTTTGCGATACAAATGGTTTTTTCTACTTTTGCAACATATTTATCATCGATGACAAGAAAGGTAATGTTCATAATACTAATTTATTAAATATACATCATCTCGCATTGCTGCCTTTTAATTTGTAGTTTCTCATATCACTAAACATCAATTCAAACCTGTTATGAAGTTATTTATTATTAACTCATCCATTGGAAGAAAACTCATTATGAGTTTGTCCGGGTTGTTTCTATTTCTTTTTCTGACGCTGCATTGCTTTCTCAATATGTTTTTATTGGGAGGTCCTTCAGCTTATACCGCAGTAAATGATATTATGGAACTTCCTGTTGTCACAATCATGGTACCTATTTTAGCTGCCGGATTTGTTATTCACATTTTGTACGCATTATGGTTATATTGGCAAAATTACCGTGCACGAGGTGAAGTTGGATACGCATCGGGCAAAAAGAGTGAGACCACTTCATGGGCAGCTCGTAATATGGTGATATTAGGACTTGTTGTTTTATTGTTTATTGTGTTACATTTGACGCAGTTTTGGGCTAAGATGCAATTGCAATCTTTCCTAGGCGGAGCGAACCAAGTTCATGCCGATCAATCGTATGATTTGGTCGCAAATCAATTTCGCAATCCAATTGTTAGTGTCCTTTATATTATCTGGTATTGGGTGCTTTGGTTTCATTTAACGCATGGATTTTGGAGTGCATTCCAAACGATAGGAATTGACAACAAAAAATGGCAACCGCGCTTGCAAATTATTGGTATTGTTTATGCAACGATTTTAGCTGTTTGTTTTACGTCGATTAATCTCTATTTTTTGTTTGGATTTGGAGCGTAACTTATTGTTTTCTAAAATAATAAACTTATAAAATATGACACAGATCAATTCCAAAATTCCACAAGGACCTTTAGCCCAAAAGTGGAGTAACTATAAAGCCTCACAAAAATTAGTCAATCCGGCCAATAAACGTCGTTTAGATATCATTGTGGTGGGTACCGGTTTAGCCGGAGCTTCTGCCGCAGCATCTTTAGGTGAGCTTGGATTTAATGTCTTAAATTTTTGTATTCAAGATTCACCACGTCGTGCACATTCAATTGCTGCTCAAGGTGGTATAAATGCTGCAAAAAATTATCCGAATGATGGAGATTCTGTTTTTCGTCTCTTTTATGACACCATCAAAGGTGGTGACTATCGGGCTCGTGAAGCCAATGTATATCGCTTAGCAGAAGTTTCTAACAGTATCATTGATCAATGCGTGGCACAAGGCGTCCCTTTTGCCCGAGAATATGGAGGATTGTTAGACAATCGTTCTTTTGGTGGTGCTCAGGTTTCGCGTACTTTTTATGCCAAAGGACAAACAGGTCAACAATTATTATTAGGCGCTTATTCCGCATTAAGCCGACAAATCAGTAAAGGTTCGGTAAAACTCCACACTCGTTATGAAATGATGGATGTTGTGGTGATTGACGGAAAAGCACGTGGAATTATTGCGCGTAACTTACGTACCGGAAGATTAGAACGTTTTTTTGGTCATGCAGTGGTAATTGCAACCGGTGGCTATGGTAATACATTCTTTTTATCGACCAATGCGATGGGATCAAATGGCTCGGCAGCAATGCAATGCTTTCGAAAAGGTGCTTATTTTGCCAATCCTTGTTATGCTCAGATTCACCCGACTTGTATTCCGGTTCATGGCGAATTTCAATCCAAATTGACATTGATGTCCGAATCATTACGTAATGATGGTCGCATTTGGGTACCGAAGAAAAAAGAAGATGCCGAAGCTATTCGCGCAGGGAAAATGAAACCCACTCAAATTCCAGAAGATGAGCGCGATTATTATTTGGAACGTCGTTATCCTGCTTTTGGAAATTTAGTGCCTCGCGATGTAGCCTCGCGCGCAGCCAAAGAACGTTGTGATGCAGGTTATGGAGTAGGAGCGACAGGATTAGCAGTTTATCTCGATTTCTCAGAAGTAATCAATCGTTTGGGACGTGACGTAGTCGAAGCTCGTTACGGTAATCTATTTCAAATGTATTACAAAATTGTTGACGAAGATCCGTATGAAACTCCTATGATGATCTATCCTGCAATTCATTATACTATGGGCGGTATTTGGGTTGATTATGAATGTATGACTAGCATTGAAGGCCTTTTTGCTATTGGCGAAGCGAATTTTTCAGATCATGGTGCCAATCGTTTGGGCGCTTCAGCACTGATGCAAGGCTTAGCTGATGGCTATTTTGTTTTGCCTTATACGATTCAAAATTATTTGGCCGACGAAATTCGAACTCCTCGTATGAGCACTGAACTCACCGAATTTGCTGAAACGGAAGGTGCTGTTCAAGCGAGAATCCAAAAGATAATGGCTATTAAAGGAAATCGTTCTGTGGATTCAATTCATAAGCAATTAGGATTGATCATGTGGGACTTTGTCGGAATGAGTCGTACTAAAGAGAGTCTTCAAAAAGCATTAGATGCCATAATACAGGTAAAACATGAATTCTGGACAAATGTTTTCATTCCTGGCGAAAGCGAAGATTTGAACGTTGAATTAGAAAAAGCATTGAGAGTGTCTGATTTCATTGAAATTGGAGAATTGATGGCTCGCGATGCTTTGCATCGAGAAGAGTCGTGTGGTGGTCATTTTAGACTTGAATATCAAACAGGAGATGGAGAAGCATTGCGGGATGATGAAAAATTTTCGTATGTTGCATGCTGGAAATATGAAGGCGACGGAAAAGAGCCATCTCTTCTAAAAGAGCCACTGATCTATGAATCTGTTCACATGCAACAACGTAATTACAAGTAACGCAATAACTTTATTAGGTTGCAAATAAATACAACTTGGTAAAAAGTCAGAATGCAATAAATCTCATCAAATTATGGAAAAAACAATTCATATCACTCTGAAAATATGGCGCCAAAAAGGGCCTCAAGCCAAAGGCGCTTTTGAAACCTATCAATTAAATAACATTTCAACAGATAGTTCTTTTCTTGAAATGTTGGATATTTTGAATGAAAAATTAATTTCGGAGAAAAAAGAAACAATCGTTTTTGATCACGATTGCCGCGAAGGTATTTGCGGCATGTGTTCGCTTTACATCAACGGGCATCCGCATGGACCTGACGAAGATGTAACGACATGTCAGCTTCACATGCGAAAATTTAAAGATGGAGAAACGATTATAGTTGAACCTTGGCGTTCAAGAGGGTTCCCTGTTATTAAAGACTTAATGGTTGATCGAGGCGCTTTTGATAAAATCATTCAAGCAGGTGGTTTTATATCAGTTACTACCGGCGGTGTTCCTGATGCCAATGCAATTCCAATTTCAAAAGAAAAAGCCGATGAAGCCATGGATGCAGCTTCGTGTATTGGTTGTGGGGCTTGTGTTGCAGCCTGTAAAAATGGATCAGCCATGTTGTTTGTTGCTGCTAAAGTGAGCCAATTAGCTCTTTTACCTCAAGGCAAAATTGAAGCATCACGTCGCGCAAAAGCTATGGTGGCAAAAATGGATGAACTTGGATTTGGTAACTGTACCAATACGGGCGCTTGTGAATCAGAATGTCCCAAAAATGTTTCCATTTCGCATATTGCTCGCTTGAATCGTGAGTTTTTAAAAGCAAAATTGAAAGACTAATAACTATTTTCTTGTAAAATAGTGAAGTTCGATTCTCTTTATTCTGCTAATTATAACTGATTTAATATTTCTGCCTCGTATTGCTATAGAAAACAGCAAGTACGAGGCAGTTTTTGTGAGCTATCTTTTTGTTCATTGCATTAGCAATTTTCATGAAAAATTGATACCTTTACATGCAAATTGAATAGCAAAGAGTCTTTGGCCGATAGAAAGGGTTAATCAGGTTTACAACTAAAAAATTGCCTGGTTAATTGTGTGTTATTACAGAATAAGATTATAATAATCAGTTACTTAAATAAATTTTATTGTCGTGAAAGTAGATGTATTGTTAGGCCTTCAGTGGGGTGACGAAGGCAAAGGAAAAGTGGTTGATGTATTGACACCAAAATATGATGTTGTAGCTCGTTTTCAAGGAGGCCCCAATGCTGGTCATACGCTTGAATTTGAAGGCGAAAAATATGTTCTAAGATCCATTCCTTCCGGCATTTTTCAAGGAGACAAGATCAATATCATTGGAAATGGAGTTGTTCTTGATCCTGCGCTGTTTAAGGCAGAAGTTGAATCATTAGAAGCATCCGGCCACAAACTCACAAATAAATTATTGATCTCTAAAAAAGCTCACCTTATTTTACCTACACATCGTTTACTTGATGCTGCGTATGAAGCTTCAAAAGGTAGCGATAAGATTGGAACTACAGGAAAAGGTATTGGCCCGGCATACACTGACAAAACTAGTCGTAATGGGCTTAGGGTAGGGGACTTGCTCCATAATTTCGACCAAAAATATGCTATGTCAAAGTCTCGTCATATGTCGATTTTATCACAGTATAACTATCCGATTAATAATTTAGAACAACTTGAAAAAGAATGGTTTGAGGGAGTCAAAAAACTAAAAGAATTTCAATTTATTGATAGCGAGCATATTATTAATCAATATATCGATCATAAAAAATCAATTTTGGCAGAAGGTGCGCAAGGTACCATGTTGGACATTGATTTTGGTTCATACCCATTTGTTACTTCATCGAATACAATTTCAGCCGGAGTATGCACTGGTTTAGGAATTGCTCCAAACCGAATTGGAGAGGTTTTTGGCATATTTAAAGCCTATTGTACACGAGTTGGCAGTGGGCCATTCCCAACTGAATTGCTGGATGAAACAGGCCAAAAAATGCGTGACCTTGGCTTTGAATATGGATCTGTAACGGGTCGTCCACGTCGTTGCGGATGGCTTGATTTAGTTGCGTTGAAGTATGCCATTATGATTAATGGGGTTACGCAACTCATTATGATGAAAAGTGATGTTTTGGATGATTTCGATACGATTAACATTTGCGTTGCTTATAAGATAAATGGCCAAGAGATTGATTATTTTCCATTTGAAACTGATGCTGTTATTGAATCCATCTATGCAGAACTTCCGGGTTGGAAATCCTCCATGTCAGCCGTGAAACATCAAAATGAATTTCCTGAAGAGTTTAATGCTTATATTCATTTCATTGAACGTGAATTGAATACACCTATTACAATTGTCTCAGTAGGCGCTGATAGAGAACAAACTATCTTTCTACCAAAGAAATAAATCTTAATCTTTAGCTCTTCATTCTGAAATCCCTCGCTAAACTATGATTCCGATATTTCAAGTTGTTCCTTATAAAGAGGCAGAACTTGTTTTAGTTGCTCAACAGTTTGAATTAATGAGTCGTAGCTTTCTCCACCAGCCGCATTAATATGGCCGCCTCCATGAAAATAAGTTGCTGCAACTTGATTGACAGGGAATGAACCTCGTGAACGCAAAGAAAGTTTCACGTTATTAGTATTTTCTTTGATGAGAACGGAGAATACAATACCCTTTATGCTCAATGGTAGATTAACAAAACCTTCCGTGTCGCCTTCCTGATAATTGTAATGGTTTAATTCTTCATTTGTTAGCGTAATAATGGCAGTTTTGTACTCAGGCAAGACTTCCATTTTTTCACTTAATGTATATCCCATTAATCGCAAACGATCTGTTGAATAAGTGTTATATATATTATTGTAAATCTGATCTTTGTCTATTCCTTTAGTCAGAAGTTCGGAAATAATAAAGTAAATTTCAGGGTTGTTCGAGTTGAAAGTGAAGGCTCCTGTATCCGTCATCATTCCAGTGTATATGGCTGTTGCGCATGGTTTATTTATTGTTTCAAAAAATCCCATTCTGCAAATTAATCGAAACACTAACTCTGAAGTGGATGAAATCGTTGGATAAGAAATTATCACATCTGCCATGTTGTCAGGATTTCGATGATGATCAATTAAAATCTTTTCCCCTTTAAATTGTTCTACAGCTTCTTTAAGCTGACCAATTCGAGAATTAGTATTAAAATCAGCCAGAATCATCAAATCACAGGATGATAACAATTGATCAATTTGCTCTTTATGTTCATCATAAATCAGTATTTGGGAAACTGCCGGCATCCAATCGAAAAAAGAAGCGTAGCGATTAGGGACAATAATGATTGTTTCTTTATTAAGCGAGTAAAGAAAATGATAAAGTCCGAGCGCGGAACCCATTGCATCGCCATCAGGACTGATATGCGTAATAATTGCTATTTTACTTGCCTTTTCTATCAGTTCGTTTGACTCGTTTACTAAAGCTTCTGCTATTATTTTTGTTAGCATTAAAAATCAATTTAAAATGACAATTTGAAGCTGATTCATTTTTCCTATAATTAATATTATGATAAATAGGAAATGTGAACTGAATTAGCGTGTATATAAAAAAAGATCCGCTACCTCTTTAGCCTTTGCATCCCCTTTTACTAATCGAACAAGATACAAACCAAAATCAACAGCATATCCAGGACCTTTGGCAGTAATAATGTTGGAATCTTGAATCAACGTTTTATTAGAAATGATTGCGCCCAATAAATTCATTTCAAAACCCGGATAACAAATTGCCTCACGATTTTGTAGCATATTCAATTTTCCTAAAACAGTTGGCGCAGCGCAAATTGCAGCAATAAACTTATTTTTTTTGTTATGGTGCTGCAATAGATCATTAAGATCCTTGTGTTCGGCTAAATGTGTTGAACCTGGCATTCCACCAGGCAAAATCAAAAGATGAGCTTGAGAAAAGTCAATCTCTTCAAACAAGGCATCTGACAAAATTGAAATTGAATGAGATCCTTTTACCATAATGTTACCTGTGACAGAAACCGTTGTCACGTCAATGGAAGCACGACGCAATAAATCAACGATCGTAATTGCTTCCGTCTCTTCAAATCCTTCAGCAAGGAAAATAAAATTATTTGACATAACTATTTTATATTATGAAAGTTATTTGAGAACAAAGTGATATACAATTGTGCCAATGGCATCGTGATCACCTTTTGAAAATTTGCTTTTTCGAGCAGCCTGTAAAGCTGCGTCACGTAACGTTTCGCTGGTTGTAGTTGAGACGCCTATATAAGCATTTGAAACATTTCCATCACGATTAACTACAACATGTACCGTCACAGTACCTTCATCATTGCTCTGGTATACCGGAGATGGAATATACATTGGGGAACGTCCTGAAACAGAAACATTTACTCCATTTCCTCCAATAACTCCAAGTGGATTTCCTTGCACGTGATCACCTTGTCCATTGCCAGAACCATTACCATGATTTGCCCCAAAAACACTACCTAATTTTTGTGCCCTGTTGATAATACCTTGTTGTTCTGCTGATTTTTTTGCTTGTTGCGCGCGTTGGAAAGCTTCATCAATCAGTTTTTGATCTTTCTTTTTATTGATATTTTCTTGTTTAACGACACTATTCTTGTTGGTTTTTTTTGAATCCGGCATGGAAACCGGAGAATTGGCTATTTGAGTTTCTACATTTTCGTGCAAAGACGGTGATGCTGCCGCAGTTGCCTTTGATTTTACCTCCACAGGAGCGCTCATTGCAGGTGAAGGGACCGAAACCCCTACTCCATCTGGTGCATCTCCCAAATTGATATAAACAGGCTCATTAAACGAGTTTTGCATAGAAGGAAGCTTCACAAGCAAAAACAACAATAAAACCAATATGGCAAATACAGTCGTTCCTATTATTCCATATCGAGTTGACTTCCTCATAAAAATTTCATTTTCAAGCTGCTAATGAAGGCTTTTCTGGATTTAACCAAAAAAATTATGCTTTCTGCGTTGCTAAAATCATTTTCACACGTAATTGGTGTCCAATGTCAAGAATGGTCACTAAGTTTTGAAGCTGAATAGAACGATCAGCACGTAAAATAATAGTTGCATCAGCCGTGTTAGCCACAAGTTGTTGAATAGCAGGTTTTATTTGATCAAGGGCTATGGGCTTATCGTTCAGATAATAATGAAGATCAGCTGTAATAGATAAATTGATGGTTTGTTTTGACATTTGCTGAAGGTTAGCAGAAGCTTTTGGAAGCATCAATTGAATAACCGACGGGTTTACTAATGTCGAAACAATGAGAAAAAAGAGCAGCAAGAAAAACATGATATCGTTGAGGGACGAAGTGTAAACTTCGGGCTGCAACTCTCTTTTGCGTTTAATAACCATAGTAGAATATTTTGAGAATATCGCCCCTATTTATTCCTAAGAAGATTCAAGAATTGATTGCTTTGTCGTTCCATACTGGAAATAATACGGTCCATATTCCCATTCAGAATCTGGTAAGCAGAAAAGGCAATGATACCCACTAACAGACCTGCAGCAGAGGATATCATTTTCTGATATAAACCACCAGAGATTGTGCCGATGCTAATGTTATCAGTTAACGAGATGCTATAGAAGATTTTAATTACGCCAAAAATTGTCCCCAAAAAACCAAACATAGGAGCAATGGAAGAAATAATGGCTAAATAATTCATTCCTTTGCTTAACTGATCAACTTGTTGACGAGCTTCAGCTTCCATCGAATCTTTAATGTCAAGAACCGGATTACCTAAGTTTTTCAAGCCGCAAGTTAACACTTCACCAATGGGCATATTACTCATTTCACACACAGAAATGGCTTTTTCAACATTCCCTTCTTTAAGCATCGGAGCTATTTTATCCACTAGATTCTTGGTTTTAGAGGCTTTGTGAATTTCAATAGATCTCACAATTATAACATAAACGGCCACCAGAAGCAAAAAAGCGATTGGGGCCAAAATCCAACCTCCTTTTAGCACAATATCATACATAGTTTCGCTCTGATTAGTAACAACCGGAGTGCTAACAGGTAGTTGAGGTGCAACGGCTTGTAAGATAAGCATTATATTCATACCGAAATAATTTAAGAAATCAATTCAATTGTGATAATTTGCATTTAGTACTATATAGAGCAAAATCATATAATCGGCAATGTATGATATATTTGTTCAAACCAACAATGCTTTGTATTTTTTTATAGTTGTCTCAAGGCCAAAATAAAGAGCATCGCTTATCAAAGCATGTCCGATTGAAACCTCCGCGAGCCAGGGAATCATTTTAGCCATGTAGTTAAGATTTGCCAAGTTTAGATCATGTCCTGCATTGATGCCTAAGCCTGCAGATCGCGCTATTTTAGCCGCTTCAAGGAATGGGGCAACTGCATTTTCGGGAGAAGAAGGAAACATAGTGGCATAAGGCTCTGTGTATAACTCGATTCGATCTGTTTCTGTCAATGCTGCATTTCGAATATTGTCAAGATTTGTGTCCACAAAAATTGAAACGCGAATATTGTGAGACTGAAACTCGCTGATACATTCTTTCAAAAAACTGGCATGCCGAATAGTATCCCAACCGGCATTTGATGTTATTGCTTCAGGAGAATCAGGTACTAACGTCACTTGTTCTGGTTTTACTTTACATACCAAATCTATAAATTGAGGAGAAGGATATCCCTCAATATTAAATTCAGTTGTGACCAATGGCCGTAGCGCATAAACATCAGCATAACGAATATGACGTTCGTCAGGACGCGGATGGACTGTAATTCCATCTGCACCAAATAATTGACAATCTTCAGCTACTTTTAATACATCAGGCACATTACCGCCGCGTGCATTGCGTAATGTAGCCACTT
Organism: Paludibacter sp.; assembly: GCA_027450045.1. Lineage (GTDB taxonomy): Bacteria > Bacteroidota > Bacteroidia > Bacteroidales > Paludibacteraceae > Microbacter. Next base: position 150,933 of record DAIDKM010000001.1, on the reverse strand, counting down.
TATTGATGTTAACGCTTAATTTTATCATTAAATAGTTTTGCTTTATTTGTGGGTTTGAGTTGCATTTTGTTTCTTTGCATAAGCAATCTACAAGGCAACAAAGTTAAGAAAAAAGAGTCATCGTCCAAGTCTTGCAGCTCTTAAAAAGCCTAATAAAATAGGTTTTACGAATCATTTATATTACGAATACTATTTGAGAAATGAAAATACTTCTTTTTGGTAACTCATATCGTTCTGACGCTGCTTTGTCAGCCTATCAATTAGTCACTTTTTTAAGAAGCAAGCAAGTCGATGTTTGGATTGAAAAATCGTTTTATGAATTTCTGAAATCTAAAAAATCAACGTTTCCAGATATTTATGAACCTTTCGAAGCAATTCCCGAGCAAGCTGATTTTGCATTGAGTTTAGGTGGCGATGGCACTTTTTTAAATACTGCCATGCATATTGGAGCTACAAAAGTTCCTATTTTAGGTATCAATATGGGGAGATTAGGTTTTTTGGCTGATGTTGCAGATAGCGAAATGGAGTTGGCTTTGGATAAAATAGTTAATAATCAATATTTTATCGAGGAAAGAACCGTTTTAGAATTACAATCGACGCATCAAGACTGGGCTCCATCTTCTTTTGCATTGAATGAAATTGCTTTGCTAAAACAAGATAGTTCTTCCATGATTGCCATACAAGTTAAAGTAAATGGAGAAGAACTGAATACATATCGTGCTGATGGTTTGTTAATTGCAACTCCTACCGGTTCAACGGCATATTCAATGAGCGTCGGTGGTCCTATCGTAGTTCCACAAGCAAATAATTTTATCCTCGCTCCGGTTGCATCTCATTCACTAAACATTCGGCCTCTCATTATTCCTGATAGTTGGGAATTAGAAATTCAAGTTAAAAGTCGTACCAACAGCTTTTTAGTGGCACTTGATGGAAGGTCTTCTGTTTTTGATCACGACGAAAAATTATTTATTCGTAAAGCTGATTATACCATCCGGGTAGCGAAACAAGCTCATCACACTTTTTTCAATACGTTGAAAAACAAATTAATGTGGGGTGCCGACAAACGTAACGAGAACTTTTCAACAAACAACAATTGAACTATGGATAAAAAAGATTTGCGAATCGTTTTTATGGGAACACCTGATTTCGCGGTGGAAAGCTTACGTTTACTTATTCATCTTGAATATCAAGTCGTCGCTGTTATTACTTCGCCGGACAAACCCGCTGGAAGAGGTCAAAAAATTCAAATGTCTGCTGTAAAAAAATTTGCAACTGATCATAGTCTGTTCCTACTTCAACCTGAAAAATTAAAAGATCCCGTTTTTTTACAAACTCTTACTGATTTGAATCCTGATTTACAAATAGTAGTAGCTTTTCGTATGTTGCCGGAGGTCGTCTGGAGTCTCCCTCGATTTGGCACTTTTAATCTTCATGCTTCGCTTTTACCATCTTATCGAGGTGCCGCGCCAATAAATTGGGCAATCATTAATGGTGAAACTGAAACAGGCATCACCACATTTTTCCTTTCGCACGAAATTGACACAGGAGAAATCATTCTTCAAAAGAGAATCCCTATCAATGAACATGATTCAGCGGGTGAACTTCATGATCGCATGATGATTGAAGGCGCTAAATTGGTGATTGATACTGTTGACATTATTCTTTCCGAAAAAACCATCGCTACTGTCGAGCAGCCTAATGATATCATGCCAAAGACAGCACCAAAGCTTTTTACTGATACGTGTCGAATTGACTGGTCACAACAAGTGGAAGTAGTTTACAACTTTATTCGAGGCCTTTCACCCTACCCTGCCGCATGGTCTAATTTAATATTTTCAGATTCAAGAACTTACAACGTAAAGATATTTGCTTCCGAAAAAGAAGTTGCAACGCATCAATTGCTTTACGGAACCATTGTGAGCGATCATAAAAAAGTAATGAAAGTTGCTGTTTGTAACGGATTTGTACATATAAAAAACCTTCAATTAGCAGGAAAAAAAAGGCTGCCTATTGAAGATTTTTTGAGAGGTTATACGTTTGATGAAGGCGCTAAAATGGAATGATTATAGATTTACCATTTTTTGAATTGAAGAAGCAATAGCTTGCATCTCTTCTGAGGGTAATGATAATTTTGGTTTGGCGAAATTAATGTCATTAGCCGTATTTAAAGGGACGAGATGAATGTGGGCATGTGGAACGTCTAATCCAATGACGGCCAATCCAACTCGCTGACAAGGAATAGCTTTAACGATAGCAGAAGCTATTTTTTTTGCAAAAACAATATATGCTTGTAACGTTTCATCATCAAGATCAAAGAGGTAATCTTGTTCAATTTTTGGGATAACCAATGTGTGTCCTTTTGCCAACGGATTGATATCAAGAAACGCAAAAAACTGTTCATCCTCTGCTACCTTATAACAAGGAATTTCACCCGAAATGATGCGCGAAAAAATAGTAGCCATAATCGTTAAATTTTAATTATCAACGTACTACAATGATATTTCGATAATTTCAAATCGTATTATGCCTGAAGGAACCTTTACTTCAACAAAGTCTCCCACTTTTTTGCCCAAAAGGCCTTGAGCTATCGGTGTGTTAATAGAAAGCTTCCCTGCTTTGAGATTCGCTTCCGATTCGGACACAATCATATATGTCATTGTTTGCTCATTGTTTGTGTTTTTGATCTTTACTTTGTTCAAAATTTGCACGGTATTCGTATTCAAATTCTTTTCATCGAGAAATCGGGCATTTGCAACAGACTCTTTTAATTTGGCTATTTTCATTTCCAACATTCCCTGAGCTTCTTTCGCCGCATCGTATTCCGCATTTTCCGAAAGATCTCCTTTGTCGCGAGCTTCTGCAATTTGTCGCGAAATGGCAGGTCTTTGTACATTCTCCAACTGATTTAGCTCTTCCAAAAGTTTCTTATAGCCCTCTTGGGTCATATACGATGTTGCCATGGTTGTTTATTTTGTTATTTACTAATCTAAAACAAAAAGAATTCCGACCTTAGCCGGAACTCCTTATAGCTATATTTTATGTCTCTTATAATCTAAACGCTGGCAAAAATAATGAATAATCAATGATTATCCAAACTCCAACCAAAGTATTTGCGAAAAATACGCGATGCGTAGTTATTTAGCAAAAAAGGTAGAACGGATTGCCTCTACGTAATCCAGTTTTTCCCATGTAAATAACTCCACTTCTATTTCAATGGGATCGGAATAACGCGATGTAAATGCCTTTTTGACTACACGTGGCTCTCTTCCCATGTGTCCATAAGATGCCGTTTCAGAATATATTGGATTACGTAATTTCAATCGTTGCTCAATAGCTTTTGGTCGAAGATCAAAAAGTTTGTCCAATTGTTCTGCAATTTCTTCGTCAGTCAGAGCAACATGTGATTTTCCATACGTGTTCACATAAATACTTAAAGGCTTGGCAACTCCGATGGCATACGAAACTTGCACTAAAATTTCGTCTGAAACACCTGCTGCAACAGCATTTTTTGCAATATGACGCGCTGCGTAAGCTGCCGAGCGATCGACTTTGGATGGATCTTTTCCAGAGAAAGCTCCTCCGCCATGGGCGCCTTTCCCTCCATAGGTATCAACAATAATCTTTCTACCGGTCAGTCCTGTATCTCCATGAGGACCTCCGATAACAAATTTTCCGGTGGGATTGACATGCAAAATATAGGAATTGTCTAATAACGATTTTACAACCGGATTCTTGGCGACGACTCGTGGAATAAGAATATTTTGAACATCAGCTTTGATATGGGCAACCATCTCTTCATCAGCCTGCTGTTGGCTTTTTCCATTGCCGGCTTGAATAAATTCATCATGTTGTGTTGAAATTACAATGGTATGAATGCGAACAGGTATATTCTTTTCATTGTATTCAACTGTGACTTGTGATTTGGCGTCAGGTCGTAAATAAGTCATTTCTAAGCCTTCTCGTCTGATTGCGGCTAATTCGATCAATAATTGATGTGACAAATCCAAAGAAAGCGGCATGTAATTATCCGTTTCGTTCGTTGCATAACCAAACATCATGCCTTGATCCCCGGCCCCTTGATCCATAGGATTTTCACGTTCCACACCACGGTTAATATCGTCGGATTGTTCATGAATAGCCGACAAAATGCCACAAGAATCGCCATCAAATTTGTATTCGCTTTTGGTATATCCAATTCGATTAATAACGCCTCGTGTCACTTCTTGGACATCAATGTAAGCACTTGATTTTACTTCTCCAGCAATAACAACTTGTCCTGTAGTTACTAACGTTTCACATGCAACTTTTGAATTAGGATCAAAAGCTAAAAAAGCATCGACAATTGCATCTGAAATTTGATCTGCCACCTTATCAGGATGGCCTTCTGAAACAGATTCAGAAGTAAATAAATAATGATTTGATTCCATTTTTCTGCGATTTTAAAAACATGTTTCACTTAAAGTCTACTCCTCCGTTCTTTTTTATAACATAAACAAAGAATGCGGACTATGGATCAACAAGCTACTTGGAAGGAGAAAAATGAGGAATATTGGTTGTAGTCGAAGCAAAATGAAAATCACCAACACGTTTTTAGCATTTTTTTCCGTGGTTGCAAGCAAGCAAATCTATCCACATTTGAGGCTACAAAGATAAGCAATCTTTTGTTTGGTGTGATACTTGATGCGCTAAAATATCAAAAAAGGCCACCTTAATAAAGATGACCTTTTTGATAAATAATTGGCGTTTTAGAATCTAACACCTACTGTCATCACAAAATTATTCGTTTTGGTTATCAAAGAAGCCGGGCGAACTGTATTGGGTGCATTGTAAATCCATGTGTCATTGTAAGGATAAAAACTCTCTTTTTGATCCATTAAAACATAAGCCACATCAAAATTCCAGTTTTTGTAGTTATAGCCAATCCCTGCCGTGTAATTTTGTGTAGTGCCCTGTAAAAAATATTGTGGATCCGTGCGGACTGTGTTGGAAGGTAAATTACGTACTGCATTACTTTTAGTGGCCGGAGTGATGTAATTATACCCCAACCGTAAAGCCAAACTATTCGTGATGCGGTATTCGCCTCCAATTTTATAGGTACTTACACCTTGCATCATATTACTAATATCTTGATTTTCGGTATTAAAGGCAAATGCGCTATTGTTATCATCCCGAAGTTTCATGGTTGAATAATCTGCATATTCATAATCGAAACTAATCAATCCTTTCTGTCCAATGATACCGGCTACACCTAATGTCAAAACGGAAGGTGTTTGCAACTTATATTTGCTATAACCACCTTCCGAAGGAGTATAAGCAGTCCCTTTATATTGTGTGTCATAATTAATATCGGCATAATAATTATCCGTCATGGAATAAAACATCGGAGAATGATATGAAATACCCAATCTTAAAAAATCTGTTGGACGTACAATCGCGCCAATCTTAACGTCAAATCCCGATCCGGAGGTATATATTTGATTTTGTAAATTCATACTGCCTCCATTTCCAAACGATTCCAAATAATTGGTTGATAATGAGTAGCTCAAATCTTGAAATCCAACGGAAGCACCCAGATAAACGAAATTATTAATATTGACTCCATATCCCAAATTATATTGATCCACATATCCGTTTTCAGTAAACGCATATTGAGGTGTCACATGTTCATTAGCACCTAACAATGAATTCCATTGATTTGGGGTCGTAGTCGAAGTATTCGGATTGATCAGATAACTTTGATAGGCTAATTCTGAAATCCATGGCACGCTGGTATTGTTATAAGGATCATTACTATTTGCCGTTGAAAGATCACTCTCTTGAATTCCATTGGTATAGCCAGCCATATAATCCGTAATAGACGATAATTGACTGGCACCGTTCATCACGCCGGAACGATTGAAAGATTTAATACGTTCATACGAAAAGCCGAATGCGGAACTAAAAGTTGGATTATCACCGTCAAAAGCAGTTACCACAGAAAAGTTGTTGAAATGGGCTGTAAAGTTGTTGTCGTTGCCGCTTTGTCCGTTCCACAAAGAAGATGTGGTGTTGTCTTGCAAGTTAAGGGTTGCCGTTACTTCTGAGCTTCGATAGACTCCTAATCCGGCTGGATTGAGCGAAATCGATGAAGCGTCTCCTCCCAAAGCTGTAAAAGCGCCACCCATACTCATGTATCGTGCCGTTCCCTTGAGTGGATATTGAGAAGCTTTTAAGGCGTCAAAGCCATCTTGAGAAAAAGCTGTTGCTGAAAAAATCAGTAACGATACTATCGAAATAAGCGTTGTTTTCATACGAATGTGTTTTAATTGTTATAGAACGTATGGAACTCGCATAAATTACATTCATCAACTTTGGTGAATGCTTGAATATATGCTCGTTTCATATTAAATGCAATTTTAATGAGTTATTTCTGGAAAAATAATTATTATATTATTAGATCAAAGAGAATTTCTTTCATGGAAAGAGTGTTGAAATAGAGTGTTACATCTATTTCAACTACTCTTAAATATGATTTTGATTATCGACGTCCCCCACGACCGCCTCCTCCGCCTCCATACGACCCTTCGCTACGACCACCTCCATTATTATAGCTTGGTGAATAGTTGTAAGAGCGTGTTTCATTGTAAACAGGGCGTTCTACGCGTTGTGGCTGCTCATATACAGGGGTCGAACGTTGAACTCTGTATGTTGAATTTCTTTGTACATTTCGAACTTCATTGCCTTGGGGCGAAATAACAACCACTCTCCGAGATCCGCCGTCAAAATTCCGTTGCACAAAGTTTCCATTATTTCGCGTTTGGTATTGAACATTCCTGTTTGTTGGAGTTGCAACATTGTATCCGTTACGAGTCAAGAAATTCGTCCAAAATGTTCTGTTTTGCTGCGAACCACGTACATTAATAGGATTTTGTGCCTGAACATTGTTGCTTTGACGTCCATTGACTTGTGTAAATTGATTGACTGTAGGAGTAGCCATTTGTCTTACGCCAACACTGTTGTTTACAGCACGAGCACCTAGCGTTGGAGATCCTACTGAACCACGCCCAACCATTGCTCTCGATCCTACACTATTGTTGAGAGGTTGAATACCGTTGGTTGGCATCCGATAATTGCGTCGACTGTTTTCTGTGTAATTGTACGGAATAGGACGTGAGTAAGCCCAATTATTGTACACATTCCCATAATAATATGGATAACCACCCCAACCACCGTAATAGTAAGGTGAATTCCATCCAAAGCCCCAACCCATATCCCAATAATCACCATAGAAGTCGCCATATAAACCTCCATACATCCAAGGATTTAGACCTCCGTAATAACTAAACGGGCTGTAATAACCATATGGATAAAATGAATTATAAAAATAAGGTTGCATCCAGCTATTATAGTATGGATAACCACCAAATGTGTTGATATTCCAATTTATATTATCCACCGGATAAGTCGTTGTTGTATAACCATCGTTCAATTGCAGTAATAAACTTGGTTGACCCGATTGTTGGATCTGAGAACCATTTATTCCATTCGATGAAAGTGTGTCAAGGGGAGGATTGTTGGCGTTCCCGTTTGCATTGGCGTAATCTCCCGAATAATAAACGGTGTCACCTGCTGCATTTCGCACAATGACAGCTTGTTGATTGCCCACATTGCTTGTTTCAATTTGATACTCTTGATTTGAAGTCGTGCTATTTTGTGTTGCTTGCGTGGGCTGTTGCATTTGTGGCGCCTGCTTAACAGTCCGAGTTGCTGTCGGATTATAAATGTCGTCGTAAAAACTTTGACTGAAAAGGGAAAGCGGTAACAACATCAAAATAGTTAGCATCCCTAATTTCGTTTTCATGATTGTTGTCTCCTTATTATTTAGTTTATATCCTGAATCTTTTGTCATTTAGACTGAAAAACTGATCAATCGTTTAATCGAATAACGCTTTTTTCTCTCTAAAAGTATATTGAAACCAACTTTATTGGTTAAGTTTGCAAGATGAATTAACATCACAAAGATAGGCCAAATAAGACGCTTTCGACATTGGTTCTTTTTGTTTTTAACGAAAAATACACCCACACACATGGATTACATCGAACTTACATTACATATTAACAATTTACGCGGCTTTGAACGCGATTTGATAGCCTACGAATTGGGAGATCTCGGGTTCGATAGTTTTGAGTATAATGAAGATGGAATAAAAGCCTATTGCGCTGCATCTTTATTCGATGAAAAACAAATTAAATCGTGGAATGATGCACTACCGGACGACCTTCAGGTAGAATATTCATTTACATTGATCAAAGAACAAAATTGGAATGAGGTTTGGGAAAAAAATTACTTTTCCCCTATTGTCATTGGTGGTGACTGTGTAATTCACAGCTCCTTTCATCAGGATATTCCCAAAGCAAAATACGATATTTTGATTGACCCAAAAATGTCGTTCGGTACCGGACATCACGAAACTACCATTTTGATGGTCAGTTCGTTGTTGAAATTAGAAGTTGCTGGAAAATCACTTTTAGATATGGGTTGCGGAACAGGCATTTTGGCAATTCTGGCAGCCATGAAAGGGGCTTCTCCAATCACGGCAATTGACATTGACGAATGGGCATTCAAAAACACACAAGAAAACATAGTGCTTAATGGATTTGAAGGTATTCAGGTAGAACAAGGTGGTGCAGAATTATTAAATGGTCGCAATTACGACATTATTTTGGCCAACATTAATCGAAATATCCTTTTAGAAGACATGCCCCATTATGCTAATTGTCTCGATCAAGGCAAATTGCTATTAATGAGTGGCTTTTATGACACAGACAGGTTAGTAATTGATGATAAAGCCCAAAAATTAGGATTGGAGATGATTCGTTTTGAAGAAAACAACAAATGGGTGGCAACACTCTACCAGAAACTATAACGATGAAGCGAGCATTCAATCAAGGTTAAAACCAGACGATTATGATTTGCGGGTTCCATATGACCATAGTGTAAAAATAAAACAAACACATATGAAAACTTTTACGAACGTCAAAGATTTAGGCGACTTGAAGACTGCTGTCGCCGAAGCATTGGAATTGAAGAAAAATCGGTATGCATACAAGAAATTGGGTGAAAACCGGACCTTATTGATGGTGTTTTTCAATTCAAGTTTGCGTACTCGATTAAGCACCCAAAAAGCCGGCATGAATCTTGGCATGAACACGATGGTGCTTGATATAAATCAAGGTGCATGGAAATTAGAAACAGAGCGTGGCGTCATCATGGACGGAGACAAAACAGAACATATTTTGGAAGCAATTCCGGTTATGGGCAGTTATTGCGATATTATTGCCGTGCGTTCTTTTGCTCAATTTGAAAGCAAAACATTTGACTATAACGAAACAATTATTAATCAGTTTATTCAATATTCCGGTAAGCCGGTAATCAGCATGGAAGCGGCAACAGGTCACCCTTTGCAAGCATTTGCCGACCTAATTACTATCGAAGAATACAAGAAACGAGAACACCCAAAGGTAGTTTTGACATGGGCGCCCCACCCTCGTGCACTACCACAGGCTGTCCCAAATTCATTTGCTGATTTTATGAACGAAGCCGACGTGGAATTTGTCATTACCCATCCCGAAGGATACGAATTGGATGAGAAATTTGTGCGAGGTGCTCGTGTCGAATACGATCAGAACAAAGCTTTGGAAAATGCTGATTTTGTGTATGCAAAAAACTGGTCAGCTTATGCCGATCCCAACTATGGCAAAATTTTGAGCAAAGACCATTCATGGACAGTAAGTTCCGAGAAAATGGCCTTAACCAATCACGCGTATTTCATGCATTGCCTTCCTGTACGTCGAAACATGATCGTCACTGACGATGTGATTGAAAGTCCTCAATCTCTTGTTATCCCTGAAGCGGCAAATCGTGAAATATCAGCTCAAGTAGTGATTAAACGCATTTTAGAACATCTTTAAATCCAATGGAAAAACTGACAATCATCAAAGTTGGTGGCAAAATAGTAGAAGAGAAAGGCTCTTTAAGAGCCTTTTTGCGTGATTTTTCAGCCATCAAAGGACATAAAGTGCTAGTGCATGGCGGCGGTCGTTCGGCGACAGCGTTGGCCTCTAAATTGGGCATTGAGAGTGTCATGGTGAATGGACGCAGAATCACGGACAGCGAAACGCTCAATGTTGTGATCATGGTGTACGGTGGACTGGTAAACAAAACCATTGTTGCTCAATTGCAGTCGCTTGGAATCAATGCGCTGGGGTTGACTGGCGCCGATATGAACTACATGGTTTCGGAAAAACGTCCTGTCGAAAAAGTTGATTATGGTTTCGTGGGCGATGTAAAAGCTGTGGACGGAACTATTTTAGCTGATTTGATTGCAAAGGATATTGTACCTGTTTTAGCGCCGTTGACCCACGATAAAAAAGGCAATTTGCTGAATACCAATGCTGACACCATTGCCGGAGAAACAGCAAAAGCATTAGCGCGCTATTTTGACGTGACGTTAGTCTATTGTTTTGAAAAGAAAGGCGTTTTGCAGAATGAACAAGACGACGAAAGCGTCATTCCTGAAATCAATCGCGTTCAATTTGAACAGTATGTTTCTGAAAAAATTATCCAAGGCGGAATGATTCCCAAATTGGAAAATGCTTTCGATGCTATAGCTTCCGGCGTGAAACAAGTGATTATTACAAAAGCCGACGCGATTGATGGACAATCTGGTACGAGAATAATCTAAAGTTTCTATTTATTTCGTCTTCAACAACTCTTCTAATTTGATCAATTCATCGCGGTATTGAGCAGCTTCGATAAATTCTAACTTTCGCGCTGCTTGTTGCATGTTTTTGCGTGTTGTTTCAATCGCTTTTTCCAATGCAGGACGACTCATATATTTCACTACCGGATCTGCTGCCACATCAATCGTTGTTGGTTCTGTATAGGCTTTTACGGTTGCCTTTTCTGTCGCCTGATGTCCTAAAATTGACGTGTGTCCTTTGCGAATAGATTGTGGTGTGATGCCAAACTTAGCGTTGTATGCCAACTGTTTTTCACGGCGACGATTGGTTTCATCAATTGTTTTTTTCATGCTATCCGTGATTTTATCAGCATACATAATGACGCGCCCGTTCAAATTCCGCGCTGCACGGCCTGCCGTTTGTGTCAGCGACCGGTGCGATCGCAAAAATCCCTCTTTGTCAGCATCCAGAATAGCAACTAACGAGACTTCGGGAAGATCTAATCCTTCGCGCAATAAATTTACACCTATCAATACATCGAATAACCCGTTACGCAGATCGTCCATCAACTTAACCCGTTGTAACGTATCGACATCGGAATGAATATAATTGCAACGAATCCCCATCTTGGCTAAATAATCGGTTAATTCTTCCGCCATTCGTTTGGTTAAAGTCGTTACCAACACCCGTTCGTCAAGCTCGGTTCTTTGAACAATTTCTTCCATCAGATCGTCAATTTGATTCAAACTGGGTCGAACATCAATCACCGGATCGAGCAATCCGGTAGGTCTTACCACCTGTTCTATGATTACTCCTTCCGATTTGTCTAATTCATAATCGGCAGGCGTTGCGCTTACGAAAATTACTTGACGAATGAGTTCATCAAACTCAGCAAATTGCAAAGGACGATTGTCTTTTGCTGCCGGCAACCGGAATCCGTACTCGACTAAGTTCTGTTTACGTGAAGCATCGCCGCCATACATAGCTCTGATTTGTGGAATGGTAACGTGACTTTCGTCAATCACCATGAGAAAATCTTTTGGAAAATAATCAAGCAAACAGAACGGACGACTACCCGGTTCTCGTCCATCAAAATAACGCGAATAGTTTTCAATTCCCGAACAATATCCCAATTCGCGAATCATTTCAAGATCATAAGTGACTCTTTCATTGATTCTTTTAGCTTCATAGGGTTTACCAATCGATTCAAAAAAAGCTACTTGCTTCACCAAATCATCCTGAATTTGATGAATGGCTTGATTGATGCGCTCTTTGGTCGTAACAAAGATATTGGCAGGATAAATTTCATGCGAATCAAACATGGACAACGTATGACCATTTATCGGGTCAAACGTCTCAATTTCATCAATCACATCTCCCCAAAAAATGACGCGTAACGCCACATCGGAATAGGCCAAAAAAATGTCCACCGTCTCCCCTTTTACGCGGAAATTGCCACGATTAAACTCAATTTCGTTGCGGGAATAGAGGCTATCGACCAATGAACGCAAAAAGACATTACGGGCAATGGTTTGTCCTTTTTCAATATGAATGGTGTTGCTGTAAAAATCGTCAGGATTGCCGATACCGTACAAACAAGAGACGGACGACACAACAATAACATCCTTTCGTCCTGAAAGTAACGAAGAGGTGGTGGAAAGGCGTAGTTTTTCAATCTCCTGATTAATAGATAAATCTTTCTCTATGTAGGTATCTGTGACGGGTAAATAAGCTTCCGGCTGGTAATAGTCGTAATATGAAACAAAATATTCAACTGCATTATCCGGAAAAAAGGTTTTGAATTCGCTGTAAAGTTGAGCCGCCAATGTCTTATTGTGACTCAACACCAAAGTAGGCCGATTCAGTTGTTCCACCACATTGGCAATGGTAAATGTCTTTCCAGAGCCGGTTACGCCAAGTAACGTTTGAAACTTGGTGCCGTTTTTTATGCCATCAACTAATTGTGCAATAGCTTCCGGTTGGTCTCCTGTGGGTTGATAGGGCGATATAATCTTGAAATCCATAATCCATTACAATTGAGAAATCGACCTAAAGCAGATTAAATCAAAATGTGCTTAGCTAAATAGATGATCCCATTGTTGATAAAGCTCTTCCATGCCTGAAAAAATGGCATTTGCCCCTTCGCTCAATAAAATATCATCTTCCAGAATGCCTGTATTGACAGCTAATGTATAAATACCCGCAGCAACAGCCGAAGCTATGCCTAATGGTGCATTTTCTACCACAACAGCCTCCCAAGGAGCAACATTGGCTTTTTGCAACGCCATCAAATAGGGTTCAGGATGTGGTTTTCCCACTTCAACATCAAAGGCTGTCACCATGCGTTCTCGTTCAAAAATTTCAGGGAACGACACTTCTAATTTCTCCAATAAGCTGGGTTGTCCTGATCCTGTAACTAAAAGGATATGAATGCCTTTTGATTTAATTTTTTTCAATAACTCCAACGCATACGGCATTACGCGAACAACTTCCATTTGCTCGAACAATTGACTCTTCGCGTTGTAGATAGATTGCTTTTCTTCTTCCGTAGCTATTCGTCCCAGTTGTGCTTGAAAGACACCGTCAATGGTTCCATTGCCGGTACGGCCTTCATTCATATAGGCTTCATGGGCAGTAAATGGCATTCCGAAACTTTCTAATGCTTTCACCCAAGCTTCTGCATGTGCCGGCATAGAATCATACAAAACACCATCCATATCAAAAAAGACTGCTTTCAATTCAAATTTCGGATACGATTTTTGCTTCAAAAAAGCAGTCATTTCTTGTAGATACATAACTCAATCAATTAATAATTAATAATATATGAAATCATAACTCCAAAAACAGATAGCTGACAATGAAGTCAGAAATTACAAATTTCTGTTGCTCATTGCCTAAGTTTCTCTTATTTTTTACTCTGCAAACTATCTCCCTCCATATCCAATAAACGTTTCACATTGAAATAAAACCCTCTCACGCCTGATGGATTTTCGCTAACGGTAACATGGTCGCATTGAAGCCCTACTAACGTTGAATGCAGTGGATATAATCCTAACATATAGATAATTTCGTATTCATCGCCAACCTCAATGACGTGCCAGGCAGTTGGCGGCGTTCTACCATTGCCTGTCGAAAAGATGGTTTGAAGAATCATTTTCGCCTTAAAGCTAAGTAATTTCGCATCCACATTATCGCCTTTTACATGATACGCATAGGCCATACGGTTTATCCAATGAATATCAAAGGGAAATTTAGCCACTAACTGTCCTGCATAGAGTAAAATCGTATCACAATCGGCGATAGTAAGGTGATCTATATTGGCATAACGTGCTAAAATGTCATCTTGTGGTGGATTGCCATAGGATTGATACTCTTTCTGATAGGTAAAGCCATAATAAAGCGCTCGATACTGCTCAATATTCAGGGTTGTGTCATTGGCAAGGTATCGTTTGAAGAGTGCCGGATAATAATATGGTGAACTCGGATTTTTAATTTCCGATTTAATGTAGGCATAGTTCGGCGGTTCTATTGGGAGTCGTTGAGCTTGTGCTAATGAAACACTCAGAAGAAACAATAAAACAAACAGTATATTCTTCATTTTTAATTATTTATAGCGATTTTATAAACAGATAATTTGGCTCGACTATCATTAACACGGCAACTTGATCTCTTTTGAAAATTTGATTCAACAAACAACTCTTTCCTGATGTTATCACAAAATAGATTGATTCAATTTCCTTGTTCACGTAACTTTTCTAAGAGCAACTGAAAGTCATGCTCAAAGTTGGGAGTAAAAACTTCCTGTCCTATTTGTTGTTGTATCTCGTGAATAGTCCAGAAACGAGCCGTTTCTATTTCTTCATGATCAATTTCAAACGTACCGTCATAAATCGTATAGAACATATTGACTAATTCCTTTTCAACCAATGATTGCCATACATAACGTTGCACAAAAACAGGCTGATATTCCTGAATACCTATCTCCTCAAAAACCTCACGCTGTAACGCTTGCTTCACGGTTTCTCCATAACTCACATGTCCACCTACCGATGTATCCCATTTCCCTGGTTGCGTGTCTTTGTTCATGGCACGTTTTTGCAAAAATAATTCTCCGGCGCTGTTCAGCACATGCAAGTGAACTACTGGATGCAACCAAAACGTGCCGCGATGACATTCGCTTCGGGTTGCTTTTCCAATCACATTACCTTGTTCGTCCACCAAAGGAAACAGTTCTTCCATAAAAAGAATAAGTATAAATCCTCATTTTTATCAATTTGTCTTTTCAGATCATAGAAAATAGGAGGATAGCTGCATTGAGACAACAAAGGTACGACAAAATCCAACAAAAGACGGATTGAAGTACGAGCTTTAAGCCCATTTAGAGGACTATCAAAAGCATACATTGTGTAAAAAGCAAAGGCAACAACCGAAGTTGCTGCCTCTCTGGAGATTCTTGGGCATTACACCCGCGAACCGGTACAAAGGTAACATGCATTGAAGTAAAATTGCATCATAGATTCTATTTATACTAGTTTGAGTAGCATACTTTTTATTTATTGATCAGTACTTTCGGCTTTCTTCTCCAAATTCAGAAATGATTCTCATCTCTATTTTCTGACAATGCTTAGTAATTTATATCGGATACGAAACATGATCATGGAAGCAGTCAAATGATTGATAATAAAGTTACAAGAAATGGTTTTTCTTTCGAATAAATAGTTTTATTCAACCAAAACAATCCAATATACTATGGTAAACTACATCATCTTGCAGATTCCCTTTGTAACAGAAATTCTTCGCAAAAAGTTTTTTCAGATAACATCAAGTGATTTTGAAATATTGTCCTCATGTTTTCGCAAAAAGTTTCTGAGGTATTTCATTTATAGCCTATATCTAAAGTATGTTTGATATAAGTCGAAGTTAATTATGACTTAAGTCATAACGCCAAAATTTCCTGATGTTTTTTTCTTTCTACAAGATGTTTTTGAAAAAACGGATAGAAACTTCACGTCATTGTCCATGAATCTATTATTTGACAGACAATTCTCAAATAGAAATTGATGAATCACTGAAAGGAGATGGCACAATGGATTCTTCCGCTTGTTGCCGGTTGATTTGAATAGAAAAATGAGGAATAAACTTATTTTCGTAGCAGAATCTGCATAAATTGCATGCTTTCCAAGGTGCCATAGGACCCTTCAACAACAGAAAATTCATCGTATTGTTGCACGGTATCCGGTTGTTGCCCGGGTCGATAAATGACGAAAGGAACAGGCGCCGATGTGTGTGTGCGTAGATGGCATGGTGTGGGATGATCGGGTAAAATAGCAATGGTGACCGGTTCTTTCCATTGGGACACTTCCTCAAAAATTGTTTTCACTACCCTACTATCCAAATATTCAATTGTTTTCACTTTCAAAGCGACATCGCCTTCGTGACCTGCTTCATCGCTTGCTTCAATATGGAGATAGACAAAATCGTCGGTACGCAGCGCTTCAATAGCAGCTTGAGCCTTACCCTCATAGTTGGTATTGTAGAGTCCGGTAGCACCTTCCACGGCAATTGGTCTCAGGCCCGCGTATACGCCGATTCCTTTAATCAGATCGACGGCGGAAATAACAGCGCCGCTTTTGATACCATACAATTCACTAATAGTTTGCATCTTGGGTCGATAGCCAGGAGACCATAACCAAATGCTGTTTGCAGGATCCTTTCCAGCTGCTTTTCGCTTCAAATTAACAGGATGAGATTCAAGCAATAATTGAGATTTTATCGTTAAATCGTTTAATAATTGCGCAGTATAATTTGATTCAGTGGATATAGGCTTGATCATCACTTCCGAAAAAGGTGTCCCGGGTACGTCGTGTGGTGGCGTACATTCCAAGGCTTTGTTGCCTCCTTTCATCTTTAACAAATGGCGATATGAAACTCCGGCAAAAAAATGAATGGCATCCGAGCCTAAGTTTTCATTTAGAAAATCAATCAATTCTGAAGCTTCTTCATTGGAAATATGTCCGGCGGAGTGATTTTTGATACGTCCGTTTTCGATACAAATCAGGTTGCAGCGCATCGCCATTTCATCGTCGGCAATGGGAATGTTCATGCTGGCAGCTTCCAATGAACCCCGTCCTTCAAATACTTTCGGAACGTCATATCCCAACACGGCCATGTTGGCAATTTCACTTCCGGGCAAGAACCCTTTTGGGATGGTATTAAGTAATCCACTGCTACCTAATGCTGCAATATGGTCTATTGTTGGTTTATTAGCTGCTTGCAAAGGCGTTTTATTCCCAAGTTCGGCAATGGGTTCATCGGCCATTCCGTCGCCTAAAATGATAATATATTTCATGAAGTTGTTTGTATTTTGTACTATAGTTGCATGGAAACCATCCTAACCATTGAGATACTTTTTAAAATCTATCTTGTCATGCTTCATTGAAAAAGTGCTATTTTCTTCTTCAATAAAATCAGCCGAAATCACAATGCCATTATTTCGTGCCATGCTTCAACCGTTACAAAGATACGGTGTTCTATGAAAAAAACCAGTGAGATTTAATAGTTAGACATCTTTTATGTCCTTCAAATTGAACAAGGACGATGCGAGTACATCACATAATAAGCATTTAGTTAATTGATTTATATTCGTTTATCGCAGTAATACTTTTAATGCAAATCCTTTGCGCCATCCTTTTTGAAATATGCAAAAATGAGTAACTTTGAGATTATTTAATTTCTACATGATAATCCCATGAAAGAAGCGTTACTTCAATATGCTTGGCAGCATAAATTATTTTATACCAATAATTTACAAACAATTAACGGTGAATCCATAGAAGTAATTGACGTCGGACAATTGAATAATGATGCCGGTCCTGACTTCTTTAATGCAAAAATTAAAATCGGAGACACACTCTGGGTAGGAAACATTGAAGTTCATATTCGCTCCTCCGACTGGTTTCGGCATCACCATGAGCAAAATAGCATTTATCAGTCAATTATTTTGCATGTTATTAACGAATATGACATACCACTAAAAAGAGTTGATGGCGAAGAAATTCCACAGCTTGTGCTCCCCTATTTTTCGGATTTGGAAGAAAAGTATGAACAACTGTTGCAAAAAAATGCGTTCGTTGCTTGCAGCCATGCACTTGACAGAGTTGAACCCATCACATTTCATAGTTGGCTGAATGCTTTGATGATAGAGCGATTGGAACAGAAAGCGACACAAATGGAGCAGGTTTTGAATTTGACGCAGCATAATTGGGAAGAGAGTTTTTACATTCTTTTGGCTCGTAATTTTGGGCTGAATCTGAATGGAGATCCTTTTGAACAACTCGCCAAATCATTGCCAAACAATTTGTTGGCAAAGCACAAAAACAATCTTTTCCAAATAGAGGCATTACTATTTGGTCAATCAGGATTATTGGATGAAATTGTTGAAACAAAAGACGAATACGTTCAACGGTTGCAAAATGAATCGCTTTTTCTTCGAAAAAAATATGCGTTGACGCCTATGAATGGGCAAATATGGAAAATGTTACGTTTGCGTCCTATTAATTTTCCAACGGTTCGTATCGCTCAGTTAGCTGCGTTGATTCATCAATCTTCTAATCTATTTTCAAAAATTGTAGATAATCAGGATATTGACTATCTTATTTCTTTGTTTCGATGCGAACCATCGCTTTATTGGAAAACACATTATTCATTTCATCAATCTTCGCGTTCAACAAACAAAGCGCTTGGTGATAAAACCATACAACTCCTCATTATTAATACATTAGCTCCATTTCTTTTCTTATATGGAAAGTACAAAGCCTTGCCTAAACTTCAAGAAAATGCATTGGAACTTTTGGAAAAACTCCCATCGGAACAAAACCATGTGATCGAAAAATGGGCAACACTAAACATGGTGGCGCGTTCTGCATTTGAGTCGCAAGCAATGCTCCATTTGAAAAAAAACTATTGCGATGCAAGGAAATGTTTACAATGTCGCATTGGTCATATTGCTCTAACTATCAATGATTAATAACATAATTTCAACTTGATCGAAAAATAAATAGAACACGGCATTAAACCTTTTATGAAAGTAATTGTCTCATTAACAAATGTAATGCACGATTCGATACCATCTTTTTTTATTTTCGATTAATTTGCAGGTTATGAAAAAACAGCTATTGTTGATCTTATTTTGTTTGCTTTCAGGCTTTATTTCCGCACAAACACTCAGTGTTAAAGGACGCGTTGAAGATTCAAAACATCACTCGTTGCCAGGTGCAACGGTTTATTTGTCGTTAAAAGATACTCCAAATCAACACAAAGGTAATGTAACAGGGAATGATGGATCATTCACAATCACCGGGTTGAATGTTGGAACATACATCATGCAGGTTTCTTTTGTGGGGTTTAACGCGGTTTCAGAAACCGTAAAAATCACTCAAAATGGACAAGACCTTGGAACCATTCTTTTACGCGAAAAATCAGTAGCCTTAAATGAAGTAACCGCTGTGGGACGTTTAAGCAGAGCCGTACAAATTTCTGACACAATGCGTTACAATGCCGATGCCTTTAAAACCATTCAAGGTGCAAGCGCTGAAACACTAATATCTAAAATGCCCGGGATTGTTGTAGATAATCAAGGCAACATTCAAGCACAAGGAGAAACGGTTCAGAATGTGTTAGTTGATGGCAAACCATTTTTTAATGGCGATCCGACATTGGCGCTTAAAAATTTGCCGGCTGATATTGTTCAAAACATTGAAGTATTCGACAAACAAAGTGATCAAGCAGCTTTTACAGGTTTTGACGATGGGAACTCGATAAAAACCATTAACGTGGTGACACGTCGTAAAATGCAAGTAGGCATTTTCGGAAAGATTATAGATGGTATTGGAGAAGATCATTCACATGATGTTGATTATCAAAGCTCAGCATCTGTTAATATTTTTGCCGGCAACCGACGCATCACCTTGTTAGGCATGTCCAACAACATTAACCAACGGAACTTTTCACAATTAGATATTGCCGGTGTGATGGGCGGTAGCGGCGGTACAACCAAAACCAACGCAGGAGGGTTTAACTACACTGACAATTGGGGGTCAAAAATCACCGTGACAAGTGGCTATTTTTTCAATATGACTGATAATCTGCAAAATCAAACGATTGCTCGTACCTATTTTGATGCAGCAGACGCAGGAAGAACGTATAATGAAATAGACCATGCTAACTCAACAAATTACAACCATCGGTTTAATATGAAATTGGATTATAGACCTGATGCAAATAACTGGATTACTTTCACTCCGGCTTTAAGTTTTCAGCGGAATATCAATAGCAGTACGATGTTTGGTCAAACATTTTTGAATGGCGCACTAAGCAACCAAACATCAAATCAAAGTAATAATGTAACAACTGCCAGCAATATTTCACTCTCGTTGCTCTATCGTCACCGCTTTAGTAAACCCGGCAGAACCATTTCAGCTTATGCAAATTATGGTTCTAACACCAATCATCAAGATGGTTATTATGAGGCGCACAGTTTCTTCAATACGCAAGCAGACACTACCAATACCTATCAAACACTCTTAAACAATTCAAACGGCTATAACTGGGGAACCAGCTTGATTTATACTGAACCTATCAGTACACATGGGATGTTACAAGCTTCATATCGTGTAAATTATAATCATCGAAACATTGATCAACGCGATTATCAATATTTTACGCAACAACTTGATACATCGCTGTCAAATGTTTATAACAGCGATTATTTGACACAAAGCGGCGGAATCGGGTATCGCTATCGAAACATTAAAGGATTAATGATGATGGCTAACTTGAATTTGCAACATGCGAGTTTGCAAGGCGATGAAATGTTTCCACTGCCACTCAACACTCATTTTGCTTATACCAGCTTGCTACCAATGGTTATGTTAAATTATAAAATAAGCACCATCAGTTCATTACACTTTATGCTTCGTTCTTACACATCGGCACCCTCAATTCAACAATTAGAAAATGTAGTTAATAATAGGAATCCTTTGATGGTGACAGGCGGTAATCCCGGGTTAAGCCAACAAACTTCCAGTCGTGCTTTATTACGATACACATTAACGCCAACCAGTGGACAAACGCTAATCATCATGTTAAGCGCGGGAAATACCAGTAACTACATCGGAAATTCAACATTTATTGCCCAACGTGATTCATTACTTCCTGGCGGTGTCTTTTTGAACAAAGGAGCTCGGTACAGCTATCCTGTCAATTTATCAGGCAATTGGAGTGGAAGTTCCTTAATAACGTATGGATTTCCGGTCGATTTTTTAAAAAGTAATCTGAACCTCTCCACTATGCTTACCTACAACAGACTACCATCAATTTATAACGGAATTTCAGAAGTTACCAATAACTATGTTGTTACGCCCAAGGCCATTTTGGGAAGTAATATTAGTGATAAACTAGACTTTACGCTAAGTTATGGAGCTTCTTTCAACATGGCGCGTAACCAAATGTTTCCGAGTCAAAATAGCACATATTTAAATCAAACTGCGCAGTTCAAGTTTGATTGGATACTCTGGGATAATTTTACATTTGAAAATGTGTTAACCTATCAGGGCAATTCAGGTATGTCTAACGGGTACAATCAAAACTACTTTTTATGGAATGCTTCTGTCGGAAAGAAGATTTTTAACAACCAACGAGGTGAGATTAAGTTGCAAACCTACGATTTATTACATCAAAACAAATCGTTGACACAAAATGTTTACGACACATACTACGAAGATGTTTCTTCTAATGTGATGAAACCCTATGTAATGCTAACCTTCACTTATGACTTACGTAACTTCAAAGGGTCGCAATATCAAAAACAGCAACAACAAATGCAACGTCATCATTGGGATGGAGTTCCTGGCGGACACCCTCCGGGAGGTATGCCAATGAGAGATGGCGGTGGATATCCTCATCCACCAATGGATTAAATTGCTTTCAATAAGTATTGTAAGAGAGAATCTCCGAAAGAGGTTTTCTCTTTTTTATGCGATGTGGTTGAGATGTAAGATACGGATATTGTTTATGTTGCGTCCAACTTGCCAAACGAAGCAAAGAGGTCGCTCTTTCGTCTACAATAACCAATTGAATAGAATCATTTTGTAAAATGATTTATGCCAACTACCCGATTAGAAGTAGCATCAGAAATGATGGTTCGGACTTCAGGATCATTCACTACAATGATTTTCCACGGTTGCGCATTGCATGCAGAAGGCGATAATCGGGCAGATTCAAGAATGTGCTCAAGTTTTTCTTGTTCAACAGGTTGGTTGGTATATGCACGATCACTTTGACATTCAGTAACAAGATCAAGAAAGCACTTTATACACAGTTATTTGACCATTATTTTGAATACAATCTTGCGAACTAATGCTTTTTCCCCAAATTGAATATTGGTCAAATGTGCTTGACTTGGAAAAAAGACGAAAAAATATTTCGGCGTTGCAACGTAATATGGAAAAATTGGTAAAGTATAATGTCCTGCATCTTTTGTTGAGTCATAAGGATCAACCATTGTTGCATCGGACAATTTGCCGCTTCCCATTAGCTCTCTTCCAGAAACAACATATTGAAAATCAATATATTTTCGATGAGCTTCTAAGTGTTGTTTCCCGGGATCACGAGTCGTATATTCCTGTACATTCACAAATACTTTATCACTCAGTACTGTTCTTCCCAAAGGCAAAGTGCTCAAATTATTATGAGTGAGAAAGTGACACGCTGCTTTCCAACGATTTGGATGTAGTTTGATATGCTGATAAAGTAACTGAGCATTCACAGAAGGTGCAGGAATTGCCGTAACGCCTTCTTTTTCAAAATATTGTTTTATCCAAACATTTGCCTGTTTTTCAGTTAACCTTGGTTTTGAAGTATGCTGTTGAGCAACCACACTCATGCTAAACAAACAAATCAGGATAAGTGATAAAGATTTCATAATTGAAAATAATTTATAATGGGTTATACTCCAATACCTTCGTACTTGAAACCAAGCTCCAGGACTTCTTTTTTATCATAAATATTTCGACCATCCAAAATAACCGGATGTTTCATTAGTTTTTTGATTATTTGCCAATTAGGCATTCTAAACTCTTTCCATTCTGTCACTAACATCAAAGCGTCTGCATCATTTACTGTATCATAAATATCGGTTGAGAAGTAAATCAATTGTTGTTGATCATCATTCAATTCCCGATTGATTGTCAATTGTGCTTTTTCAATTGCAATAGGATCAAACACCTTTACATGACAACCAGCTTCCACTAGTTTACGAATCAGCACTAAAGCAGGTGCTTCGCGCACATCATCGGTATTTGGTTTAAACGAAAGTCCCCACATAGCAACTACTTTCTCATTCAATTCATCGTGATCAAATAGAGCGGTAAATTTATCGAACAAAATTGATTTCTGTCGGTTATTGACGTCGTCAACAGATTGTAAAATATCCATTGAACATCCTTGTTTATGAGCTGTTTGAATCAATGCACGAACATCTTTCGGGAAACAAGAACCACCATAACCAATACCGGAATAGAGAAATTTTGTTCCAATACGACTATCCGTACTGATACCTTTTCGCACCATGTTGACGTCAGCACCAACCTTTTCACATAGATTGGCAATTTCATTCATAAAACTTATTCGCGTAGCTAACATGGCGTTAGCCGCATATTTTGTCAATTCTGCCGAAGGGACATCCATAAAAATGACTCGAAAATTATTCAATAAAAACGGACGGTACAATTGAGTCATCAACTTTTGCGCTTGTTCCGATTCAATTCCAACAACCACCCTGTCAGGACTCATAAAATCACTAATAGCATCGCCTTCTTTGAGAAACTCAGGATTTGATGCAACATCAAAAGAAATTTTTACCCCTCGCTTATCCAATTCTTCTTGAATAATTGATTTTACCTTTTGAGCCGTACCGACCGGCACAGTGCTTTTTGTAACTACTAAAACATAGTGAGACAAGTGCTTCCCAATGGTTTGAGCTACTTCAAAGACATAACGCATGTCAGCACTTCCATCTTCACCCGGCGGCGTTCCCACAGCGCTAAAAACCACTTCGACATTGTCTAATACCGAAAGTAATGAAGTCGTGAAATGAAGTCGATTCGCTTTCATGTTTCGGACAACCATTTCTTCAAGCCCTGGTTCAAAAATAGGAATAACTCCTTTCTTTAATTGTTCAATTTTTGTTTCATCAATATCAACGCACGTCACTTGTACTCCCATTTCAGCAAAACAAGCACCCGTGACGAGCCCTACATAGCCGGTTCCTACAATTGCAATATTCATATATTTGTTATTTATTGTCTGTTATTTGAAATAAATTTCATCACATATGTACTCAGGAGTAATTATTCATTAACGATAAAAATAAGGTTATCGATTACTCTTCGTAATAATCCTTTGTATAGTCTTTTCCGGCTTTTTTTCTACCGTAATAACCATATCCATAACGATGATAACCATAATGGTAACCATATCCTGATTTAGAGGTATCTAAATCATTCAATACAATGCCGATATGATGTACCCCGTCCATTTTCAATTGTCGAATGACAGTTTTAAAGAACTTTTTATCGGTTTTTTTACTTCTTGCCAAATAAATTACTGTATCAGCTATCGACATAAGTGGATACGCATCTGCAACAATTCCAACCGGACTTGTATCAATGATAATATATTTATATGTTTGCTTTAGTTGATTTATCAAGTCAAGTAATTTACGCGACCGAATTAATTCTCCCGGATTTGGAGGAACACTGCCAGCGAGCAATAAATCAAAATTAAAATCAGTAGTTGGATGAATAATAGCCTCTTCTAAAGTTATTTCATCAAGTAACACATTGGTTATGCCTACTTTATTTTCCAAATTTAAAGAAGCGGACAACGAAGGTTTTCGAAGATCTAATCCCACTAAAACAGTTTTTTCACGGGTCATGGCGCATATTGCGGCATAGTTCAAACTGAAATGACTTTTGCCGTCACCAGACTCTGTAGAGGTCACAACCACGCAAGCAGCATCATTTTTTTGTGCCACAAAATTTACACGCGTTCGAATAATACGATAAGCTTCTGCAACAGATGATTTTGGATGTTTTATCACTGAAATAGCTGTAGCATTGATGACATGTGGCACATTGCCAAGATATGGAAAAGTAGTCATTTTCTCAATATCACGTTTATCTATGATCTTAAGTTTCAAGAACTCTTTCAATAAAATGATCAAAAACGGGATCAGCAAGCCAATAACTATAGCCATCATCAAACTGCGCGATTTCTCACCACCATTCGTTACCGATATCATTCTTGCTCGTTCCAAAATTGTATTATCGGGAACATTAGAGGCTTGTTGAATTTGAGCTTCAGCTCTTTTTTGCAACAAATAAGTATAATAAGCATCGTTCATTTTGTATTGACGCTCAAAATTGCTCATTTTATTTTCAATTTCAGGCAAAGATTCTAATTGTGTTGTTGCTTTTTGCGATTGATTATCAATGTCTTGTTTTTCAATTTCAAATCCGGCCTGCACATTCTTTAAGGCATCTTCCATTGCACTACGAATACGCGTCAATTCATCCGAATATTTCTCATAAAATGGATTTTGTGGCGTCGTTTGGCTCAGTTTGATTTGAGCATCATTGAATTGGTTTAATAATTCAACCAAAATCGGATCAACAATACCTAAGCTGGATGGCGTCATAATTTGATCTTTGTTGAGATTTCGCTTGATATAGTTTTCCAAATAATTCAAATAGCTTTCTTTGAGATGAAACGCTAATCGTTTTTCTTCATACGATGTCAGATGCCCCATTAACGTACTGGAATAGGTATTCATATCAAATACCTGAGTAGCTTTCCGAAAATCTTGTAATTTATTTTCGGAAAGATTCAATGAATCGGATATTTGATCTAATTGACTATTAATAAAATCAATAGTCCTACTTGCCTCTTCATTTTTGCGCTGTAAATTATCTATTAAAAATTCATCACACAAAACATTCAAAAAATCAATATCTCGCTGATAAACAGGACCTGTCATTGAGACAGATAATACAGTCGAATTAGTTGTGACAAAATTCAGCGCAATGCGCGATGAAAAATAATCGGCTAAATAATCCGGTGATAAAAAGGCAAAATGGAGAAAAGTATTATCTTGAAAGAGATCTGTTTTGTTAACAATAATCGTAAAATATTTCGTCGAAAGAAGCTCTCCATATTTTCCAGTAAATTCCAATCGTCCTAATTGTTTATCTTTTTGATGAACGATTTCGAACGAATTTCCATCAATATCATGAAAATCAAACTGAACACCATACACATTATCAGCAATTTGATCACTTTTAATATCAATGGGAGACACGCCATATAAATTGTTCAACTTGAAACGCCCTTCTGTATAATAATCAACCGAAAGATCAATTTTTGACAATGCTTTCCGGATCAATTGGTTTGATGTGAATATAATCATTTGATTATCAATATTTTTATATGCATTGTTCAAATTAAATCCCTGCA
This sequence comes from Paludibacter sp., assembly GCA_027450045.1. GTDB lineage: Bacteria > Bacteroidota > Bacteroidia > Bacteroidales > Paludibacteraceae > Microbacter. The sequence continues at coordinate 124,641 of DAIDKM010000001.1, read as the reverse complement.
TCATTAATTGAGAGCTTTGAGACACTTGACCAGCGCCAATTAAAATTTGGGCGCTCACTTGATAAATGGGTTTCCATGTCCGATTGACTAAAAAAGCGACACCCAATGTTAGAGCAAGAAAAAATACAAATAAATACCAATGATGAAGAATTTTGAATACCCACTCCATAATATCAAACGTGGATTCATCTTCATCCATGTTTTGAAAATTAGATGTTGGAGGCAAATAAGAGGGAGGCGTTGTCGTTTCCATGAGAAATAGGGTCAAACAGATTTTATTAACGTTTTGTGTTCAGCACCAATAATAAAAAGGATATGGAAGTTGTTATGATACCAATAAATGCGCTAAACGAATCAATTTGAAAAAAGCTGGAAGGTGTTGTGCTGACATAAATAATATCATTGGGATAGACATAATAGAAAGGAGAATCGATAATAGAGCGAGTGCGAATATCAAATTCTTTAATGACTACTCCTTTGGGAGTTTGCCGAATGATACGCACTTTTCCCCGATCGCCATTGTTTTGAATATCACCAGAAAGCGCTAAAGCTTCAAAAATAGTTAGTTTGTCTTTATAAATCGGAAATTTTCCACGTCCAGCTTCTCCAAGCACATAATAATAATCGTTGCTTAATGCAAGTATCACTTTTGCGTTGGGGTCCAATTTCTTTATTCTATTTTCAACCACTTGTGTAGCAGCAGCTAATGTTAGGCCTCCAATTTTCAGATGAGACATGAATGGAAGATCAACTGTGCTATCGGGATAAATACGATAACCGGTTATGCCATTTGCGCCACTATTGCCACCTCCATTTTCCGCAAATAAGGCGCTAACATCGTCTTTAATAGTCAAAACGCGCAAACTTATTTCGTCATTGGGTTGCAGCACGTACCATTTATAAGACTCTTTATGATATTGTGGTAAATTAGTGCGTGTTTGTAAATAAGCTGTTGTGTAATTATTTACACATGAAGAAAGTAAGAAGACAACGCAAATTGTCATCGCCACCTTACTCAAATTACGTACAAATGTCGAACCAAAACTTTTATTTAACATAATGAGAGATACTAAAAAACAGCAATACAAACGACAACGACATTGTCACCGAACTCAATAACCCCGACCATGATGTGATTCCAAAGAATTGAGCTGAAATAGGTTGAACATACATTATATCATTGGGTTGTACATAATAAAACTCTGAGCCAATGATTGATTTACTCCGTACATCAAATGTTTTGACGATTGTTCCAGTTGGGGTTTGTCGTAAAATACGAATTTTAGCCCGATCAGCCATTGATTTTAAATCGCCGGATATCGCTAATGCCTCAAAAATTGTCAGCTTATTCTTCATTAAGTTGAAACGCCCTGTTCCCGCCGCCCCAATTACTGTAAAATAATTATTCGCCAATTCAACTCTAAAATAGCATTTTCCAAACTCAGCATTTGCTTTTTCTTCCAGTAACATCTTCGTTTCTCGCAATGTTTTGCCTCCGGCAGCAATTTTTCCTATATATGGAAAATCAACATTACCTAAGCTATCGATTCGATAAGTGAATAAATCAGAAGTTGAACTGCCACTCCCTTGAGTTTGTTCTTGCTGAAACAACTTACTTACATCAGGATTCAATGAGCGGATTTGAATGCTTAATCGATCGCCGGGTTGCAGCTTATAATCATGAAATTTTACGGTATCCTTATAGGCGGGGATGCCCATTCCTGGAGTTTGTAAATAATTGATTTCCTTGTAGGTAATGCAAGATGAGAAGGAAATAATTCCTAAAAAAACCAGCGTCAAAAAAGCAACGGATTGTTGTATTTTTTTTTTAATCAATTTCTTAGCACACGAATCCATATCAGATGGTTTATGGTTGCTGAAACATCTTGCAAAGCAGCAAATGAGAGCACTTTTCTTTTTACAAAAATAGCAAATTAAATTTACACCAACACGATAATCAACGTTTCATTTTTTGAAAGAATCACCATGCAATTGGGGTTTCACCATGTTCTATTAAATAAG
>DAIDKM010000001.1:0-122609 GCA_027450045.1 Paludibacter sp. | reverse complement strand
CTACTAAAATGATGATTTCCAAAGAATCCACGATGAGCTGACAACGGAGATGGGTGAGGTGATTGTAAAATTAAATGATTGGCGGGCGAAATCATAGCTCCTTTTTTTTGTGCATAAGCGCCCCATAACATAAATACAAGGTTTATTTTCTCAGTGGCCAATAATTCAATCACTTTATCGGTGAATTGTTCCCATCCTTTTTGTTGATGAGAACCGGCTTGATGAGCACCCACTGTCAACGTGGCATTTAATAACAAAACGCCTTGCACAGCCCATCGTTCTAAATTTCCTGAAGTTGGTATGGCGATGTGCAAATCATCATGTATTTCTTTGAAAATATTGATGAGAGAAGGAGGAAAAGGTATACCATCCGTGACTGAAAAGCACAGTCCATGTGCCTGATCAGGCTCATGATATGGATCTTGGCCAATAATTACCACTTTTGTTTGATTAAAAGGACACAAATCAAAAGCATTAAAAATCTTACTTGCAGGAGGATAAACAGCACCTCGAGAATAAGCGGTTTTAACAAACTGAACTAAATGTTGAAAATAATCCTTCTCAAACTCTTGTTCCAATCGCAACTTCCAGCTATTTTCTATTCGAACATCCATATTAGTAGTAACTAAAATTTGATGGAACGAAGATACATGAATTGTGGATAGAAAACAAAAAAACCGGCAGTTTTGCCGGTTTTTTCAAAATAAAAAACGATTCAATTAATTCGTTTCTTTATCTAATGCTTGATACTCCTTATCCATTTGCAAACGGTAATAGAGCTTCTTTAAGGTGCTTGTGATATCAGCATCTTTAGGGTTCATTTGATGCGCTTTTTCAAAATAAGGTAAAGCTTGTTTGAAAACGACAGTAGCATCAGCCACCTTTTGATTGTAAACAGTTACGTCTTTAATATCATTGGCAGCCAACAACATATTTACAGCCTGATTATAATACAATCGTCCGATTGAAGCTTCAGCTTCTGCATAATCCGGCTTCAATTCTAATGCCTTTTCAAACGCAGCACGAGCTCCATCAATGTCTTTGTTCATCTCTAACAAATTCCCTTTTACGTACTGATATTGAGCCACTGTAGGTTCTTCTTCGATAGCTTTATTCAAGTAATTCAATGCTTCCGCATTTTTGCCTGAGTAAATAAAATAATTAATCAGATTTTGCATGAAGAATGGTTCAGCTGGAAATTTAGATGCTCCTTCTTTTAGAGTGGCTACAAATTTTGCAGTGTCTTTTTGTGCTGCATATTGTTGATAAAGAAGTTCATATACATTTTTAAGTTCGTAATTATCATTCTTCAATTGTAGCAATAAGTCAATTGATTTTGCAGTATCATTGGCATTTATTGCAGCAATAGCCGTATAGTATTTCACCATTTTATATGTGGTATCTTTTTTCAACTCGTTTGGTTCGAACATTTTCAAATCAGGAATTGACAAATAGACCTCAAATGCTTTGACAACATCGGCATAACGTTTTTGGTCGAAAAGATAACTCCCATAACGAATTAATTGACCATCGGTGAAATATGTACGAATAGTATTCTTAATATCTTTCGTATAATGTGGTTTAATCTTCCCTTTTTCATTAGGTTGTTGATCTAAATCATAGCTTTTCAAGTAGTAACCAAAAGCTTTAATCATATTAATACCCAATGTGTCTTGGTCAAATTTTTGCTTTAATAGTTCTTTGGCATATTCCTTTTCACTTATTGCGTTGTAAACCGTTCCGGCAACATACCAAGTTTCAGCTTGATCTTTCGTTGTCGGATTTACAAGTGCAGCCTGAATGGCGGTTTCTGCAGCCGGAAAATCAGGTGTACCGGCTAAGGCTTTATCTTTAGCCAGGGACACATTTGATTTCTGGCCAAACATGGTTACCGTAGAAGCAACCAGCATGAGGGAAAACAAGATTTTTTTCATAACGATGTTTTTAGGGTGACTTTTAATACAGTTAGTTTTCTATTTATTCTTCAATCATGGAAGTATTTTCATCTAATTGTGCAATTTGAGAGGTAATTTCTTCATTCGCCTCCGACTGAACTTTGCAGACAGAAGCTATCTCATCATTTCGTTTTTCTAAATTAATCAAACGAACGCCTTGGGTAGCTCTTCCCATCACACGCATATTTGCCACTTGCATACGAATCGCGATACCTGATTTATTGATGATCATTAAATCATTGTCATCCGTCACATTTTTAATACTTACCAATTTACCCGTTTTATCAGTAATATTTAATGTGCGAACTCCTTTTCCTCCGCGATTGGTAATTCGATAATCATCAATCAAAGAACGTTTTCCATATCCTTTTTCTGAAACAACCAGAATAGTTTCATGCTCTTTGTCCGAAATGCAAATCATGCCAACCACTTCATCATTTTCATCATCAAGCATCATTCCACGAACACCTGTAGCTGTTCTTCCCATGTCGCGAACTTTTTCTTCATGAAACCGAATAGCCCTTCCATTCCGATTGGCGATCAGTACTTCTGAATTACCGTCAGTCAAACGTACTTGAATTACCTGATCGTCTTCTCGGATTAAAATGGCATTCACACCATTGGCACGAGGACGGGAATATGCTTCTAATGAGGTTTTCTTAATAACTCCTTTTTTGGTACAGAACACCAAATAATGCGATTGAATGTATTCAGCATCATCTAACTGTTTGACACGAACAAATGCATTGACTTTGTCTTCCGAGTCGATATTAAGCAAATTCTGAATAGCTCTTCCTTTACTGTTTTTCGTACCTTCTGGAATCTCATACACTTTCAGCCAGTAGCAACGCCCTTTCTGCGTGAAAAAGAGCATATAGCTGTGCATAGATGCAGGATAAATGTATTCAATAAAATCTTCATCGCGGGAGTTACTGCCTTTAGAACCCACGCCGCCACGATTTTGTGATTTAAATTCGCTTAAAGGAGTACGTTTTATATATCCTAAATGCGAAATAGTGATAATCATCTCTTCATCTGCGTAAAAATCTTCGGGGTTAAACTCCTCAGAAGAATAGACAATTTCTGTTCGGCGTGCATCCCCATATTTATTCTTGATTTCGAGTAATTCATCGCAAATAATTTTCATGCGATGCTCTTTGTTTTCAAGAATATCTTTCAAATTGGCTATCAACATCTTAATCTCTTCATACTCGGCATGAAGTTTATCTTGCTCTAACCCGGTGAGTTGACGAAGGCGCATTTCGACAATAGCTCTTGCTTGAATATCTGATAGTTGAAAACGTTCTATCAATCCAGCTTTCGCTTCATCAGGAGTTTTCGAACCTCTTATTATAGCAATCACTTCATCAATATGATCGCTGGCAATAATAAGACCTTCAAGAATATGAGCTCTTTTTTCAGCTTCAGCTAATTCAAATTGTGTGCGTCTCACCACTATTTCATGTCGGTGATCGACAAAATGGCCAATAAGACTGCTTAGGGTAAGCATTTGAGGCCGACCGTGAACTAATGCAATATTATTTACATTGAATGAAGATTGTAAAGCTGAATACTTAAACAATTTATTTAATACAACTTGCGAATTAGCATCCCTTTTAATATCAATCACAATGCGCATTCCTTGTCGATCGCTTTCATCGTTGATATTCGAAATCCCTTCCAATTTTTTATCTTCCACCATGTCTGCAATCGCTTTGATTAACTCAGCTTTGTTGACCATGTAAGGAATTTCAGTCACGATGATTTTTTCGCGTCCATTGGGTTCTATTTCAATCTCAACTTTTGAGCGAATAACAATACGTCCACGTCCTGTTTCAAAGGCTTCGCGAACTCCTGCATATCCGTAAATGATACCACCTGTCGGAAAATCAGGCGCTTTGACGTACTTAATTAATTCATCAATAGTAATCTCATTATTGCCAATATAAGCAATCGTAGCATCAATAATATCCGACAAATTATGCGGCGGCATATTCGTAGCCATACCAACAGCAATACCGGAAGCGCCATTTACCAAAAGATTAGGAATACGTGTGGGCAAAACTGTAGGTTCTGACAAAGAGTCATCAAAATTGGATTGAAAATCGACGGTGTTTTTGTCAATGTCCATCAGCATTTCTTCTGCTATTTTTTGCAAACGACACTCGGTATAACGCATAGCAGCAGGAGAATCACCATCCACAGAACCAAAGTTACCCTGTCCATCAACCATTGGATAACGCATTGACCAGGACTGAGCCAAACGTACCATTGCAAAATAAACGGAGGAGTCGCCATGTGGGTGATACTTACCTAATACTTCTCCGACGATTCTCGCCGACTTTTTATAGGGTTTGTTGGCATCCAGGCCTAACTCGTTCATCGCATACAAGATTCTACGATGTACAGGCTTAAAACCATCCCGAACATCTGGTAAAGCACGCGAAATAATCACCGACATAGAGTAATCTATGTAGGATGATTTCATCTCTTCCTCAATGTTGATCTTTATAATTCTATCGTTATCAATCATCTATTCTAATTAATTGAATTCTGAAACTCCGCTTTAAAAAGCGCACTAAGTTATATATTTTCACAGATATTACCAAGCTATTTGGTGAAGTTAGTGAACAAAAAAGGTTAATCAGTTGATAAAAAATACCTATTCAGAATCCATTGAATGAATCCAGACAAAACATTCATCAATGGTAATTTTGGGAATAACATTCGCAGGAAAAATACCGTACAAAGCTGAGCCTGAACCAGACATAGCAGCATAGATGGCTCCTTGCTGATAGAGTAATGCCTTAATATCTTTGAGTAGAGGAAATGTGGGGAATATCACCGTTTCAAAATCATTTTGAATTGTATCTTTCCAAGCTTCAATTGGAGAATTAACTAATTGATTAATTGATTTTTCTGGAGCTTTTGGAGATATGATGCGATAGGCATCTCGTGTTGAAATATGCACCGGAGGTTTAATAATCGCCAATAAATAGGAATCCAGGCTTAACCCAATTGGTTGCAAGATTTCGCCTCGTTGAGTAGCAAAAGCAGGTTGATTACGAATAAAAAACGAACAATCCGATCCTAATCTTGAAGCGTAATTTTCCATCTGTTCATCGGTCAAAAGCAAGGAAAATGAATCATTTAATAACTTAATCATATACGCTGCATCCGATGATCCACCACCAAGACCTGCACCCAATGGAATATTTTTATGCAAATAAATTGACAACTCAGGCAAATCAAAATCGGCTTTAATCATTTGATAAGCTCTCATTACCAAATTGTTTTCAATAACATCCGGAATGTCAATTCCTGAAATTGTAAATGTACTCTTTTCAGCCGGAATGATCTCTAATGCGTCATAAAGAGGGATAGGATAAAAAATAGTTTCTATGTTGTGGAATCCATCAGTCCGTTTTTCAACAATGTTAAGTCCAATATTAATCTTCGCATTTGGGAAGCATATCATGTCCTTTGGTATAAAAATAATTTAAGCTATTCATTTTTAGGTAATTCGTTAATCTCATGAATCTTCATGCAAAGATAAAAAATCTTTCCTGCCAAAAACATCATGAAACAGAAAACATGCTGTAAAATACCTATTTTTCTCTCATTTACTATCCTAAAAATTGAATAACCCACAAATTGAGATGCTGTTAACAACTTGTTAATATGTTTTCCAAGAACTAAAGAGGAAAAATGAGTAGATTTGAACTTGAAAAACAATCATGTCACATGGATAATAACCCAAAGAATACAAGGCGCAAAGCGCCAACCCCAACCCCAATTTCCTCTAACGATTTCGGGAAGTTGCCGCCTCAAGCTATAGAATTGGAGGAAGATGTGTTGGGCGCCATGATGCTTGAAAAAGATGCCTACTATTTAGTAAGTGAAATTCTTTCTCCGGATTGTTTCTACAAAGAAGCTAACAATAAGATATATAAAGCAATTGTTGATCTGGCTCTTAAGCAAGAACCAATTGACATGCATACAGTTACCGAACAACTTCGTAAGAATGGTGTGTTGGAAGAAATTGGTGGCGCTTACTACATTACACTATTAACGGCCAAAATAGCATCAGCGGCACATGTCGAATTCCATGCACGCATCATTGCTCAAAAATATTTAGCCCGTGAATTAATTCGAGTTTCGAGTGAAATTCTTTCCAAAGCATTTGATGATCGCACCGATGTGGTTGACTTGATGCAAGAGGCTGAAGGTATGCTTTTTGAAGTATCACAACGAAATGTAAAAAAAGATGTACAACAAATAAATCCCATCATTGAAGAAGCCGTTAAGCGAATTCAAGAAGCTTCAAAACGACCTGAAGGGCTTAGTGGAATTCCTTCGGGATTTCATAGTTTAGACAAAATCACTTCCGGATGGCAACGTTCTGATTTAATTATTATTGCAGCTCGTCCTGCAATGGGGAAAACAGCGTTTGTCATTTCAATGGCTCGAAACATGGCAGTCGATTACAATATGCCAGTAGCGCTTTTTTCTCTTGAAATGTCAAATGTCCAATTAGTAAATCGTTTGCTGATGAACGTATGCGAAATAGAGGGAGACAAAATTAAAAATGGACAATTAGCGCCATTTGAATGGCTTCAATTAGACTATAAGCTCAAAAAACTATATGATGCACCCATATATTTAGACGATACACCAAGCCTTTCAGTTTTTGAATTACGCACCAAAGCACGTCGTTTAGTGAAAGAACATCATATTAAAATATTGATTATTGACTATTTGCAATTAATGAATGCCAGTGGAATGACCTTTGGCAGCCGAGAACAAGAAGTTAGCACTATTTCACGTTCACTAAAAGGACTTTCCAAAGAATTAGACATTCCCATTATTGCATTATCCCAGTTAAATCGAAGTTTGGAAGGGCGTATGGGACACGACGGAAAGCGTCCTCAATTATCGGATTTGCGTGAGTCGGGAGCAATCGAGCAAGATGCAGACATGGTTTGTTTTATTCACCGTCCTGAATATTACAAAGTAACAGAAGATACACAAGGAAATTCATTAATCGGAATGGCGGAAATTATCATTGCAAAGCACCGAAATGGAGCAACAGGAGACATTATGTTACGCTTCAAAGGGCAATTTGCCAAATTCACAAATAAAGACGATGAAGATGAAAGCTCTTATCAAGGCTATATATCAAAAATAAATGAAAACAACTCCTTTTCGTCTCCAAGCAACGTTACTACAGGTTTAGAAGCATATCCACCACCCCCATCGCTAAACGAGCATGATGTTCCGTTTTAAGTGTGATGAAACATAAAACAAAATCCATTATCAGAAAATGATGATATTTTGTTTTAGTTCCATCTGGCTTTAAAATTAATTTTTTTAAGACGAACTATGTTTGTCACCTGTCTTTTCCTAAACTGAGTTCGGAATATGAAAGGGTAGAAAATAATATATTTGAAATTCTATGCCCAGTTGATTATGCCTCAGGTACTACCAGTTTCAAATTGAGTTCTTTCAACTGATTCATGTCAATTGGAGATGGAGCACCACTCATCATGTCTCGTCCTGAATTATTTTTCGGAAATGCAATACAATCACGAATGCTATCTAATCCGGCAAATAAGGAAACAATTCGATCAAGGCCAAATGCTAGGCCACCATGTGGAGGAGCGCCAAATTTGAAAGCATCCATCAAAAAACCAAATTTAAATTGAGCTTCTTCCTCACCAAAGCCCATAATTTGAAAAATCTTGTGTTGCAATTCACTATTATGAATCCGAATTGAACCACCGCCCAACTCAACTCCATTAATCACCATATCATAAGCATTCGCACGAACTTTGCCAGGGTCAGATGTCAACCAAGAAATATCTTCTGGTTTTGGAGAAGTGAATGCATGATGCATGGCATAAAAACGTTGTGTTTCGTCATCCCACTCAAATAATGGGAAATCAACAACCCAAAGTGGAGCATAATCACTTTTCTTTCTCAACCCTAAACGATTCCCCATTTCTAAACGCAACTCAGACAAAGCTTTTTGAGTTTTCTTTGTTTCTCCGGCTAAAATCAACAACAAATCACCAGGTTTTGCATTCATAGCATATGCTATTTCTTTCAAATCTTCGAGCGAGTAAAACTTATCAATAGAAGATTTGAAAGAACCATCTGCCTCATATTTAATGTAAACCAACCCTTTTGCTCCAATTTGAGGCCGCTTCACAAATTCTGTCAGTTCATCCAATTGTTTACGAGTAAACGAACTACATCCGGATGCACAAATACCCGCTACATAATCTGCAGCATCAAAAACAGCAAATTGATGACCGGATACAAGTTCCTTCAACTCAACAAATGGCATTCCAAATCGCAAATCAGGTTTATCAGAACCATACAATCGCATCGCATCTGCATAAGTCATTCTTGGAAACGGTGGCATGTCTATGTGGTGAATTTCATTAAACAGATGTTTCATCATTCCCTCAAAAATATTCAATACATCATCTTGATCCACAAACGACAATTCACAATCAATTTGTGTAAACTCCGGTTGCCGATCAGCGCGCAAATCTTCATCTCGGAAACATTTCACAATTTGAAAATAACGATCAAATCCGGCAATCATCAACAATTGTTTATAAAGTTGTGGCGATTGTGGTAATGCGTAAAATTCACCAGGATTCATTCGTGATGGCACTACGAAATCACGTGCACCTTCGGGAGTTGATTTAATCAAAACAGGAGTTTCGACTTCTAAAAATTGAAATTCATGTAAATATTTTCGCACTTCCAACGCAATCCAGTGTCGCAACTCTAAATTACGTCGTACCGCATTACGTCTAAGATCTATGTAACGATATTCCATCCGCAAATCATCTCCACCATCTGTATCATCCTCAATGGTAAAAGGAGGAATCTTTGATTCATTAAGGATAAGCAATTCTGAGGCAATAATTTCAATTTCTCCAGTATCAAGATGTTGATTCTTATTGCTTCGTTCAGCAACGATTCCTTTGCATTGTATGACCCATTCACGGCCTATACGGTTGGCTTGATCAAACAAAACAGCATTTTTTTCTTGATTAAATACCAATTGTGTGATGCCAAAACGATCTCTGAGGTCGACAAATGTCATGCCTCCCATTTTTCGAATGCGCTGCACCCAACCAGATAAAATTACAGTTTCGTTAATATGATTAAGGCGCAATTCGCCACAAGTATGCGTTCTAAACATTTTATTTTAATTGATAATTAAGCGTTTATGAAAATATATAATAAACACGAAATAGAGTGATCATTCTTTTCTTTTTGTATTAGCAACATGATCAGCAGCCAGTGTGAGTTGGTGAAACCATTCTTCGCCAAATTTCCGAATCAAAGGTTCTTTGAGAAATTGATAGAGCAGCTTGTTTTGATTATTTCCCGAAACAACGCCATCACGACAAACATGCCATTGGTGATAGTTAACAGCAGTAAACGATTTATGCTTTGTAAGGCGAATGGGATATAAATGACATGACAAAGGCTTTCTGAATAACGTTTTCTTCTGTTCAAACGCTTCTTCTATCCGACATTTCCAGTAACCATGATCATCTTTAAAAGCAAAAACGCATTCTGCACCGTTCACAATCGAAATTGCCAGGTCATTATCTCTATCTAAATATGCAATTCCTTGTTGTTGAATGATTGTTTGTGCACTTTTTGAAAGATCAGCCCAAATGATAGGCAATAAGACTTCGATTTGATTTACTTCGTCCTCTGTAACGGGTGCTCCTTCATCTCCTTCTACACAACAGATTCCTTTGCATTTTGATACATCACAAGCAAAATTCTGATCAATTACATCCAAGCTGATAATCGTGTCATCAATTTGCAACATAGAAAGTTATTGTAAATCACCAATTTGGTTTTGTTTTTTCTGTTCAGCAACAATTGCATCAATTACAGCAATGATTGTCATGTTTACTATGTCGCGTACAGAACTTTCCACATCAAGAATATGAATTGGTTTTTTTAATCCCATTTGGATAGGGCCTATCATATCGGCGGTACCCATCTCCAAAAGCATTTTACTGGCCGTATTTGCCGAACTTAAATTTGGGAAAATCAATGTATTGACATCCTTGCCTTTAAGTTTTGAAAAAGGATATTTTTCATCACGTAAAGCTCTATTCAAAGCAAAATTCACTTGGATTTCTCCGTCAACGATCATCTCAGGACACGTTTTATGTAATGTATCTACTACGCGATGTACACTCGCAGGACTACCTTGTTTGTCAACGCCAAAGTTCGAGTAAGAAAGCATAGCAATAACTGGATCGTGTGCAAAAAATTTAACAGCTTGGTAGGTTAAATGAGCAATATCAATCAACGTCTCTGTATCAGGATGCCTATTGAACAGCGTATCGGCCAAGAAAAATGTTCCTTTTTTATTATTCACAATATGCATAGCAGCAATGTGTTTTACACCTTCACGAATTCCAATCACCTGTTTTGCTGCATTGATATTTTCAATAAAATTGGTATAAGCTCCTGTTATCATAGCATCTGCGTCTCCAGTTTCAACCATCATCATACCAAAATAACTACGATCAAACATTTTTTCAAGCGCATCCGTTAACGTCAAGCCATCACGGCTGCATTTTTCGATTAAAATCTTAGCATACCTTGAGCGACGTTCTTCTTCACGATCATGGCGTAGATTCACAATTTCAATACCAGTCAAATCGATATTATTTTCAAACGCCATTTTTTCAATTCGTTCTTCATTTCCTAACAAAATAGGGAAGCAAACTCCTTCAGTCTTGGCCGTAACAGCAGCTTTTAGCATATTCAAATGATTTGCCTCAGAGAACACAACTCGTTTTGGATTTTGGCGTGCTGTTTCGGAAAAATGACGCAACATTTTGTTGTCGTAACCCATTAATTCTCTAAGTTTTGTATTGTATGCTTCCCAATCGGTAATAGGTTTGCGTGCAACACCCGAAGCAATAGCTGCTTTAGCAACAGCCGGAGCTACTGTAGTTAATAAACGAGGATCAAGCGGTTTTGGAATAATATACGAACGTCCAAACGTGATTTTATTTAAGTTATACGCAGCATTGACCACATCGGGTACAGGTTTTTTAGCTAATTCAGCAATAGCTAACACAGCAGCTTTTTTCATCTCTTCATTGATGGATGTTGCACGAACATCTAAGGCTCCACGAAATATATATGGAAATCCTAACACATTGTTGATTTGATTGGGGAAATCAGAGCGTCCTGTGGCAAACAAAATATCTCCTCGCGAATCCATTGCATCGGCATATGAAATCTCTGGATTCGGATTGGCCAATGCAAATACAATGGGATCTTTAGCCATTGTTCGAACCATTTCTTTGGTGAGAACATCAGCAACCGACAAACCTAAGAAAACGTCCGCTCCATGCACTGCATCAGCTAATGTTATAATATCTTTCCGTCCAGTAGCAAACTCTTTTTTCTGAGGAGTCAGGTTTGATCTATCCAATGAGATCACGCCTTTGCTGTCAACCATAATAATATTTTCTCTTCGAGCGCCTAACAAAATATATAAACGAGCACATGAATTGGCTGCAGCGCCAGCTCCATTGACGACAATTTGTACCTCTTCGATCTTTTTTCCCACAATTTCGAGGGCATTGAGTAACCCGGCAGAAGAAATAATGGCTGTTCCGTGTTGATCATCGTGCATAATAGGGATATCCAGCTCGGCACGCAATCGCGTTTCAATTTCAAAACATTCAGGCGCTTTTATGTCTTCTAAATTAATGCCTCCAAAAGTAGGAGATATAGCTTTTACTGTTTGAATAAACTTCTCAGGATCTTTCTCATTTACCTCAATATCAAATACATCAATACCAGCAAAAATTTTAAAAAGAAGACCTTTCCCTTCCATTACAGGTTTTCCTGCTAATGCTCCAATATCACCCAATCCTAAAACAGCCGTTCCATTGGAAATAACAGCCACTAAATTTCCTTTGGCGGTGTATTCATAAGCAGCGTTAGGATCTTTTTCGATTTCCAAACAAGGCTCTGCTACTCCAGGAGAGTAGGCCAAAGATAAATCAGTTTGAGTACTGTAAGGTTTAGTCGGAATAACTTCAATTTTCCCCGGTTTGCCCATTCTATGGTAGTTTAGGGCATCTTCTTTTGTAATCTTTGCCATGTTATTTGATGAATGATTTGTATTTGGTGAGTTAACGATGCTGCAAATTTAGCCTATTTTCTCCTAACACTACTGCATCTTGCAACAATAAATTGGCATATTTATTATTTTTCACGGCTTCTTGGAGTTTGCTTTTATGAGTATCATATATTTTCTTCGTATAATCTCATTTTTGATTAACACTGCATTCATACATCGTCAAAAATAGATATATTTGTCCCATAGAAATCATTTACCTCATTTTTCATGCCCAAACTCTCAATCATTGCCGCCATCGCAGCCAATAATGCAATCGGTAAAAACAACCAATTATTGTGCCATATTTCAGAAGATTTACAACGGTTTAAACAGCTTACGCTGCATCACACGGTGATTATGGGACGCAATACATTCCTTTCTCTTCCTAAAGGAGCTTTGCCTAAAAGAAGAAACATAGTCGTAACAACTCAATCTCTTCAATTCCCGGGCTGCTTGGTTGCACATTCCTTGGAAGAAGCTTTGCAATTATGTAAAGACGAGGAAGAAATTTTCATCATCGGAGGGAGTTCTCTCTATCATCAAACACTTAATCAAGCCGATAAATTGTACTTAACCTTTATTCATGCACCTTTTGAAGCAGACGCATTTTTTCCAATTATAGATACTACTCAATGGCACACAACTTTTTCAGAAGATCATCCTGAAACAGACGCAAATCCATATCACTTCTCGTTCATAAATTATGAACGTATTGATTAATATTCAATCAATCATACTGTTTTCAAGGCACCAATAATATCATTAATTGACTCACAATGATGGCGTTGTAAATAATCGTTAACGCCTTGAATTACTTGAAGACTAACAGCTGGATCAATAAAATTAGCAGTTCCCACTTCAATAGCTGTTGCCCCAGCTAAGAAAAATTCAATTGCATCGCGCGCATTACTAATTCCACCCATCCCAACGACAGGAATTTTCACTGCATGAGCAACTTGCCACACCATACGTAACGCAATTGGCTTGACACATGGACCCGATAAACCTCCAGTAATAGTTGATAGTAATGGCTTTTGTGTTTCAGCATCAATAGCCATCCCTAATAAAGTGTTAATAAGCGACACTGCATCAGCGCCTACGTGTTCAACAGCTTCTGCTATGGAAACAATGTCAGTTACATTAGGTGACAATTTAACAATCAGTGTTTTATGATACACTTTGCGAACCTCTTTAACCACTTCTGCTGCCATATCTTTGTCAACGCCAAAGGCCATACCACCTTGTTTTACATTAGGACATGATATGTTTAATTCAATTGCAGGAATAAATGACAATGAATTTATTTTTTCAGCTGTTTCAATGTAATCTTCTAATGTTGAGCCAGAAACATTGACAATAAATGCGGTTTCAAATACTGTTAGACGGGGATAAATTGTATTTATAAAATAATCAACCCCTTTATTTTGCAATCCTACCGCATTCAACATGCCGGATGGCGTTTCCGCCATTCTTGGATAAGGATTTCCTTCTCGTCGGTGCAACGTTGTGCCTTTGACACAAATACCTCCTAATTGATTGATGTCCAAAAAATCAAGATATTCTTCGCCGTATCCAAACGTGCCGGAAGCTGTAATAACAGGATTTTTTAGCGTAAGGTCACCTATTTTTGTCGTTAAATTTGCCATGCCAACTCTTTTGTATTAAATACTGGTCCATCTGTACAGACACATTGATTGCCTTGATGAGTTTGTGTAACACAACACAGACAAGCTCCAATGCCACATGCCATTTTATTTTCGAGAGAAACTTCACAATCAATAAATTGATTTTCTGCAAATTGAGAGATAGCTTGCATCATTGGCGTCGGTCCACAAGTGTAGATTTTATCAAACGAATTTTTCAAGATTGAGTGATCAGTCACAAAACCGATTTCACCAGCCGATCCGTCTTCAGTGGCAATATATACGTCTCCAAACTGTTGAAATTTTTCAAGTTCAATCAATCCATCGATATTTCGTGCTCCAAGCAAAAAAGAAGGCGAAAAACCCTTTTCTGCCAATATTGCACCTAAAAATAACAAAGGAGCCACTCCTACTCCGCCTCCAACCAATAATAACCTTGATTGTGAAGAAGTTGGCATAGAAAATGAATTTCCCAATGGATAAATGAGATTTAATGAATCGCCTATTTTACAATTACTTAATGAACGCGTTCCATCACCTACAACTTGAATTAATAACCAAATCTCATTTTTTTTGCGATCTACGTAGTTTATTGAAAAGGTACGTCTTAAAAAAACAGAAGGGGTATCGTCAATTTTCAACTGCACAAACTGGCCTGGCAATATATGAGGCAATGGCTCAGCTTGAGTTAATTTCAATAAGAAATGATTGTTTTTCAATGGGATATTCTCTGAAACAACCAAATCTCCGATGATTTTTTTCATTTTTTCTTTTATATGTTCTAATCAAAATAGCTATGTAAAAACCAATAAATCATGTCTTTAGATACATAAGATACAAACATCATGCATTGCAACATATTTATGTGCAAAAGTAGGGAAAATTCAATGTTCAGACAATAATCACAGTTACCTATAATATGCGGCTACAAAATAGAAGTTGATGGTATAAATTCCTCGAACGTCATGTCTGAATAATAGACTGTTATCTTATTGATTTTTTTTGCTTGAACAATAGCAGATAATGAGGTATTGAGAACTGAAGAAGTATCTTCTTTTGAAGTGCCAGCTATTTCCTTGCTGAAAATCAACTTTTGATTCGTGTCAGACGTTTTAGATTTTACATCATCAAATAATGACGGCTGGCCTGACACGAAAGATGATGAGCGATACATCGAGCCGGATCCTAATATTAGCCAGTCAGGATTGACTGTAGGGAACGTTGAAAGAATTTTTTGAATAATTTCCATACTCGGTTTGTTTCTTCCGTTTAATATATGAGAAATGATAGACGGTTGTGTACCGATAGTCAAAGCAAATTTACCCGATGTGAGATGCTCAGTCTCTATGATTTGTAGAATTCTATCTTTCATGGCAATTATTATTACATTTCAACCACGCTACAAATGTAAACAAACAAATTCACAAAAGCAATACAATACAAATGTATTTGAGCAAGAATACGCATTACAAATGTAAATAACGCAAACTACATATAGTATTGTTTAGACAGAGTTGATAACGAATACACTATAGAAAGGCCATATCTAATAGACCATAGAAAACTAATGATTTATGAAACGTCTATATTGTATTGATATATAAATAGTAAGACTTATACAATATACGTTTTGGTGGCAATCTGATCAAATTCTATAATGATAAAAGAATGGCATTCAATTATGAGTTTAATATTTAACAACAACATATTGATATACAATAATTTGATTGCCAAATACTCCATGATAGTAATAAACAATAATGCTATTTTGTTGTTTTGTAAAAGGAGATCAATCGGCATTACAAAAAGTACATTTGTAGAGCATTGTATCTCGAAGAAGTGTAACTTTGTACTTGGTTTATGCGTTTACAAATGTAATTAGAGATTATGCATTGCCAAATCTGCCAATCAATCCTTTCTTAATTCGCATACCTTCCCTCCAATTTATTTTCATCTGTACAATTTTGCGTTAATACGAAACCCTATGATAGAATTCAATGCTCTTTTTTGTGTTTCACGCTCCTAAGTCTGTTTTGCGGGATAATCTTAAAAACAATCTCATGAATTCGATCTCAAAAAACAATTATAATTATATGATATATAACATTTTAAAGTGATATTGAATAGATATGGACGTACTGAGAATTCGATTTTTTGCATAATATCTAAGGCCAGCTGAAGATATTGCTATGATAACAAGGGTTCCCTCTACTTCCTTTTTGAATACCCGAGATAAATATTTAATTTTGCAAATAAAAAAAACAACCAAGTGAGACATATAAAAAAACAACTTCCAGTTTTGACTGAAGTTTCGATAGTGGATATTGCAGCCGAAGGAAAAGCAGTGGCCAAAGTCAACGATTGGGTAATCTTTATCCCATTTGTAGCGCCTGGCGATATAGTCGATATTCAACTGACAAAAAAACGTAATAGTTATGCTGAAGGTAAGGCAATTACTTTTCATCATTATTCAGACGAACGTGTAGAACCTTTTTGTGAGCATTTCGGTACGTGTGGAGGATGCAAATGGCAACATATACGTTATGATAAACAATTGTTCTATAAGCAGAAACAAGTAATCGACAATTTGCAGCGCATTGGTAAAATCTCACTTCCGGATATTTCACCCATTCTTGGAGCAGCCCATGCTACATTCTATCGCAATAAACTTGAATTCACATTTTCTAATAAACGCTGGATGACCGAAAACGAACTTCAGTCAGGAGAAACAATTGAAGATAGAAACGCCCTTGGATTCCATATCCCAACCTTGTTTGACAAAGTATTGGACATTAAAACATGTTGGTTGCAGAGCGATGTTTCAAATCGAATTCGAAATGCTATTAAAGAATATGCAATAGCGCATCAAATGTCCTTCTTTGATTTGCGAAATCAAGAAGGGTGGCTTAGAAATATGATCATTCGAACTACAACGACTGGCGAATTGATGGTTATCATGGTATTTTATTATGAAGAAACAGAACTACGTAATCAACTAATGAAATTTTTAGTTGAGCAGTTTCCCGAAATCACTTCATTAGTTTATATCGTCAATGAAAAAGCAAACGATAGCATTACAGATCAACAGGTACTCCTATTTCATGGGCGTGATTATATTTTAGAACAAATGGAATCGCTCCAGTTTAAGATTGGACCAAAATCATTTTATCAAACTAATTCGATACAAGCATATGAACTTTATAAAATTGTACGTGAATTTGCTGAATTGACAGGGAATGAATTAGTTTATGATTTGTACACTGGCACTGGCACAATTGCAAATTTTATAGCCAAAACGACACGTCAAGTTATTGGAATTGAATATGTTCCTGAAGCTATTGAAGATGCAATATCAAATGCTCAACTTAACCACGTTGACAACACACTTTTTTTTGCCGGTGATATTAAAGACGTGATGAATGACGCATTTATCAATACGTATGGAATGCCTGACGTTTTGATTACTGATCCACCCAGAGCAGGGATGCACAAAGATGTGATTGAAAAGATTTTAGAAATTAAACCGAAATGCATCGTTTATGTAAGTTGTAATCCGGCAACACAAGCCAGAGATTTACAGTTACTTGATGAACAATACGAAGTCACGAAAGTTCAACCGGTAGATATGTTTCCACATACGCAACATGTTGAAAATGTTGTGCAATTGAAATTGAGAATGAATGGATAAAGAAACAAATCATCAGCATGCAATCCGATCAAATAAGGAAACACAAACAGATCACAACATTGGAAATCTAAATGTTTCTATCGTTCGTTTTGAACAACCTTTTGAGATGATAGCATCTCTTGTTGCTTTGTTGATGCAGTCATCTGTCGTACAAACAATTTTTCTCATTGACAATTCAGCTACTGATGAACCAAGGTTTTTATCTTTACCAATACAATATACCAAAAATGATCACAACATCGGATTCGGTCGTGCACACAATATAGCTCTCAAAAAATCAATCAATTATAATACGAGATTTCATGTTGTAATGAATCCCGATGTTATATTCGAACCAGAAATTTTGCATAAGATCGTTGACTTCATGCTAGAAAATCCAACTGTCGGAGCTTTAATGCCGAAAGTATTTTATCCTAACGGAAACTTACAATATCTTTGCAAACTCCTTCCAACACCCATTGATGTATTCATGAAACGTTTCATCCCTAAACAATGGGCGGCTAAAAGAATGAATCAGTTTCAATTAAAAGAATGGGGTTACGATAAAATTTTGAATGTTCCTTATTTGTCGGGATGTTTTATGGTATTGAGGACGCAAGCCATAAAAGAAGTTGGATTGTTTGACGAACAATTTTTCTTATATCCGGAAGATATTGATTTATCTCGCCGAATACATGAACAATATGAAACTATTTTTTATCCACAAGTGAGCATTGTACATACCCATGAACAGGGATCTTATAAAAACTTGAAACTCCTTGTTATTCACGTCATCAATATGATACGCTATTTTAATAAATGGGGATGGATCAACGATGACAAACGAAAACAGATTAACCGTCAAACACTCGATCAAATCCTTACCTTTAAAAACCAGAATATATTATGAATATCAGCATTCTAGAAATAACAAGCGCTTTTGTCGTTTTATTTGCCATCATCGATATTTTAGGGTCACTTCCCATTATCTTAGGTATAAAACAAAAAAACAATCAGATCAATCCGTTGATGGTCACGACTATTTCTTTTGTTGTGATGCTTGGATTTTTGTTTGCAGGCGATATTGTTTTAAAGTTGTTTGGCGTTGACATTAAGTCATTTGCAGTAGCCGGTTCAATTATTATTTTCATTATGGCTTTTGAGATGACTCTTGGCGTTGAAATATTTAAAATGGATGGCCCCTCCAACGTTGCATCCATTGTGCCGCTCGCTTTTCCTTTAATTGCAGGCCCAGGATCTTTTACCTCATTACTTTCATTGCGAGCAGAATATCAAACAATTAATATCATCATTGCTCTGATGTTGAATATGATCTTTGTGTATGTCGTTCTCAGAATGACTGATAAAATTGAACGATGGATAGGAAAAGGAGGAATCTATATTTTGAGGAAATTTTTCGGGATTATTTTGTTAGCTATAGCTGTAAAACTCTTTGCCACAAATATTGCATCTATTTTTGGTACGTTGATGCACAAATAACTCAATACTCATGATTAAACAACAATCTTTTCGTCGTTTTTTGAAAAGCTTTAGTTTTGCATTTCAAGGAGTACGATTGTCATTCAAGAAAGGCGAAATAAACATTAAAGTTCATATTATAATTTCCTTTGCGGCAATAATAACCTCTTTTTTATTGAATATAAGCGCTTTAGAATGGACAGCAATTATTGGTTGTATTGGCATTGTCATTGCTGCCGAACTTTTCAACACTGCCATTGAAAAATTAGTTGATATTATTTCACCAGACTGGAATCCAAAAGCCGGAGCTGTAAAAGACATTGCTGCAGGCGCTGTTTTGGTTCTCAGTTGTATGGCTGCATTAATTGGAGCGGTCATTTTTTTACCAAAAATAATAGCGCTTATTCGTTGAAATTCATGAAATAATGTTTTCTAATAGTTTTTGGATTTCTGCATCGGTTTCAAACAACTGTTTTTGACACTGATGTATCAAATCAGTCGCTTTTTTCACCATAACAGCCAATTCTTCCAAAGGGACTTCATTTTTTTCAAGTTGCAACAATAAACTATCTAACTCTTCAATGGATTCTGCGTAAGTTCGTTTTGATTTTGTCATATACTTTTTATTTACATAAACTACTATAATATAATTATTTAAGTTGTTTATTTAAAGCAGAAGATCAATTCAGTTTATATTGTTTTTCGTAGTATTGTTGATAAACTCCAGTGGTAATATTCGTCATCCATTCCTCATTGTCCAAATACCACTCGACGGTTTTTTCTAACCCTTCAGCAAATTGCAACGAAGGTTTCCATCCTAATTCTTGTTGCAATTTTGACGAATCAATCGCATAACGCAAATCATGCCCAGCGCGATCTGTAATAAACGTGATCAGCTTTGCTGACGTACCGGCAGATCGTCCCAGTTTTTTATCCATAATTTCACACAGAAGGCGAATAAGATCAATGTTTGTCCATTCATTATTTCCTCCGATGTTATAGGTTTCTCCATTAGAGCCTTGATGAAAAATAAGATCAATGGCAGATGCATGGTCGTTAACATAAAGCCAGTCACGTATGTTTTCTCCTTTTCCGTAAATTGGTATTGGCTTGTTATACTTAATATTATTAATGGCTAAAGGAATCAATTTCTCGGGAAATTGACGTGCTCCATAGTTGTTGGAACAATTTGACACAACAATCGGTAATTGAAATGTATGATAAAAAGCTCTCACAAAATGATCTGAACTGGCTTTCGAAGCAGAATATGGACTTCGGGGATCGTACGATGTGGTTTCTTTGAATTTACCTTCATGACTTAACGAACCATATACTTCATCAGTTGAAATATGATAAAATCGTTTCCCTTCAAAAGAACTTTTCCAAGATTCTTTTGCAGCATGGAGTAAATTTACGGTCCCCAGCACATTGGTTTTTACAAACGAAAGAGGATCAAGAATAGATCGGTCAACATGTGATTCAGCAGCTAAATGAATCACTCCGTCAAATTGATATTTGGCAAATAACCGATTGATTGCATCTGCATTTGTAATATCTTCTTTTTCAAATATATAATTTGATTTCTCTGATGCTTTCTTCAAATTCTCCAAATTACCGGCATAAGTCAATGCATCAAGATTAACAATCTGATAATTTGGGTATTTCTCAACAAATAGGTCGACAACATGTGAACCAATAAAACCTGCACCACCGGTAATAAGAATTGTCTTCATTTTCACTTGATTTGATGTTTAAGATGAATTTTCTTGCTCCAAATAAAGCAACATGCAAAAATACGAAAACGAAAAGACTTTACACTCTTTTTGTTTCTTAAAAACTAATAAACTTATGGGTCTATTTTGAATTTTCTCTCAAGATCAAAACCAAATTCTCTTCTGAAAATCTCACGCTAATAACAATGCGTTCTCATAAATATCGTTTGAATAGAAAAAATGGAAAACATCACCATCACAAACGAGCAAACAATATAATTACGAAACACTTTGCAGTGAGAAAAAAAGTCGCTAATTTTGCAACACTTTGAATAAGTGATTATCGAACATTCAGTTCTGATTATCATCGATCCTTTAACACCCTAACAACATTGCCCATGGACACTCTTGATGACATCAAGGAACAACAGTCAGAAGCGGTTATATCGCACACACAATCAGACATATCTGCGAACAATCAAGCGCCTGAACACTTAGTTGAACAGGTAGATGTCAACAAAGAAAATGATTCTTTTCGTGAATATGCGTCATTAACAAAAGCAGAACTGGTTGCGAGGCTTCAGGAAATAATGAAAAATCCAATCGAAAAAATTGATAAAGACGCTGTAGAAGCCATTAAGCAACAATATTATCGTAAGCATAAACTTGAGATAGAACAGCAAAAAAAAGTGTTTGTCGAAAATGGCGGAACAGAAGACACTTTTTCTCAATTACCAG
The DNA here is from genome assembly GCA_027450045.1 of Paludibacter sp. Lineage (GTDB taxonomy): Bacteria > Bacteroidota > Bacteroidia > Bacteroidales > Paludibacteraceae > Microbacter. The sequence goes on along the minus strand of DAIDKM010000001.1, from coordinate 101,220 downwards.
ACGAGGAAGAGATTAACTTCAAATCGTTACTACAAAGCTACAAAGAACAAAAATCAGCTTTTATTGAATCTATAGAAAAAATCAAAGAAGAGAATCTCAAAAAGAAACTATCGTTATTAGATCAATTAAAAGCCATTGCTGAATCGGGAGATGTTGGCGAATCTTTGCCCATTTTTAGAAAGTTACAACAAGAGTGGAAAAGTATTGGAGCAATTCCTCAAGCTAAAGTCAACGAACTTTGGAAGGTTTACAACGTTTACATGGAGCGTTTTTATGATTTGATAAAAATCAATAATGAACTCCGCGATTACGATTTTAAAAAAAATCTGGAGCAAAAAACGATTTTGTGCGAAACCGCCGAAAAATTAGCCGAGGAGAAAGATGTTGTAATCGCTTCGAGGATGTTGCAGAAATTACATGAAGAGTGGCGAGAAATCGGACCTGTAGCTCGTGAATTCAGAGATGAAGTATGGGAGCGATTTAAAACTGCTTCTGCCATTGTAAATAAAAAACACCAAGACTTTTTTGCGGCTCTAAAAACGCAGGAAGAACTCAATTTGACAACCAAAAACACGTTATGTGAAGCTGTTGAATCAATTGATTATGCCAAGTTGAATAATTTCAGAGATTGGGAAACTAAAACAACTGAAATTATTGAGTATCAACATCAATGGAAAAATATTGGATTTGCGCCACGAAAAGAAAACATCAAAGTATACGAACGTTTTCGCTCAGCATGTGATCACTTTTTTCAATTGAAAAGTGAGTTTATGAAAGCATCAAAAGCGGAATTAGAAGAAAACTTTGAAAAGAAAAAAATACTTTGTGAACAAGCTGAGTCACTTCAAAACAGTACTGATTGGAAAGCAACAACCGACATTCTGATTCAAATTCAAAAAGAATGGAAGACTATTGGGCCTGTTGCCAAGAAATATTCTGATATTCTCTGGAAAAGATTTGTAACGGCATGTGATCATTTTTTTGAAGAGAAGGCTAAAACCTTTTCATCAAAAAAAATGGATGAAATAGCCAATTTGAATCTTAAACAAGAGCTAATCGATAAGATTAATGCTTTTAAAAAAACAGAAAACGTTCAAGAATCATTTACTCATTTCAGAGAACTACTTTCACAATGGAATACTATTGGACATGTTCCATTTAAAGACAAAGATAAAATTTTTAAGACATTCAAAGAAGCTGTTAATAAGCAGATGGATGCCATGAACATCGATGCTGTCAATCGCAAATTAATCTCCTTTAAAGATACTGTTGAAAAGATGGTAGAAGGAGATCGTTCAAACCAGCTTTTTCGTGAACGTGAGAAACTGTTAAGAACTTATGACACACTAAAATCGGAAATTGCTACTTATGAAAATAACATGGGTTTCATATCAGCTAAAACAAAAAAATCAGACAGTATCGTTCAAGAACTTGAGCGTAAAATAAAACAACTAAAAGAAGATCGCAACTTAATTGAAAAAAAGATCAAGCTAATAGACGAGAGTCTATAATAAGCAGGATGAAAATACGTGCTTTCTAACTATTTAATATATAGCGATTAAAAAAGAAATCATAGAAAAAGTATTTTTATAACCTATCAATATACAGACTAAAAAGCGTATATTAAAGAGCATCTCTGCAATTTATGTCCGATTTCATACATTAATTTATTCATCAAATGGACTTCAAAGACAACAAATGGCAAAATCCTGATAAAGAATCAGGTGAAGGAGCCGGCCGTGACGGTAATGCAAACAGATCAAATCGAGCACGTCCCCGTTTTACGACTAATGCTTCGGGGAAGAACTATTCTTCCAGCAATGAAAACAGGCCTCGTTTCAATCAGGGACGAGATAACACTCAACAACAACGACCTTACTCTTCTCGTGAAGACGGGAACAGAAGTAATACACAAAGAAACTATAACTCAAACGACAATAATTCTTCTTCTCGTTCATACAACAAACCTACTTCCAACGAAGGGCAACGTCCATACAATCGGGAAGGAAACAGAGACTATCCTCCACGTCCTTACAGAGGATCAAATGATACGTCAAGTCAGAATCGTAGTTATTCATCACAAGACTCAAATCAACGTCGGGATAATCCTTCATACAACAGAAGCGGTGATTCAAGAGATCGACGAGATTCAGCACCGCGACCATATTCACAAAATAACAGGAATCAACGAAATGATTCTCATAATCGTCCATATCCTCCACGGCAACAACAAGAGTACAGACCAGCACCCACACCACGCAGTTATGCTCCACTCTCCAATGCCAATGAACCTGTTAGACTCAATAAATATTTAGCCAATGCAGGAATCTGTTCAAGACGCGAAGCTGACGAATATATCAAAGCTGGAGTAGTAACAGTTAATGGTCAAGTTGTCAGTGAATTGGGAACTAAAATTTTACCTACTGACAAAGTGATTTTTCACGATCAGACGGTACAATCAGAAAAAAAAGTTTACCTCTTACTGAACAAACCAAAGGATTTTGTCACTACAGTAGATGATCCCAAGGAGCGTAAAACAGTGTTGGACCTTGTCCGTAATGCTTGTAATGAGCGTATTTATCCTGTGGGTAGATTGGATAGAAGCACTACCGGAGTTTTATTATTGACAAACGATGGCGACCTTGCTTCCAAATTGACACATCCTAAGTACAACAAAAAGAAAATTTATCACGCCTATCTTGATAAAGCACTTACCAAGGCAGATATGGAACAAATTGTCAATGGGATTGAATTAGAAGATGGAGAAATTCATGCTGACGAAGTTCATTTTGTGGATGAAGAAGATCGTAAGCAGGTGGGAATTCAAATACATTCCGGACGAAATCGCATTGTTCGACGTATATTTGATCATCTGGGTTATCGTGTCAAACGTTTGGATCGTGTCTTCTTTGCAGGATTGACAAAAAAAGGATTGCCACGCGGTACATGGCGCTATCTAACTCAACAAGAAGTTAATATGTTGAAAATGGGTGCTTTTGAGTAATATTTCAACGCGATTTTTTAGTCAAATCATTTCGTATAAGCACATTTCACGACGAATACGATTAATCATAAAAGCTGCCTGTTTCATTAGGCAGCTTTTTGTTAAATGCTCAAAACGCAATTTGGATAAACAGTTTTCGGTTTTTCGACAATAACCTAACAAACGCTCCTTAAATATTTATGAGTTTCCAGACCTACCCTTCTGCTTTACTTGAGGCAACTGTAAATGAATTTGCAAAATTGCCGGGTATTGGTAGAAAAACGGCTTTACGATTGGTTCTTTATCTCTTGCGGCAGCCGACTTCTGATGTAGAAAAGTTTGGCAACACCCTTTTACGTCTCAAACACGAGATACATTATTGCAAAGAATGTCACAATATTTCTGATACCGATGTGTGTTCAATTTGTGCCGATCGAGGTCGGGACAGAGCAATTATTTGTGTTGTGGAAAACATTAAAGATGTCATGTCTATTGAAAATACGCAGCAATATAAAGGATTATACCATGTGTTAGGGGGCATTATTTCTCCTATGGAAGGAATAGGACCTAGTGATCTTGAAATTGAGAGCTTAATTGAAAGAGTCTCCCAAAAAGGAGGAATTCAAGAGATTTTTTTGGCTTTAAGTCCTACTATGGAAGGAGATACAACAGCTTACTACATTTATCGGAAACTTGCTCCTTTTTCAATCGCCATTACCACCATTGCACGAGGAATTGCTATTGGAAATGAGTTAGAATACGCAGATGAGATTACCTTGGGCCGTTCAATTGTGAATAGAACAGTCTTCACGTATTAAGCATGACCAATTTCCTGATTGAGACTTTCAATATAATTTAAAATCTCATCTCTACCTTTTCCCTCTTTCGAAGAGGTTTGAAAAATAATAGGAAGTGTTTCCCAAGTTTGGAGTAAGGTTGCTTCATATTTTTTTCTATTTTCCAAAAATCGTGTAATAGATAATTTATCTATTTTGGTAAATACGATGGAAAAAGGAACCCCCTGAATTCCTAACCATTCCATAAATTGAAGATCAATGAATTGAGGCTCGAGACGAGAATCGATTAGGACAAAAAGATTGATCAAGGGCTTACGAAGAAGAATATATGAATTAATCATTTTCTGCAACCGTTCACGAGACGCCCTACCCGTTTTAGCAAATCCGTATCCTGGTAGATCTACCAAAAACCACTCATGATTGATCAAAAAATGATTAATCAACATCGTCTTTCCGGGTTTACTGGAGATCAACGCTAATTTATTTTTTTGAGTCAACATATTGATTAAAGATGATTTACCAACATTAGAACGTCCAATAAAAGCATATTCTGGCAATACTGTTTCCGGACAGAATTGCACATCCGTATTGCTAATTACAAAATCAGCAGAGTTGATGATCATAAAATGAATGTTTTTGCTAAATATAAAATCAAATTGAAGAAGAGTAAAACCGATCTGGAAATTTTCCTTCTTTCCCTTTATAAAAAGCCTGAATCTGCGGCAAGTCCTTTGCAAAATCTCCCGTAGGATGAAACAAACCCGCAAATCCCAAACTCTTTGTTTTATAGTCAATATACGTTAAAACAATGGGGACTTCTGCTTTCGTTGCAATAAAGTAGAAGCCTTTTTTCCATTCCTTAGTAAATTGACGGGTACCTTCTGGAGCAATAGCTAAACGAAATATAGAATTTTCTTTAAACCATAAAATCATATTATCCGTTAATGAAGTTTTTCGTTTTCTGTCAACTGGAATTCCACCTAAACTTCTCATTAGCAATCCCATTGGAAAATAAAACCACTCTCGTTTCATCAAAAAGTGTGCATGTAACTCCAAGGCATAACCAAATAACATCCCCCAAAGAAAATCCCAATTACTGGTATGAGGCGCCATGCAAAAAACACATTTGTCGGGTACAGAAATAGTTTTCACTATTTTCCATCCATTTATATCTAAAAGAAATCGGCTAAGCTTTTTCATTTTTTTTGACGTAATCGTAGTGCAAAGTTAGCTAAATTACCACGAACATCCTAATCCGTATAAGAGGTAACCAATCAACTTAGAACCATGAGAAATGAGCAAAATTAATTACCTTTGTCCTGTAGCTATTCCTTTACTATTATGAAGAAATTTGGACGAATAATTGGCAAGACACTCCTTATAGGGTTTTTACTCAGTATTTTTTCAGTCATTGTGTATCGGTTTGTTCCTGTGTTTGTTACACCATTAATGATATTACGATCAGCCGAAAAACTAATTCATGGACAAAAACCAACCATTGATAAACATTGGGTCGCACTCGACAAAATTTCTCCAAACATGGTACAAGCAGTTGTTGCTTCAGAAGACAATCTTTTTATGGAAAATAACGGATTTGATGAAAAAGCGATTGAAGCTGCATTTGCCCACAATGAACACAGCAAACATATTCGCGGTGGGAGCACTATATCGCAACAAACAGCTAAAAATGTGTTTCTGCTACCAAACCGTTCCTATGTTCGCAAAGCTATCGAAGCATATTTTACGTTACTCATTGAAACTATCTGGGGAAAAGAACGTATCATGGAAGTGTACTTGAATGTTATTGAAACCGGCGATGGAATTTATGGCGTTGAAGCTGCTGCTGAGCATTATTTTCATTGTCACGCATCACAATTAACTCGACCTCAAGCCGTTTTAATAGCTGTATCGCTACCAAATCCTCGAAAAATGAATCCGGGACGTCCTTCTTCATATTTATTAAAAAGACAAGCCCACATATTGAATTTGATGAATAAAATTCCAAAAGTGACTTTTGAAAAATGATTTATTGAACATGAACACTAACATACATACATTGCATTGGAATATAATTCCTTATCAAAAAGCATGGGATCAGCAAGAAGTGCTTTTCAACGAAACGATTGCCGAAAAACTACAAGGCCATGAAACTTCAAATTATTTAGTTCTTTGTGAACATCCACATGTTTTTACGTTAGGGAAAAATGGTGCAATGGCCAATTTGCTTGTTAATCATACGCAACTGCAAGCTGTTCACGCTGAATTTCTTCAAACTAACCGTGGAGGCGACATTACTTATCATGGTCCGGGACAATTAGTTGGTTATCCTATTTTTGATTTAGATAATTTCAAATTAGGGCTGAAACAATTTATCGACAAAATGGAAACAGCTATCATTGAGGTGCTGTCACAATATGATATTCAAGCAGGACGTATGCCAAAAGCCACCGGAGTTTGGTTAGATGTTGAAAATCCATCACGTAGTCGCAAAATTTGTGCCATTGGAGTTCGTAGTAGTCATTTTGTCACCATGCATGGTTTTGCGTTGAATGTGTCAACCGATTTGAACTACTTTTCGTACATTAATCCTTGTGGATTTGTGGATAAAGGAGTTACTTCTATGCAACAAGAATTGGGACGAGTAGTTCCTATGTCAGAAGTTAAAATGAAAGTTGAAAAGGCTTTTGAAAGAATATTTTGTTCAGAATAACGCTTATACGATTATCGAATGTGTCTTAATATAAAATCATCCAGCACATTGCAACATACATTGTGCACCCATTGAATTTTTCACGTTATACATGAACAAAAAAGTCTTTTTGCTGAATATTCTATTGTTCTATGCTTTGCAACTTGTTGCTCAGGCAGGTACTGGTATATATACTTTTCTGGATCTGCCGGCTTCTGCGCATTTAGCAGCAATGGGTGGCACCAATGTTTCACTTTCAGATCAAGATATTAATTTTGCTTTCACCAATCCAGCTTTGCTATCTTCGGAAACAAACAAGAATTTAGGGTTAAATTATACAAATTATTTAGCCGGAATCAGTTTTGGATCAGCTATTTACGGCTACAACTCAAATGAACAAAATTATTGGGCATTTGGTATTCGATATGTAAATTACGGACAATTTCAAGAAACAACTCCAGAAAATCAGATTGTTGGAACTTTTAGTGCTCAAGACTACGCGTTCAACTTAATTTATGCACGTCCATTGAGCGCAAAATGGAACATTGGCGTAGCCTTTCAACCTATTTATTCCCATTATGAAAATTATAGTAGTTTGGGACTATCAGCTAATGTTGGCATTCATTTTCATGATGAAAACAGCTTGTTTGCTGCCGGACTTGTTGCAAAAAATATAGGTTCGCAAATTACATCATATGATGCTGTTAATGGAAATCAAACTCGCGAACCATTGCCTTTTGAAATTGAATTAGGAATAACCAAGAAATTTCAACACGCCCCTTTACAACTAACAATTACCGCGACAAATCTACAAAGATGGAATCTTAATTTTCTAAATAACAGCTCTTCGACAACATCAAGTGCAGTTACCCCATCATTTGGAAATATGCTGTTCCGGCATCTTGTTTTTGCAGTTGACTTACTTCCTAGCAACAATTTTTATTTGTCATTTGCCTATAACGATCGTCGGGCAGAAGAAATGGCCATTGCCAATGTACGCTCTTTCTCAGGCTTTTCTGGAGGTTTTGGATTAAACATTTCACATGTACGTGTTGGCTTTGCTGTTGCTCAATATCAGGTTGGAAGCCTTACATATCATTTTTCTCTCACCACTCGTTTAAGCGATTTCGGAATTAAATAGTTTACAAACCGGTTTATTATATTTATATGGAAATAATTCCAAAAATTATTGTTGCCATAGATGGATATTCTTCGTGTGGAAAAAGCACAATGGCAAAAGCATTAGCAAAAACCATCGGATATCTCTATATTGATAGCGGCGCTATGTATCGTGCTGTGGGATTGTTTTGTATGAATCAGGGCTTAGTTATTGAAAATCAGATAGATTTAGTTCGGTTGAAGAAAATATTGCCAACACTTCGCATCGAATTCAACCCAAATGGGAATGGCGAATTAGATACTTATCTTAATGGTGCAAACATTGAAAAGTCGATTCGTACATTAGAAGTTGCACACGTTGCAAGCCAAATCAGCACTATCCCATTTGTACGCGAAACAATGGTTAAACTTCAGCAACAATTGGGCATTTTAAAAGGCGTAGTAATGGATGGACGAGACATAGGCACTGATGTTTTTCCCCATGCAGAACTCAAAATATTTGTCACTGCTTCACCTGAAATCAGAGCTGAAAGACGATTTCAGGAAATGAAAACCAGTGGAGACACCATTACCTATGAGGAAGTATTGGCCAACGTGAAAGAACGCGACGAACGTGATACAAGTAGAGCGGCAAGTCCACTTCGCAAAGCAAAAGACGCTTTAATTCTTGACAATAGCCATTTATCAATTGAAGAACAACTCACTTGGCTTTTAAATGCTTATCAAGACACGATCAAAAAGAGTCAATTAACATATCAAGGAACCCCAAAAGACAATTGTCATTGAAACGACAAACAATAGAACAATCTCAATTCGACTAAGCATAAAATTAGTTATAATATTTACTGTATAATTGATGAAACGCATTCGTTTTCACAAAACCACGTAACCAATTGTCAATTAAATTATTAAATATAGGCGTTTTTGGATTCATCCCCCACCCTTGCTGCTGCGAAAATCCAACAGGAAGTGACACATCAATGCCCGTGAATCGTTTTGCAAAATACTGAGCAACCCGTTCATCCGTCACTGCATAAGGAATTGTTCCTTTTGCAACCAATAAAATCAACTCTTCCGAATCATACACTTTCATTTGATTGATATATATCGTATCGCTCATTTCATGAGCCAAATCTCTTATCAACTGAATATAATAGGAATCTTTTGATAACGTGATCTGCTGCTTCCCCAATTGTAATTGATTTTTAATTGTACCTTTACCATCAGCTTCTTTTCGTTGAACAAGGACAGCTCGCGAAATTAAAATTGGATAAGAAATAGAGATTAATTTTTTCGTTTCAGAAGTAAGCGGAATATTTTGTGCAATTAAATCTACTTTCCCATTCAACAAATCATCAATGGCCGCTTGAAACGTACGAACTCTAACGAATTCTGGTTTAACATGCAAAACACTGTCGCAAAAATAGTTGACTAATTCATACTGAAAGCCCGCCAAAGTATCATCGCGACTCATGTAATCAATCTGATTGACACGGAGAGCCACCCGCAATACACCTTTGGCTCGAATTGCATTAATATCTTTTACTCCATTCAAAAAAAGAGAAGTATAGATAAAATATCCACCTAATAATAAGATCACGAGACCTATGATAAGTGATTGTGTCTTAATATTTTTGATGTCATTTTTTACCATTGCCTATTTTAAAATAGAGTTGTCTGTCCGGTAATTTCATCAATGTTAATATCATCAGAGGAATCATTATTTGATGAAATATCTTCTTTTTCAGCCTGTTGATTAATTTCATTCATAGAATCATCTGAAGAAGATGTAAACATCTCAACATCCACACCAATATTTGCAGAACTATTTTCATCCAGATCTTCTGGAACGGGTTTAGGGTCAAGCTCATTCACGGATGATAATTTCCATGTTGTCAAGCGTTTTCCTTTTGCCTTACAACTTTTAATTCCGACAAATTCATCTACATCAATGAGAATTGGTTCTTTATCATTATCCTCTCCATCAAAAGTTAATTCAAAACGAGGAAAATCTTCTCCGGAGATGTGAATCAAGTAAGAGTCAGGATGCTCCCCCAACAAATTTATTGGTTTTGAAGACGGTTCAAGTAAAAATCTTTTCAAATAGGGAAATCCTTGATCAGCATCAAACAACACAACTGACCAAATTTTATCTTTATCAAATTGTTCAACAATCAGTACATCTTGCTCATAATGATTAGTTAAATCAAAATTTGTTGTATAGTATTCTCCCTTTTTTGTAATAACCAAAATAAGGTCATCGCTCTGAAATTCGCCTAAGTAATCACCACGATGATCGTAGTTTAGCCGGAAAACATCTCGATCAAACCACACATCGCGGCCCCCTAAAGTAGAGGCTCCTTTGTGCTTAAGATTAATTTTCAGGATGTCATTTTTGGTCAAAAGGTTTCCCATCGACTGACGTCCTTTGATAGCGATATCGCTAAAATCTTTTTCAAAAATCAAGTTTTTTATACGGGGTTTAGGTTTTAATGCAATTCGAATCACTTCAGCTTCACCATTTGGGTTTGCACTAAAATAAAGGATACGTGAATTTTCTTTGCCTTGCGTCATATCATACTCTTTATCTCGCGTCACTCCAGTTACCGCGAAACGTTTCATGTAGTAAGCCCCACCTCGCCCGTTTCGATACACCAAATTGTAAATGGTTCGTTTGTCATTTTTCTTGAAAAGAGCCAAATAGAGAATATTTTTACCAACAAATAATTTTTCGGCAACTCTCACTACTTTGTATTTCCCATCTTTGAAGAACACAACAACATCGTCTATATCCGAACAATTGCACAAATAAATATCTTTTTTAAGTCCGGTTCCGATGAAACCTTCGTCATAATTTACATAAAGTTTTTCGTTTGCTTCTACTACTTTAGCGGCTTCAATAGTTTCAAAATTGCGAATTTCAGAACAACGAGGATAGTTCGCACCGTATTTCTCTTTTAAACGCTTATACCAATCAATGGTGTACTCAACAAGATGATCTAAATGATAATCAATTTGTTTAAGTTGTTTCTGAATTGAAGCAATCTCTTCTTCTGCTTTTTCTACACTAAATTTCAAAAAACGCTTTGTCTTAATTTCAAACAAACGTATAATATCCTCATTGGTCACTTCACGAACAAAAGTTGACAAAAAAGGTTTTAATCGATTGCGTACGTGCTGAATAGCGTCATCCAATGTCAAACTCTCTTCAAAGGGTTTGTCTTTGTATATCCGTTCATGAATGAAAATCATTTCAAGCGATGCAAAATGTAATGCTTCAAGCAATTCATCACGTTCTATTTCAAGCTCCATTTTCAACAGTGTCTGCGTATGTTCAACGCTGGTACGCAACAATTTGCTAACCGTAATAAAATGAGGTTTGTTATCTTCAATGACACAACAATTGGGAGAAATGCTGCGTTCACATTCAGTAAAAGCGTAAAGAGCATCAATGGTTTTGTCGGATGAAACACCTGGTTGTAAATAAATTACAATTTCAACTTTTTGAGCCGTATTATCATCTACCTTACGAAGTTTTATTTTCCCTTTATCGTTCGCCTTTAAAATTGATTCAATTAGCTTCACTGTATTGGTTCCAAATGGTATTTCATTTATAACCAAAGTTTTGTTGTCAAGTTTATTGATCTTAGCCCGAACTTTTACAGCTCCACCACGCTCTCCGTCATTATATCGGGAAACATCGACATAGCCACCTGTTTGAAAATCAGGATAAAGTGTAAACGATTCATTTTTCAGATATGCGATAGAGGCATCTAATAATTCGTTAAAATTGTGAGATAATATCTTGACATTCAGTCCAACAGCAATACCTTCCACTCCTTGAGCAAGCAATAATGGAAATTTAGCCGGTAAAGCAATAGGCTCTTTGTTTCGGCCATCATAAGAAAGTTTCCATTGAGTGGTTTTGGCATTAAACATCACATCAAGTGCGAATTTTGAAAGTCTTGCTTCAATATATCGGGGAGCCGCAGCACCATCTCCGGTTAAAACATTGCCCCAGTTTCCCTGACAATCAATCAATAAATCTTTTTGACCTAATTGTACTAACGCATCTCCAATAGAAGCATCACCATGTGGATGAAATTGCATAGTGTGTCCTACAATATTTGCCACTTTGTTGTAACGTCCGTCATCTATTCTCTTCATGGAATGAAGAATACGTCGTTGCACAGGCTTCAATCCATCGTAAATGTGTGGCACGGCACGCTCTAAGATAACATACGAAGCATAATCAAGAAACCAATTCTGATACATGCCGGCCAAATGATGTTTGATTTGATCATCATGGGGGTTTGGAATATGATAATCAGAATGAATAGCTCGTGATGATTCGCTTATAATGTGATCATCAGGCATTTCATTTGTTGAATCTTTCAAGGTATCTTCCGACAAATCGTCAGAAAATATATCGTCTTTATGTGTCATATCACTAATAACTTATTGCAATTTTCAATTTTTCATTATGCCCAAACTTTGAGCACATTTGGCAAAACTTTCACTTTAACGCGTTTTCCCATGATCCCGGGTTCTCCATCAAAATGGACATAATCGGCATGCTTTCGTTCTACCACCAAAGAAGAACACTTAAAGGTTTCAACATAACGTGTTTTATCTAATTGTCTGACAAGCAAATGCAAACTCAATCTAGGCGCTTCATAAATCGGGAATTCTGACATGACCACCACATCTAAAAGACCATCATTAATTGAAGCATTGGGAGCTATAACAACATTGTTTCCCCATTGCGAAGCATTGGCAAATGTAATTAAAAAAGCTTTTCGTTCAATCGTTTCTTTTCCATCAATGGTCAATTTATACCATTGCGACTTATAATCAAAGTATTGGAAAATCACTTCGCCCATGTATACCGCTGGCCCTCTACGTCCTGCTTCTGCGAAACGATTGGCAATATAGGCATCATATCCTACACCCGCGGTACAAAAAAAAGGAGTATCATTCAGAAGGCAACCATCAATGAGAATCTCATGCTGCTTGCGGATTTTTTTTAATGCCGACGATGATTGTAACGGCATTTTCAAATGCAAAGCTAAACCATTGCCGGATCCTGATGGGACAATTCCCAAAGCAACGGGGGTTCCCATCAACGCCCGCGCTACTTCGTTGACCGTACCATCTCCTCCAATTGCAACAACAGCATCATATCCTTCACTGACAAATCTTTTTGCTTCATAGTAACCATCATTGGCAGCTTTTGTAGCATAAATGGCAGTTTCAAAATCAGTTTCAGGAAAATATTTTTTTATCAACTGCGGGTATTGTGTTTTTGACCGAGTTCCCGATTTCGGATTAATGATAAAGGCAATCTTTTTCACGCATCAACCAATTATGTAAAATCACACGTTTTTAATTATCAATCATACCGTCTTTTATCGTTACAATGCGATCTGACATGGAAGACACTTCCTTATCATGAGTCACAATAACAATAGTGAGCGCAAAACGATCGCGTACATCAAAAAAAAGACGATGTAACTCTTCCTTATGTTTCGAATCTAAACTTCCGGAAGGTTCATCAGCTAAAATGATCGAAGGTCGGTTGATCAGCGCCCGCGCTACTGCAACCCGTTGTCGTTCACCACCCGACATTTCATTTGGTTTATGATGCACCCGTTCATCAAGATTCAAAAAATGAAGCAAATCGAGTGCCTCAGTTTCAGCCTTTTTGAAGTTTTTCTTTCCAATCAACGCTGGCAACATCACATTTTCTAATGCTGAAAACTCGGGCAATAATTGTGGAAATTGAAAAACAAAACCAATATGCTGATTACGAAAAAGAGATAACTTTTTTTGATCTAATGATTGAATAGGAACAGAATCAATGATCACTGAGCCGGAATCTGGATTTTCTAAAGTACCCATGATGTGCAGCAATGTAGTTTTTCCTGCACCACTTGGACCAACAATAGAAACAATCTCACTCTTATTAACTGAGAAATCAATTCCTTTGAGCACTTGTAAAGAACCAAACCGTTTCGTGATACTTTCTAGTTGAATCATAATTCCTTGGTAAAAAGACTGATTTTAGTTGTTGTAATGCAAAAATTTCAAGCAAACCGGATGTGACAAATGAACCACTTCGTGCATAGAAGTTAGCAATCCTGTAGTTGGGTTACGGCGGAAAACAACCATGGTATTGCCATATTGATTAGCCACAATCACAAATTTTCCGGTTGGGTCGAGTGTGAAATTTCGTGGCCAATTAATATCATCTCTTATCCATTGAATAGGTTTTACATTACCAGATTTTTCATCAAACGAACACACCACAACGCTATTGTCTCCGCGATTAGTTGCATACAAAAAACGACCATCGGCAGAAAAATGAATCCCGGCAGCACCATTTGCACCTTTGAACGTGGATGGCAAAGTGGAAATATTATGGACAATAATTCCAAATGCACCTGTAGTATCTCTGGCCAAAATAATTATCCGACTTTTTAATTCGTTCACAACCGCCATCCATTTCCCGTTTGGCGAAAAGTCGATATGTCTCGGCCCAACGCCTTTTGGAAGATCAATTTCCCCAAAAGGACGCAATTTATTCTGTTCAATTTTATATATCAGCACCTTATCTATGCCCAAGTCGGCAGAATAGATAAAATCAGCTTTTGGATCGGCTAAAATACAATGGGCATGAGGCACTTTTCCCCAATGTTTATCAATGGTAGCCAATGAACCAATCGCTCCGTTCGATTCAAGTGGATAGAGCGTCACCAAACCGCTACCATAACTGGCAGCTCCCAACCATTTCATTGGTTGCAATTCAGAAATATGACAACTATAGCTTCCCTTACCTGACTGATGATTGATATATCGCAACGAATCTTGGTTATCAATCGAAAAAGCAGTTAAGCAATACATAGTATCCATCTCGCCTACTGCCCAAATATAATGATTGTTAGCAGAAATAGCTAAATAACTTGGGTTCGTTAATCGTGCCACTAATCGTGGCGTTGAGAGTTTTCCTGACTGTGTGTCGAACCAGCTTCTATAAATGCCATTACTTCCTTCGCCGGTGTACGTTCCGATAAACATCGGTATATGCGTTTCTGTCTGTGCCACAATTAACGAACAACTTGCAAAAAGAGATAGAAGCACTCCAAATAGATAATTTAGTTTCATCGTTATATAGTTCTTTAGTTTATTTATATAAGCCACGTATTTTTATTTTTCAAAATGAATCGGTTTGAATGGAATCTGCAAATTCTGAAAAATGAATGTCCATATATCAGCTGCCTCATCAATAAATTTTGAAACAGGTTTGCCGGCGCCATGTCCGGCCATATGTTCAATATGAATCAAAATAGGATTCTTTCCGGCTTGATCGGCTTGCAACGTGCTGATAAATTTGAACGAATGTGCCGGTACAACACGATCGTCGTGATCACCTGTCGTAACAAACGTAGCAGGATAAGAAACTCCCGGTCTGATGTTTTGTAACGGAGAATATTTCAGCAAATAATGGAATTGCTGTTCATTATCACTGGTTCCATAATCACTTGACCAGGACCACCCGATGGTGAACTTTTGATAACGTAGCATATCCATAACACCCACTTGCGGAATGGCAACCTTGAACAAATCGGGACGTTGTGTCATGCAAGCACCGATTAACAAACCACCGTTAGATGCTCCTTGAATGGCTAATTTCGACGAAGAAGTATATTTCTCTTTGATCAAATATTCGGCAGCAGCAATAAAATCGTCGAATACATTTTGTTTATTTTGTAAGGTGCCTGCCAAGTGCCATTTTTCCCCAAATTCGCCACCGCCACGAATATTAGCAGTTACCCATATTCCGCCATTTTTCAAGAAAAGCATACGGCTGGCGCTGAATGTCGGCGTGATGCTGATGTTAAATCCTCCATAACCATAAAGAAGTAAAGGGTTTTCTCCATTGAGAACCAAGCTTTTTTTATGGACAATAAACATAGGCACTTTCGTACCATCTTTGGAAGTATAAAACACTTGTTCCGTCACAAAATCAGATGTACTAAATGGCAATTTTGTGGTATAAATAAGCTGTGGAACTGGATTTGACATCGGTAGTTTGTAAATATTGTCAGCACAAGTAAAAGAGGTATAATCGTAAAACAAATCTTTATCTTTCTGCTTTCCACTCAAAGAAGCTACGGTTCCCATGCCCGGTAAAGCAATTTGCTTTTCAAAGGTACCATTCAATTGATAAAGCAGCAATTTACTGTACGCATTGTGAAGATAGAGTGCAGCAATTTTATGATCGACAATGGCAGCTTGTTCCAAAACATCTGTTTTTTCAGGTATTAATGTCGAAACTTCCCAATTGTTCGTATTTACATTGATAAGCTGATAGTTGGGTGCTCCATTATTTGTTTTAATCACGAGATTGTCGCCAACGTTATTGATCACTGCATAATCATGATTAAAAGCAGAGACAAACTCATGCAAGGAAGCATGAATGCCTTGTTTCAAGTCCCCGATTAAAAGATTGTTCCCACTCGAACTTTCAGCGCCGTAAATGAGCAAGAAACGTTCGTCATCTGTTGTTTGCACCGAAAAAGTACGCAGGGAATGCTCTTTGTCCTGATAAATTAATACATCGGCATCTTGTGGTGTCCCAAGCTGATGATAATAAACCTTCTGAAATAAATTTTGCTGCGTCAAAACGTTACCTGTCGGAGCATCATAACGACTATAGAAAAAACCGTTTTTATACCAGGCAATGGATGAAAACTTTACCCATTTCAACACATCAGGCAGTATTTTGCCATCCATCGTCATAACATAAATCTCAGTCCAATCGGATCCACCTGTAGCTAACGCATACGCGAAGTAACGATTATCATTTGAAACAGACCATGTATTTAATGCAACTGTGCCGTCTTTCGACAATAAATTAGGATCAAGAAGAAGCGTTTCTTTTCCTGTCTTAATGTCCTTCTTATATAAAACGAACTGATTTTGAATACCATTATTTTTGAAAATAAGATAGTCGTTGCCAGCTTTTGTAGGCACACTCTGTTTTGGATAATTCCACATCGTCGTCAGATTTTGTTTAATAGCTTGGCGAAAAGGAATTGCGTCTAAATAAGAATTGGTAACTGCATTTTCTTCTTTTTCCCAAGCCAACGTGGCCGGCGATTTGTCGTCTTCCAGCCATCTATAAGGATCGGCAACGCGCATACCAAAATAGACATCCACCGTATCACACTTTTTTGTATCAGGATAATGCAGCGTTTGTGACGAAAGAAGCGAAGGTGTTGAGAAACACGTCATAGCAAGAAATAAATAATATAGGCGTTTCATGAGATTTTGTATTTAAGTAAATAAGAAGGAGAATAAATCAAAACCAGCACATCATTCCTCCTTACTTATTGCAAGAAAACTGTGATTAAAAATAGGTGATTTCTTTCCCATAAATGGAAGTGAGCAAATTATTTGCTAAACGACTTGCGCCCAACCGGAAAAGACCGTTGTTGAGCCATTCCTCACCTAATATTTCTTTCACAATGGTGTAATAGTTAACAGCATCCGCAGACGTTGCAATACCTCCGGCGGCTTTGAATCCCACTTTTCTTCCTGTCTTTTTATAGTATTCGCTGATCACATTGCACATCACGTAAGCAGCCTCTGGCGTTGCGGCGGGATTCATTTTCCCGGTCGATGTTTTGATAAAATCAGCGCCTGCTTCCATGGCCAACAACGACGCTTTTTTGATTTCCACAGCATGTTTCAAAGCTCCGGTTTCAAGAATCACTTTCAAATGTGCATCACGACAAGCCGCTTTCAGCTCACTCAATTCCTCAAATACATCCTCATATAGACCATGTAAAAAACTTCCTACGGAAATTACCACATCAATCTCCGATGCACCGTCATGTACAGCCAAGGCTGTTTCAGCCACTTTAATCTCAATGAAAGTTTGTGACGAAGGAAATCCTGCCGACACAGCAGCAACACCTATAGGCGCAGTCAATTCTTTATGAACAATTTCCGAAAAATTGGGATAAACACAAACAGCAGCCACCGACGGCATATCCGAAAAATGATCTGCAAAGGTATTGACCTTTTCGACCATCGAACGAATGTTCGTGACATTATCGGTTGAGTTGAGTGAAGTTAAATCGATTGAGTTAAAGCAACGTTTGTACACCTCAATAGTTTTATTTTCAGACGTTTTTTCCGATAATAAACGAGCCGTTTGGCTGGCAACTTCCACGTCATTCAACGTGACACCATAACTTTGAAAAAAAACATTAAAATCTTTCATTTGCACTTGATTAAGAAAATGGGCATTGAAAGAACAAAAAACAGGTATTCGCTGTATGCAAACAATGATTGCTTCTTTTTTTATTAAACAGTTGTTTGGCTCAAAACAGATGGAAAAAAGCGGCTATTCGCCACTTCACAGTTTCATTTAGAGAGACAATTACTTCCTCAAATGTTACCCGTTCTTCGTTTTTACATAGCTTGCAAAGATATTACTTTTTCATCATTTAATGTAGAATCTCAGGTTTGAAAAAAAAAGAAAAAGAGATTGGTTGATTCCTTTCACCCGGAATTGTTTCAATACAAATACATCAATTCTGCATAATTGTCAACGGAAACGACCAAAGTATCGATAAAAAAAGTAATTTTGCGCCTTGTTTCGTTGCGATTGGTCACTCAAAAGAGAATTATAGTTTCAAATTGAATTCTTTTACGCATTAACTCCATATTCATTCCAATGATTAAAGACTTGTTCATCAAAAAAACGATTGCTCAACTTATTGATCAGTCAGAAAACCATAACACGTTGAAACGCCATTTAAGCGCAACGAACTTAGTCCTACTGGGTATTGGAGGTGTCATTGGAGCTGGCATTTTTGTACTCACAGGTACCGCTGCAGAAATGCACGCAGGACCGGCATTGGCATTATCGTTTATATTATCGGCATTGGGGAGCCTCTTTGCCGGCCTCTGTTATGCCGAATTTGCCTCTATGATACCTATTTCGGGTAGCGCCTATACTTACGGATATGCCACGATGGGCGAGTTTGTGGCATGGATTATTGGCTGGGATTTGATTTTAGAATACCTTTTCGGCTCAGCTACCGTTGCCGTAGGATGGTCGGGATATGTGATTAGTTTCTTGCACGATTTTGGCATCGCGTTACCTGCTTCCATTTCTCAAAGTCCCTTCATCTACGATGCTTCGGGCTGGCATCACAGTGGTGCAATCATCAATTTTCCGGCCATGTTTATCATCGGCTTGATGACTACGTTATTGGTCATCGGGATCAAGGAGTCCGCCAAAGTCAATAATATCGTTGTTATAATCAAAGTGTCAGTGATCCTACTTTTTGTAGGGTTTGGAATTGGCCATATTCACCTTCAAAACTGGACTCCATTTATTCCCAAAAATACAGGTGTTTGGGGGCAATACGGATTATCGGGTATTTTAACGGGAGCCGCCGTGGTATTTTTTGCTTACATTGGGTTCGATGCCATATCAACAACAGCGCAAGAGGCCAAAAATCCTAAACGCGATATGCCGATTGGCATTTTAGTCTCATTGGCAATATGCACGCTACTTTACATTGCCGTCAGTTTGACGCTGACTGGCATTGTAAATTATCACAAATTAAACGTACCAGCTCCTATTGCTTTAGCCATTGACACTGCGGGATCAAGTTTGATATGGCTTCGTCCTATCATTAAAATCGGCGCCATTGCAGGATTAAGTTCCGTAGTTTTAGTGCTTTTGTTAGGCCAATCGCGTATCTTTTTTACGATGGCAAGCGATGGATTGCTATGGAAAAGTTTTGCCAAAACGCACCCTCGATTCAAAACACCCTATATCACAACGATTGTCACAGGCAGTTTTGCCGCTTTATTTGCCGGACTCTTTCCTATTGGTTTATTGGGAGAACTGGTTTCTATCGGTACGCTCCTGGCCTTTGTCATCGTCTCCATCGGCATCATCATTTTGCGTAAAAAAGAGCCTGACGCTCCCCGCTCTTTCAAAACTCCCTGGGTGCCATTTATTCCTATTTTAGGTGCAGTAGTTTGTCTGGCACAAATGCTTTCATTGCCGCTTGACACGTGGATTCGTTTGGTTTTATGGATGATTAT
This sequence comes from Paludibacter sp., assembly GCA_027450045.1. Lineage (GTDB taxonomy): Bacteria > Bacteroidota > Bacteroidia > Bacteroidales > Paludibacteraceae > Microbacter. Next base: position 81,497 of record DAIDKM010000001.1, on the reverse strand, counting down.
TGGTTTCACAATCTATTTTACCTATGGACGGAAACACAGTTATGCACGCAAAGCACGCATGGAGGAAGAGGCAAATAACAACACAAAATAGGGAAGAACGACAGGTTACTGAGGCAAACCAAATTTCGGACAACACAAAAATCGCGATTTTTTTCTTCCCAGAAATTTCAGCGACAAAGAATGTGAAAACTATTTATTCTGACAATTTATCGGCGCCATTCAGTACAATCTTTACATCAGAGAAATCTATACGATACCAGCAAAACAACGAAAGAGAGCCTCATTTAAATATGAAACTCTCTTTCTGTTTGTTTTAAGCAACCAACTTCCTACTCCACATCTATTAGCTGAACGTCAAAAATTAACGTCGAATAAGCAGGAATTGATCCCATAGCGGTAGTGCCATATCCTAACGATTGGGGAATATAAATTTCAAATGTTGAGCCGGTATTCATTTTCAATAAAGCTTCCTGAAAACCCGAAACAACACTTGACACATAGAGTAAACGCGGCGTGTTAACTAAGGTTGTATCATTTACAGTAGTGTCAAACACCGTGCCGTCAATAAGTTTTCCGGTGTAAAGTAGTGATACTTGACTACCCGAATTAGGTTTTAGACCAATACCTTGAGTAATGACTTTATATTGCAACCCGGTTGAAGTGGTCACTACCCCACTTTGCGTTTTATTGTGATCGAGAAATTGTTGATTCAATGTTTGCCAATTACTCGTTTGACTGTTACATGCGCCCACGATAAACGCAATGAGAAGAAGAGGCAATGCTTTGAATAGTTTTGAATTTAACATAAAAAAGAAATTTAGTATTGATCGGCTGATAAGTTATTGTTATGTCGTTGTTTCCATTGTTTTGCAAAAGAGCGATGAAAGGTAGGCATTTTTCGCTTAGGTCCCCACAAAGTATAGTTAAAAGGAACAGTTCCGATGTTTTTCATCCAAGAAGGGAAAAAATCAAACCAAAAACGATGCTTGGCAAGCAAAGCAAATCCTCCCATTCCCCATTTTTCAGCTATTGGCCGAGCTGTTTCTTCCACCACTTTTCGACGATTGATAAGCAGTAATTTTGACAATGGAATACGAACAGGGCATACTTCGAAACATTTACCACACAAGCTGCAAGCGAAACTTAAATGCCCCATTTCGCTTATTCCTTTGAAAAAAGGAGTTATCACTGATCCGATAGGCCCGCTGTAAGTCGTATTGTAGGTATAGCCGCCAATGGTTTTATACACAGGACATGCATTCAAACAAGCACCGCACCGAATACACGAAAGCACTTCAGCAACCTCTTCGTCTTCGTACACTTTTGTGCGCCCGTTGTCCATCAAAATGACAACCATTTCTTCAGGCCCATCAACTTCGCCTTTTTGTCTCGGTCCAGTGAACAGAGTGTTGTAAGCCGACACTTGTTGCCCAGTTCCCAAAGCTGCCAAAAGAGGTTGAAAAGTACCTAATTGGCTCATTTTCGGAATTACTTTTTCAATGCCGGCAATCACAATGTGCAATTTAGGAAATGAGGTGCTCATCAAGGCATTTCCCTCATTTTCGGTAACCGCAACCGCGCCAATATCGGCAATTAAAAAGTTGGCCCCTGTAACACCCACATCGGCTGACGTAAATTTTTTCCGTAACAAAGCACGCACGTAAGCAGTCAGTTCTTCAGGAGTACTATCGGAAGGTGTCGCAAATTTTTCGTGAAAAAGCGTCGCAATATCCTCTTTTGATTTGTGCATTGCCGGCGTCACAATGTGATACGGACGTTCTCCGGCCACTTGCACGATGAATTCTCCCAGATCAGTCTCCACAGATTCACATCCAACTTGCGTCACTTCTTCATTAAACGAAACTTCTTCGGTGGTCATTGATTTACTTTTCACCAACAGCGTAGCTTGATGTTCCGTCAAAAGTTGTTTCACATGCTCTATGACCTCATGGGCATCGCTTGCCCAAAGTACCTTTGCGCCACGTTTGGTAATGCTTTCTTCAAATTGCAACAAATAGCCGTCCCAATGAGTCAACATCTCTCGTTTGATATAAGCTGCGCGATCTTTTGCCAACGATATATTTTCATACCGCTGATAACCACGTTCAACAGCGGCATCATACCGTGAAATATTGAATTGAATTGTTTTCCGGTGTCGCTCGTTAAAAGCAATCTTCGCGGCATCTTGCTGAAATTGGGTCTTAGCTTTCAATTTTGTATAGAAGAGAAGTCCTGTCAATGATGGTAATACTCCACAATGAAATCGGGCTCAAAGATAGTAAAAGTTTAAGGCGCTTACAAAAAAATCCGGCCACTTCACAGTGGACCGGACTCCCATCTAACCAAAAACCAAAAATTAATGAATGCGTGCCTTTTCACAAAGACTTATAGTTTCCAAGTTATGTGTAGATAAACTCGTTGCATTCAAACCATATATTTATAAATCAATGAGTAAACTTTTTCAACGCCGTTTGTCCCTTTTGCTGTCACCATTATTTTTACCGGTACTCCATTACTTTTCTGTAACGATCGGATATCAAATGAAACTACGCCTTGATTCACACGCGTCGAAAAATCACGATAAGCATTATGCCGCAATTCCAGATAAACGGTACTATCAGCAGAAGCTCCTCCGGAAGTCAACTTCACTAAACTGATAAGATGATTTGCACTTGACCCATAATAAGTAAACGTAACGTTTACATAATGACTACCAATCCAACAATCTGTAACATTAATCGGATCGTTTCCGATGCTATCGTTCGTTGCAGCAAAAAAAGGAATAATCTCTTTTGTCAACACGTCCTTCACATCATTCAACCGAATTTTATAATTATAGGAGTTATCCGGTACAATGTTTTTGCTCAATATCGTGTAGTTAATCATTACACGTTGTGAATTGACAGGGGCAAACGAACTCGCATCATCAACAAGAGGATCCAACACCGTGTCATTATCTAATCGTAGTAAAAACGAATTACCAGACACCTGCTCCACGGTAGCCAAACTAACGATCATATGATTGTATGACAATCCATCTTCTTGATTGCATGACTCCAATAAACCCAATAAAACAAAGAGCAATACAAAACTTTTCATCATCCTCTTTAAACTCTATTTCTAAATAAAAAGATGAATGAAAGATGAAAACGTTGCACGTGTTGGCATATTTATTCTTTTTTATGACAAGTACCTCTGCGATTTCTGAAAAATTATCTGAACGTTCAGAGTACATTATTTGAAAATATCTATGTTTGATTCATTCTTTCAAATTTCGGCGACGAAAAACAAAAAGAATATCATATCTCGAAAAATCAAATCGCCAAGTTGCCTTAAAACGAAATAAAATTGTAACTTTGTCGGCAATAAATCCTTGCTTCGGCATGGCTAAAAACTCTCAATTTCCTATTCCATTTATGAAAAAAGCCTCCATTTTTCTCTTCGGTAGTCTTATCCTGATTTTTTTAGTAACCGGATGTACCACTACTGGAACGTATGCAAATTTATTGAGCGCACAAACTGCCACCATCAAAAACTATATAAAGCAAAACGGCATTCAGGTGACTAGCACTCTACCGGCTTTTAACGCTTGGACATCAAATGAATATTGCCTCACACCAACAGGCCTTTATTATCATTTGATACAACCTGGTGATACCACCATCGCATCTGATTCAATCCAAGGTGGAGATCAAGTGGTTGTTCGTTACCTGAAAATTTCCATTTCTAATCCACCTGATACCGTTGAAAATACTTGGACGACTCTCAATGCTCCGTATCCGTATATCATGACATTTAGAGTTTCTGGATCAGAGCCACCAGCTTGGCAAGAAGCGGTTTCGTATATGAAATATAGTGGTGCGAAAGCTCAAATGATCGTTCCTGGTGGTCTTGGGTTCTCTGCAGAACAAACCAGCATCATTCCTTATATTCACGTAATTAGCATCTTAAAACTACCAAGCCAAAATTAAAACAATCGTTTAATTTTGACGGCAACTTGCATGGCTTCATTTCTGTGTTTTTCTGTGTGATCTTTTTTCTGCATAGCGAAGAAATGATGGCAAAGATGTTTCAAGTCTATTTTGAAATCAAACAGATAATGTATGACACTCATTAAATCTATTTCAGGCATTCGTGGCACTATCGGCGGCCAACTTGGTGAAGGATTAAATCCACTCGATCTCGTACGTTTTACGGCTGCTTATGCATCTTGGATCATTAAAAGATCAACTGCTACTAAGGCTAAAATTGTTGTTGGACGTGATGCGCGTATTTCAGGAGAAATGGTCAATCATGTCGTAATCGGAACTCTTTTAGGCATGGGATGCGATGTGGTCAATATTGGTCTTGCTTCCACACCTACGACCGAAATAGCTGTGCAATTAGAACAAGCTTCCGGTGGCATCATTCTGACTGCCAGTCATAACCCAAAGCAATGGAATGCGTTGAAACTGCTTAACGAACAAGGCGAATTTCTAAATGCACAGGAAGGGGAAGAAGTACTTTCTATTGCCGAATCAGGCAGTTACACCTTTGCGACAGTCAGCGAACTAGGCAAACTGACTGACGATAACAGCTACACTCAAAAACATATTGAAAAGGTACTATCCTTACCTTTGGTGAACATCGAAGCAATATACCAATCCAATTTCACTGTTGCAATTGATTGTGTCAATTCAGTTGGTGGCATTGCGATTCCGGCATTGCTTGAAGCATTGGGGGTTAACATGATTGAAAAAATCAATTGCACGCCGGATGGTCTATTTGCCCATAATCCGGAACCTCTTCCCGAACATTTGACTCAAATTGCTGAAGTATTAAAACAAGGACAAGCAGATGTCGGCTTTGTTGTCGATCCAGATGTAGATCGATTAGCCATTGTATGCGAAGATGGTTCCATGTTTGGAGAAGAATATACGTTAGTTGCAGTAGCCGACTACGTATTATCTCATACGCCTGGCAATACGGTTTCAAACATGAGTTCAACGCGTGCCTTACGTGACGTGACAGTAAAATATGGCGGCACATATACAGCATCAGCCGTTGGCGAAGTGAATGTGGTTGATAAGATGAAAGCAACACAAGCCATTATTGGTGGCGAAGGAAATGGAGGTGTCATTTATCCAGAAAGTCATTATGGCCGCGACGCTTTAGTAGGAATCGCGTTGTTTCTTTCTCATTTAGCTATCAGCGAAAAAACACCGACTGCTTTACGTGCCACTTACCCTTCCTATTTCATGGCAAAGAAACGAATGGATCTCACTCAAAACATAAACGTAGACAATCTTTTACGTCATATTGCAGAAAAGTATGCTTCATTCGATATTAATACTGTCGATGGGGTAAAAGTTGATTTCCCAAATAGTTGGGTTCATCTGCGCAAATCCAATACCGAACCTATCATTCGTATCTATACCGAAGCACCTACATCAGAAGAAGCCAATCAATTAGCAGATAAAATTATTTCTGACATTACCACTTTTATAGCTTAATCTCATGGAAAAAATTGCACTCATTACCGGCATCAATGGTCAAGATGGCTCTTATTTGGCTGAATTTTTATTAGACAAAGGTTATCAAGTTCATGGTATCATTCGTCGTAGTTCTGTTTTCAACACACAGAAAATAGAACATTTATATATTGACGATTTAATTGAAGACATGCACAAAAACAGGAAGATTCAGTTGCATTATGGTGATATGACCGATTCGTCCAACTTAATACGGTTGATGCAAGAAATTCGTCCCGACGAAATTTACAACTTAGCAGCTCAATCGCATGTTAAAGTTTCGTTTGAGGTGCCTGAGTACACTGCAGAAACCGATGGCGTCGGAACATTACGCTTATTGGAGGCTGTTCGTATTTGCGGACTTGAGAAAATTACCCGCATTTATCAGGCTTCCACATCCGAATTATTCGGTAAAGTGCAAGAAGTTCCACAAACGGAAACAACGCCTTTCTACCCACGTTCGCCTTACGCTGTGGCAAAAATGTATGGCTTTTGGATTACAAAAAATTATCGCGAAGCCTATAACATGTTTGCTGTGAATGGCATTTTGTTCAACCATGAATCAGAACGACGAGGAGAAACGTTTGTTACTCGCAAAATCACTTTAGCGGCAGCCCGTATCTCCAGAGGCTATCAACAAAAGTTGTATTTGGGTAGTCTTGACTCGCAACGTGACTGGGGGTATGCCAGAGATTATGTGGAATGTATGTGGTTAATTTTGCAACACTCAACACCTGAAGATTTTGTCATCGCTACAGGTGAAATGCACACAGTTCGCGAGTTCTGTACTTTAGCGTTTGCCGAAATTGGCATCGAATTAGTTTGGGAAGGCAAGGGCGTTGATGAAAAAGGAATTTGCAAGAAAACAGGTAAAATCATAGTTGAAGTAGATCCAAAATATTTTAGGCCTACCGAAGTAGAACAACTTTTGGGAAATCCTGCAAAAGCAAAAAAACTCTTAGGTTGGAATCCAACACAAACACCTTTCAAGGAATTAGTGGCTCGAATGGCTCGATTTGACTATGAATATGTGGAAAAAATCAACCAATCACGTATTAAATGGTAATCAACTGTTTTTAATATCTTGATCAAACAATCACTGTCATGAATAAAGACGCTAAAATTTTTGTTGCCGGTCACAATGGGTTGGTGGGTTCTGCCATCTTGCACAATTTACAATCGAAAGGGTACACCCATTTTGTGACTCGAAGTTCATTCGAATTGGATTTGCGCAATCAACAGGCAGTAAGTGATTTTTTTGCATGTGAGAAGCCTGATTATGTTTTCTTGGCAGCCGCAAAAGTGGGGGGAATTGTAGCCAACAACACTTATCGTGGAGAATTTATTTACGACAACCTGACAATTCAAAACAATGTCATTCATCAAGCCTATGTGCATGGAGTGAAAAAACTGTTGTTCTTGGGCAGCACATGCATTTACCCGCGTGATGCACAACAACCTATGAATGAACAAGAATTGCTCACAGGTCCTTTAGAATACACCAATGAACCGTATGCCATTGCCAAAATTGCCGGTTTGAAAATGTGCGAAAGTTACAATCTCCAATATGGAACCAATTTTATCGCGGTAATGCCCACAAATTTATACGGACCGAATGATAATTTTGATCTTCTTTCCTCCCATGTGCTTCCTGCATTAATTCGTAAAATTTATCTCGGTAAATGTTTGGAAAATAATGATTGGAAAGCTATTCGTTCTGACTTATCCAAGCGTCCCATCCGATCAATTGACGGAAATGCTTCTGAACAAGCAATTCTCGAACAGTTGCAATCGTTCGGCATCTCGATTAAAAACATTCATAACGTGGAAGTTGAAATCTGGGGAAGCGGCACCCCATTGCGTGAGTTTCTGTGGAGTGAAGAGATGGCTGACGCGTGTGTCTTTATCATGGAAAAAGTCAATTTTGACGATTTGAAAGGAAATCAAAAAGAAGTTCGAAACTGCCATATTAACATTGGAACCGGAGAAGAACTTTCTATCAAGCAATTGGCAGAAACCATTCAACAAGCCGTTGGCTTTAAAGGTAAATTGCAGTTCAATATTGACAAACCCGATGGCACTCTCCGCAAATTGACCGATCCATCAAAATTAAACCAATTAGGCTGGAAACATTCCATCCACATTGAAGAAGGAGTCAAAAAATTGTATGAATGGTACATCTCTCATTGAGCGTAAAAAAACAATACGCCAACTAATTAAAGAACGAAAAAAGCAACTTTCACTCGAAGAAAGAGACGAATTCTCCCAACGCATTTTTCAAACCTTAGCACAACAAGATGTGTTTCAAAAAGCACACAATGTGTTATGCTATTGGTCAATGCCTGACGAAGTACAAACTCACACATTTATTCTAAATCATTTGTTCGAAAAAACATGGTTATTACCTGTAATAATAGGTAACACGCTAGAAATCCGCCGTTTTACAGGTAAAGATGATTTGAAACAAGGTGTTTTAGGTATTGGAGAACCCATTGGAGAACCTTATAATGGAGCAATCGATCTGGCAATTATCCCGGGATTAGCATTCGACCGCAACGGCAATCGACTAGGAAGAGGTAAAGGATTTTATGACCAATTTTTATCCAATCATGTTCTTACCACGATAGCTGTGGCATTTCATTGTCAACTCATCGACGAAGTGCCCATTGAGCCATGGGATGTAATCATGCAGCAAATCATCACGGAAAAGGGAGCTATTGTCCCTGTTTCTTAAAAGCTCCATTTAATCAACGTTGTCTTGATAATTTACAGTCAACAAATTAGAAAACGACGATCTTTTTTAGCAAAAAATCAAGCAAAACGCTTGCAGGAATCAAAGGAAAGATTTACCTTTGCAACGCTTTTGAGAACAAATCGTCAATCAATAAAAGGTTTCAGAACAACGGTTCAGAAACATGACATAAAGTATTCAAAAATATTTTTATATTATCTTCTTCAGTAGCTCAGTCGGTTAGAGCACCTGACTGTTAATCAGGGGGTCGTAGGTTCAAGTCCTACCTGAAGAGCAAAAGTAAAAAGCCATTTACAAAATGTTGTAAATGGCTTTTTACTTTTCAGAGAAGTCTATTGCTTGAAAAAAACAAGCATAAGTTTGCCTTGCGTTTATGTGTCACCTCAATAATCTTTCTTATATTTGCTTCGTACAATCAAAAAAGCGATTCTTTTAGTTAGTCACTTTTATGATTGATGAATACTTATGAATCTTTGTCCAAAAATAGTATGAATAATTTCATTGTTTCAGCACGAAAATATCGTCCGGCTACCTTTGCCTCTGTAGTTGGACAAGCTGCTTTGACAGCCACTTTGAAAAACGCTGTTAGAACAAACCATTTAGCCCATGCTTACTTGTTTTGCGGACCTCGTGGCGTAGGAAAAACATCTTGTGCGCGCATTTTTGCAAAAACTATTAATTGCGAGCATCTTACATCTGATTTTGAAGCATGCAACGAGTGTGAGTCCTGTCGCACATTCAATGAACAACGTTCCTATAATATTCATGAATTAGATGCCGCGTCGAATAATTCTGTTGACGATATTCGTTCTTTAGTGGAACAAGTCCGCATCCCGCCACAAATTGGACATTATAGTGTTTATATCATCGATGAAGTACACATGCTTTCGCAATCGGCTTTTAATGCTTTTCTAAAGACACTGGAAGAACCGCCTGCTCATGCTATTTTTATACTTGCCACAACTGAAAAACATAAAATCATCCCCACTATTTTATCTCGTTGCCAAATATATGATTTTGTGCGAATTGGCATTAATGATATTGTGGAGCATCTGATGCAGATTGCTATCAACGAAGGTATTGACGCTGAACCTGAAGCATTAAATGTCATTGCTCAAAAAGCAGATGGCGGAATGCGCGATGCTCTTTCGATTTTCGATCAAGTGGTAAGCTACTGTGGCGATAAAATCACATATCAAGCAGTGATTGAAAACTTGAACGTTTTGGACTATGATTATTATTTTCGATTAACGAATAGTTTCTTAAACAATCAGGCTGCTGATTCTTTGTTATTGTTTAATGAAATTCTAAACAAAGGATTTGATGCTCAGAACTTCGTAACAGGGATAAGCAGTTATTTTCGCGATTTACTTATGTGTAAAGATGCTGCGACAGTTCAACTGCTCGAAATGGCAAACACTATCAAAGATCTTTACGTCAATCAAGCCCAGCAATGCAGTACTGAATTTTTATATTACGCCTTGTCACTTTCAAACGAGTGTGACATGAATTTTAGAACCAGTCGTAATAAACGTTTATTAACTGAGCTGCTACTGATCCGGCTTTGCCAATGGAATGATAAAAAAAAAGAGCAATTAGTTGAAGATATTGAACCTAGACCAATTGAAAAGATCAGTATAATGGGAAGTAATCCGAGTACCGTGTCGAATAACGGAATTCAAAATACTCCTCTACCTTCTTCCCAATCATTGAAACCTAAAACGCCGTCCCCTACTCCACCAACTGAGACTTCAAAACAATCCCCTGCCATACCACCTTCTATCTCCATTCATTCGACGGCTGCGGCCTTGCCTTCTCAAGTTTCCGACAATGCAGCTCCAAAATATAAAGCAAAGCAACACGAATCGTTTACCGAAGAAGCTCTGCATCAAGCATGGAGAACATTTGCCGATGAAAAAATTCCAGAGAAAGTACATGCTAAGAATTTCATGATCAATAGGTTGCCAAATTTGATGAATGGAGATGTCATACGCATTGTGTTTGATCAACCCTTGCAAAAAAAATCGTTTGCTGAAGTGCAAGATGACTTGAAAATCTACTTAGTAGAACAACTTCGCAATGATTATCTTACATTTGAAGTGGAAGTTGATGAAACAGATCAAAAAAATGCTCTTTTTACATCACAAGACCGATATGCCTGGTTAGCAGAAAAAAACAGCGCTTTAGGATATTTGCGGAAAGAATTTAAACTCGAAATTGATTAAACCAACTCCAGCGAATCCTTTGCTGGCAGGAGCAAATGCTTTTTGCGCGCATCAATTGGAATAATTTGTGTACATTTGCAGTCAACTTAACATAACCTCTTCATTCCATATGAAATATATCCGTTTGTTATTTGCATCATTGATAATCACATCGTTAGCATATTCATGCAATCCAGCAGGGACTGTTTCCGAAGGAACAAGTGCTGTTTTATCTCCATCAACAGCTATCTACAAACCTACGATTTCAGTGCGTTGGAGTGGTCGCATGCTTGTGTGTAACAACAGTGCAAACACTTATACAGCATATCAATGGCATTTAAATAACCAAGCCATTTCAGGTGCAACCAATCAATATTATACTCAGGAAAAAGGACTTAATGGTTCATATTTTGTAATTGTTACTACACAAAATGGGACGCAATTATCATCTGACACGCTTTCTCTTCACACGGCTCCTTATTAATATTCATCAAGTTCATTAAAGCACCTGTTTCAACAATCAACGTCGTATTCTATCTTCTGCCGACTGTTCGATTTTACCAATAACTATAGAATTCATTCGCACACACTTTATTCTCTTCTTTATAATGAAAAAATTGCTCCTTGTATGGGTATTTTTAGGTTTATCCATTGCGATGTTTGCGCAAAATGGATCCTATTTTAAAGGCTTTGAATTAAATGGTTCCGCATCTTTAGGAGTCAATACATTAAGCTATGCAAATTCCGCAGGTACTCGATCAGACGGCCCTGGTATGGGATTAGGATTAGGAGTGGCTTATTTTAAGACTCAACATTGGGGAATTTCTACCGGAATTTCATTTACTAACTACACCACTTTTGCTGCTTTCCCAAATAATTATACATTTACTAATCCGACCGTTGACAGCGATGGATTTCCCTATAATTTAAATTTTAAATTAAATGGAGTCAAAGAATTAGACGAAGTATATCAAATGTCTATCCCTTTGATGATTCATTATCGTTATTACTTACCAACCGGCAATGCGCTCTATGCCGCCGGTGGTGTTAAAATATCTTTTCCGCTTGGTTCAACATACCGTGTTACATCAGGAAGCGTTACTACAACGGGGTATTATCCTGATTTAAATGCCACCATGTCGAATATTCCATGGTTGGGCTTTACATCGAACAATTTAACTGGAATTCATGGAACAACACCATTCAAAAGCACCTACATGGCATCTTTTGAACTAGGATATTTGGTAAAACGCAAAAAAAGCAGCTTCCTCACTTTCAGTCTCTATGGAGACCTTGGATTGAACAACATGCGTCGCACTTACACTTCAACACCATTGATGTTTAATTATTTTCAATATGCAGGACTTCCTTCTTCTAATTTTGTAGATCAAGTCAAATTATACTCTGTTGGACTCAAAGTAAGTTGGAATATAAATTTAAGTGGCCCAAGCCTACCCTCCATTACAAAAACACCGACTAAGAAACAAAGCGAAATCAGTCATTCTACGAAATAATAGGTCTTCAATACTAAACAACAAGAAGGCGGACATCATAGAAAAAAATCATTCAGAATACGAACAATCAAAACATATAATGAGTATTTTATTATAATTGTGTTATTAATATGGGAAGAGCATTTGAATATCGAAAAGCACGCAAAATGAAACGTTGGGGAAATATGGCCCGCGTGTTTACCAAGTTAGGAAAAGAAATATCCATAGCAGTCAAATCTGGAGGCCCGGACCCAAACAATAATCCTCGATTACGGGCATTGATTCAAAATGCCAAGGCAGAAAACATGCCCAAAGAAAACGTTGATCGTGCTATAAAAAAAGCGACAACAAAAGACGAGGCTGATTACAAAGAGATGATTTACGAAGGCTATGCTCCTCATGGCATCGCTATTGTTGTTGAAACCGCCACCGACAACCCTACACGTACGGTTGCCAATGTGCGTAGCCATTTCAATAAATTAGGCGGTTCATTGGGCATTACCGGCAGTTTATCTTTTTTATTTGATCGAAAAAGTGTTTTTCGTATTGCTACGAAAGAAGGCGTAAATTTAGAAGACTTGGAGCTGGAATTAATTGATTATGGTGTAGATGAAATTTTTGAAGAAGATGAAAATCTACTGTTATATGGTGAATTTGAATCCTTCAACCGAATTCAGAAATGGCTGGAAGAAAATGGATTTGAAATTTTAAGCGCTGAATTTGAACGTATTCCAAATGAAACTAAAGAGCTGAATGAAGAACAACAGGCGCAAGTCATGAAGCTCATCGACCGGCTGGAAGAAGACGAAGATGTTCAGAATGTATTTCATAATATGAAAGAATTGTAATGTCACTTCGCTCATTTCACGAGAAAAGTGTCTAATTTTTATGCGTCGGGTTCATTCCATATTTTTGTTGTTGAGCATAGGTTGGTTTACCCATGCACAAATAGTTCCGATAAATCAGTCGGAAGTTTTATTACATAGCCTGTTCAATCGGCTTTATAGAGCAAAAAATGACGCGCATCGTCAGGTCATCAATGATTCTATCTGCAAAGAATTTACCCGAACATTTTCGCAACCTGCATCGTTTGATTATCCATTTGATTCGCTGCAATATGTCGGAAAAGTTTATTCGACGGATCGTGCATTGCGAATCTATTCATGGAATTACATTGCACAATCAGGTAATTATCATTTTGTATGCTTTATTCAACGAAAACAGGATAACGTCGTGTTTAGATTAAAGCAACCTAAGACAGTTTATTTGCCACAGGAACAAGAAGAAATTTCACCCAACAATTGGTATGGAGCACTCTATTATAGTGCAATACCTTATAAATATCAAAAAAAGATTGTATATTTATTACTTGGTTGGTCGCGATACTCTGAAAATCGTAACTTCAAAATAATTGATGTCCTCTCTTTTGAAAATAACCAAATTCGTTTGGGTGATCCCCTATTTCATACCAACGAATCAATTTTATCTCGAGTTATCATTCCTTACACATCACGTTATACTCTGACCCTTCAATATGATCAAAAAAATAAAATGATCATTTTTAATCACTTGTCGTCCGGAAATAATGGGTCAACAGCCATTCCTGATGAAAACTTTTCAGCATATTTGGTAACTAAGACAGGATTGAAATTCAAAGACGAGCTTTTACTAAAAGATAAACATATATCCCATACTCGTTCACATTACAAAGTTCCTGATTCTTTAGAATAAATGCCTCAAAGAGCCATTTTTAATTCAAAATCTGTCTTATAATTCAGAAAATAAATTGTATCTTTGCGGCTCATTAAGGCGCAATCGCTGGCAGTAAAGAGAGAACTGTTATGTTGCGACTAATTCTTAATTAAATAATTGAAATAGAATGGATTTACTTAAAGTTGCAGAACAAGCATTTGCGATTGAACGCACTCTTCCTGCATTTAAAAGTGGCGACACAATTACGGTAGCTTATCGCATTATTGAAGGAAACAAAGAACGTATTCAACAGTACAAAGGGGTTGTTATAAAAATTTCCGGACATGGCGATAAAAAACGTTTTACTGTTCGAAAAATGTCTGATAATATTGGCGTTGAACGTATTTTCCCTATGGATTCACCTTTTATTGAAAGTATTAGCGTGAATAAAGTCGGAAAAGTACGTAGGGCAAAATTATATTATCTACGCGCCTTAACTGGTAAAAAGGCTCGCATCAAAGAAAAACGCGTCTAAAACGAGACAGTTCTTCATTCAAAAAAAGGAAGCTCAATGAGTTTCCTTTTTTTGAATCATTAAGAGCAATAGACAGAATCATTTCCTTTCAATTCGTCGTTAAAATCCTCCGTTTCTTTCATGAATTTAGTTATAGATCAAGGCAACACATTAACAAAAGTCGCCGTTTTTGATCAAGCTTCCATGCTTTACGAGACGGTTACAACCATAATTGACCCAAAAGAAATAAGGTCTTTGACGGAGCGATTTTTTATTGAACGAGTGATGATTTGTTCAGTTGCTCAATTTTCAAAACAAATTCTGGCGCTATTTGAAAAAAAAAGAATTCAATGTTTTATACTCACTCCGGCAACGGCATTACCAATTTCAAATCGTTACCGATCACCGGAAACACTCGGCAGTGATCGCATTGCTGCTGCCGTTGGAGCCAATTTTTTGAAACCGGAAACTGATTTACTCGTGATTGATATGGGGACTGCAATTACGTACGATGTAGTGACAGCCAACAATGAATACCGGGGAGGAAACATTTCACTTGGTTTAACCAGTCGTTTTCGGGCTTTACATGACTATACGCATCGGCTTCCCCGGCTTAAACCCGATACCCATTTCCCTCATTTTATAGGAACATCAACAGACGAAGCCATCATGGCAGGCGTAATGTATGGTATCTTGTTCGAAATTGAAGGTGTAATAACCAATCTGACGAATGAGTATACGTCTCTTTCTGTTTTTTTAACGGGTGGTGATTCAATTTACTTTGAAAGCAGCTTAAAAACACCCATCTTTGCAGTGAAAAATTTAGTATTAGTTGGACTCAACCGAATTTTAAACCATAATGCATTTTAACAGAATCGTTTGTGCACTTGCTGCCACACTTGTTTGCCTCTCTTTGACGGCACAAAACAACACTAATTCTCCGTATTCACGCTATGGATATGGAGAACTTCGCGATCCGGGATTTGGAAGAAGTCAAGCAATGGGTGGATTAGGCATTGGCCTACGAAACAACATGACCATTAGTACAGCTAATCCGGCTTCATATTCTGCCATTGATTCATTGACTTTTTTAATGGATTTTGGAGTATCAGGATTGAAATCAAGTTTTTCAGATCAGGGGAATCATGCCTCAACCTTTAATGGTGGATTGGATTATATTGCCTTTGAATTTCCTTTTTCCAAATGGCTTGCCGCAAGTGTGGGTTTACTTCCCTATTCAGTTGCTGGCTATAACTTTACGTCGCAAGGCCGCTTAAAAGATCTGACTCACACCTCTCAAGATCTTCCAGGACGAACAGATACCGTGCTTTATCTTCAATCATTCAACGGAAATGGAAGTATCTCTCAATTTTATGGAGGTTTATCCTTAAAAATAGGGAGACATTTTGCAGTCGGCGTCAATGCCAGTTATCTTTTTGGCAGCAATAACTATTATAAATCATTGTCGATAGCTGATTCTTCAGATGCAAGTCACACTTTTGCCTCCACCGTACAAACACTTAATTTGCATGTGAGTACTTTAAGCTTGCGCTATGGACTTCAATATACCACTAATCTAAATAAAAATGATGAATTGACTTTGGGGGCTATGTTTGAACCAAAAGTTGGTCTTCATGGCCACTACTCAATGAACACGTATGGTATAGACACCGTATCCGTGAACAATGTACAAAGTTCTTCTTATTTTGAAACACCTACGCAATTTGGATTTGGAGCCTCTTATATTCATGACAGTCACATTACTGTTGGTGCCGATCTGTTAGTGCAACAATGGGCAAAATCAAAATATTTTGGACAAACCGATACACTGAAAAATCGCGTTAAATTTTCGTTAGGCGGTGAATATGTTGCAAATCCTTATGGTCAAGCCTATTGGCAACGTATGCATTTTAGACTTGGTGCAAATTATTCAACTTCGTATATTAGTGTAAATGGGTATTCCCCGAACATGATGAGCTTGTCTTGTGGTTTCGGGTTCCCGCTCAAAACATCCCGTTCGCTGATTAACACAACCTTTGAATATGGCATTATCGGAAAATCGAGTAGCACTACATTGCGGGAAAATTATTTTCGATTCTCGCTTGATTTGACATTAGACGAGTTCTGGTTCTTTAAACGTAAATTATAACGACTTGATGAGATTTCATTCACAACAAAAACGCCTGTTAAAGTCTCTCTTGTTTCAAAAAAAAAGCATAACAACTGCCTTTCTGGTGGTTGTTTTGTGCTTTATGGTTGCTTGTTCTGATATACATCCCGCTACCGTTACCATTTCAATAGATCGTGCTAAATTGCCAAGCATGATTGCAACACAAGTGACAACGTTAATTTCGGATTCTGGTATCACCCGTTATCGCATTACAACCCCTATGTGGTACATTTATGATCGTGTGGCAGAGCCGTATTGGTATTTCCCGAAAGGAATATTTTTGCAGCGTTTTGACGAAAGCTATCACGTTGATGGTTCGATTCGATGTGATAGTGCCCGTTATTTCCAAGGCAAGCAGTTATGGGAATTAGATGGCAAAGTAAAAGCGATGAATTTACAAGGAGAAACTTTTGAAACACCACAATTATTCTGGAGTCAACGTGATCAACGCATCTATTCCGATTCATTGATCCGGGTAACTCAACATGCAAAAATTATTATTGGCGTCGGCTTTAATTCAAATCAAGCGCTCACAAAATATACGATTCTTAACCCAGAGGGAATTATTCCTGTCAATCCAACACCACCACCTCCTAAATAGTCATTAATCATGTGGCTTTATCTACTGATTTTTGTCGCATTTCTACTTGCTGCTTTCTTCTCAGGAATAGAAATTGCGTTTATCTCTTCCAACCAATTACGGTTTGAATTAGAGAAAGACAAAAATAGGTTTTCTTCCATACTGCTGGCATTTTTCTTTCGTCACCAAGAAGAATTCATTGTCACAACTTTGGTTGGAAATATGGTAGCTATTGTTGTTTTTAGCAGTAAAATAGCTGAGATATCAACTCCTTTAATTACATTTACAAAAAGTGACTTGCTTATTACAATCATTCAAACACTCATTGCATCTGCTCTTTTATTGCTTTTTGGCGAATATTTACCGAAAGTCATTTGCAGATCGAATCCAAATCTATTTTTGCGTTCATTAGCTCCCTTATTTAGTCTGTTTTATCTCCTCTTTTATCCCATCGTGTGGATATTTATTCAACTGTATGTAATTATTTTCAAGACGTTTCACGTATCACTCAACCAAAATTCTTCCACTACATTTTCACGTGTTGATTTTGATTATTTAGTTCAGGAAAGCATCAGTCAAAAAGCAGAAAAAGAGGCGCCTGTCAGCACCGAAGTCGAAATTTTACAGAATGCACTAGATTTTTCGTCCGTAAAGTTGCGCAATTGCATCGTTCCGCGTACTGAATTAGTGGCAGTAGATTTACAAACGGCTACAACCGATCAATTGAAGCAACTGTTTATAGAAACAGGACATTCCAAAATCATATTGTATCAAAATGATATCGATAATATTGTTGGGTATATTCATTCATCGGAAATGCTACGTCATCCTGACACGTGGAAAAATTACATCAATAGCGTTCCTATTGTTCCAGAGACCATGCCCGCGCATCGACTGATGAAACTTTTAAATCAATTACACAAGAGTTTAGCCGTTGTTGTAGATGAGTTTGGTGGAACAGCAGGTATAGTCACGATGGAAGATATTTTAGAAGAAATTTTTGGAGAAATAGAAGATGAACATGACAAAAATGCTTTGCTCGTAAAACAAATTGATTCACATACATATCTGCTTTCTGCTCGCTTGGAAATTGAAGCGATCAACCATCAATTTCACCTTGGATTGCCAGAATCAGATGATTACATCACTCTTGCCGGCCTGATTTTAAATTATCATCAACATTTACCTAAAGCAAACGAAACAATTCAAGTAAAAAATTTTGAGTTTCGTATTCTGAAAATGGAACAAAACCGAATAGATTTAGTAAAACTATTGGTCAAACATTCGCCTGAAAGAAACTGAAATGGACATTGCCATAGGAACGTGTTTCCACAAAGTTCGGATGTTTTCTAAAATCATGTTTTGCAGAATGTTCCAAAATAAACAGTCCTTCCTCTTTTAATATCTGATATTGAAAAATTAAATCGGGTAAGGTTGAAAGTTCGTTCATAGCATAAGGAGGATCTGCAAATACAATATCAAACTTAGGATGATGGGGGCCTTTGATATATCGGAAAACATCCATCCTCATGGGATGAAGCATATTTTTCAACCCTAATTCGTTTATTGTTTGATGAATAAAAGTGAGATGTCGTTCGCTCATTTCTACTGCAATCACGTCTTTGACGCCACGAGAAACAAATTCGTAACTTATACTTCCTGTCCCCGCAAACAAATCGAGCACTGATACTGACGACCAGTCAAAACGGTTATTGAGTACATTAAAAAGTGATTCCTTGGCGAAATCGGTTGTAGGACGCGCCGTAATATTGGTTGGAGGTGCAAATCGCCGACCTTTGAAAATGCCACTAATTATTCGCATAACAATAAATAAAACGAGTCGATAAAAGGTTGGAAATAATCTTCCGGTGCATCTTTTGCAATGGATAAAAACGAAGGAAAAGGCAAAGGTAACACTTTGCTAAAATAGGATGTAAGATATACCATTCGTTCGCTTACAAGAGGCTTACTTCCATTTACATAAAGAGCTATTTTGGTGCCATCTAACTCTAATTGCTCTATTAAGCGAACTATCCAATAAAGCATATCCTCTTGAGTTATTGACCGGAAATAATTTGAAAACAAGACTTTACCCCCATCTGCAATAGTTAGAGAAATTGCTTCCTGATAGATTCCAATTAATATAATGGGATGAAACGATTGCTGTGAAAGTTGATGGGCCGCCAAAATGGATGAAGTAGACACATGATATTGTACAGCTTGAGGCAATATTTTATTTTTCAATGAATGCAATTCTTCGGGAATTGAAAAGAGATTCATCATTTCTGTTGCAATAATTGCATTCGTTTCAATAAAAGAACCTTGTGATAAATCGTTACAAAACTGAAACAATGCCTGCTTTTCGTTTTCATCATAAAAAGAAATCGGCACAAGTACATTGTCTTCCGAAAAAGTAAGAATACTAGCCTGGCCAAAAGCGCTCAATTTCCATTGATTCAATGCTGTTTCAATATCAGAAAAAGAATGATAAATTCCTCGATTTGCTGCAACCACAGTGTGTGTCTCCCTTTCCACAATGACCCAAGACCACATTGGTTGATTGATATTCAATATGAAATGATAAGAAGAGAGCAATTCATGTTGAAAATGTGTAGAGAGAAAACGATCATTCATATATCACAATTAAACTACAGCAACGCGCTAAAAAGTTTGTAGTGCAAAAGTAATAAAAATTGGACGAGTCTCGTCACATTTTTTACCATGAAAAAATCGACGAAATGAAGAGCTGTTGCAAATGTCGACATTCATTAAATCACGATTCATGGACTTATTATTTCAAAAATAATAGCGTTCACAATATGCGAAATTGTCTTGTTTAAGTGATAAGTATTATCTTTGCCATCAAAATAGAGATTTGTGAAACATAACCATCAAATAGATCCCTTATATAAAATACTGCTCATCATCGGGTTGTATGCCTTTACATTGGGGTTTTCACAAGTTTCTTATGGAGAACGTTCTGCGCATCATTATCATTTGGTATCTAAGATTAAGGCCAAGACCAAATCTAAAACTACCATTATAAAAAGTCAATACCACCCGCAAAAAGCAAAGACGCCTCTTCCTGCACACAAAAAATGTCGCACAACGCATATTTTAGCCATTTATCCGCTATATCAATTTCACACGTTAGGTTACATTGCAACTACGTATGATTTCTCAAATTTGACATTTGTTGCTAAGATTCAAACCACGTATTGCTTTATAGCTCATTACCAGAGTTCTAAGGCAATTTATTCTCTTCGTGCTCCTCCCTCAATGGCGTAATTGACCAGTTCTTAAATTTTCTTTTTATAAGAAATTTGGTAAGGACACTTTCTCATTCAATATTTTTTTATCGTTTCGATTTTCGACAATTTTGGTTGTTGATTGATCTTGAGAATTTAGATTGCAACTGAACATAATAGTGCATGTTTTTCAGCTACAATGTCTTTTAAATCAGCATTTTACTTGTTAGGTTTCATTTCATTTGCAATGACATATCTATTTAATTATCTCATGGTTATGCTGTGAAAAAGAAGCTCTCTCGAAATACTTATACCGCTTGTTTTGACAATAAATTAAAAATGGGAATGAAAAACGGTTCGTTTTTTAATTAGACACCCCATGAACACCTCCGTACATTGGCAATGCGGAGGTGTTTTTTTACTCATCAATTTGAGGACAGCTCAACGAATCATTCAAAAATAAATTTTGAGTATCTTTGCCTCATACAATTCCACTACCAACCAAAACAAACTCTTTCGAATGAAGAAAAATGAATTTATCGGAGTTATTCTCCTTTTCTCATTGTTACGACTACTGCTTGCGTCGCTGATGGGCTTGATGCCACAAGATGCTTATTATTTTTATTATAGCGATCATTTAGCACTTTCCTACTTTGACCATCCTCCCATGATTGCCTATATGTTGAGGTTCTTTAGTCTCATCTTAGGTAAAACTGCTTTATCACTGCATCTTGCCGATTTTATCATTACTTCATTTACACTTTATTTTTTCTATCTCTTTTTGCGTGAGTTGCTGCAAGGAGAACCCCTGCGCAAAGCTTTTTTGCTAATTGCCGCCACACCCATGATCACGGTATTATGTATCAATAGCACTCCAGACGTACCCTTGTTATTTTTTTGGTCATTGAGCTTATTACTCATGTATCGGGCAATTATACATAATAGATTAATTGATTGGATTCTGGCTGGGGTAGCTGTTGGTTTGACCTTTGACAGTAAATACACCGGCCTTCTTATGTTTGGTGGAATGTGTCTCTTTTTGCTGCTATCGCATGAACACCGACGCAAATTGCTTTCATGGCAATTCCTGCTTTTTATTGTTTTCTTTTTTTTGACGGTATCGCCGATAGCAATTTGGAATATCAATAATCACTTTATTTCGTTCAAATATCAATCCACACAACGAGCCTCAGGCATAGAGGCCTTTCATTTTCAGCCAAAATTATTTCTCGGGAGTTTCGGCTCTCAATTACTCTTGGTATTGCCTGTATTCTTTATATTCATTTTCAAAGCCACCTACAATTTGTTTAAGCAATGGTTACCTCATTTTCGTTTGGATGAAAAACAACTCTTTGCAGCCTCTTTTTCACTACCAACAATTCTCTTTTTCACAGCAATTTCATTGTTTTATTGGGTAAAAATCAATTGGATGATGCCAGCTTTCCTTTCGGCAGCAGTGATAACCGTGATCTATTTTAAATCATGGAAAGCCATTCGTTGGCAAATCGGCATTTCACTTTTCATTCATTTATTGGCCATAATCGAAATTGGTTTTATGCCTTTCCCTGTACATTCGGACGACACATGGTGGGGATGGAAGCAATTGGCAAACAAAGTTGAAAAGATCCAAGAACACTATCCTGGATATTTCATCTTTTCCGATGATTCATATAAAACAGCAGCAGTTCTCAACTTCTACTTACCACAACATGTCTATGCAGGAAATCTGATAGAACAAGATGCCTATCAGTTTGCTTTAAACGATACAGCTTTGCACGCGTTATCCAACCATGATGGACTGTATGTTACTTCTGCACTCAATAAGCACAATCAATCGCTTAAAGGGGCTGAAAAAGCCATGTTATTGCATTATTTCAGGAGCGTTCAACCACTTGACTCTATTTTATTGAAAGATCATCACGGAACGATACGTCGTCGTTTTGCAGTATATGCTTGTCAAGGTTATAAACCTCCTGTTCACGACATGCAACAGCCTGTTAAGCATTAGTTGTAACGTAATCGCATAGAATTAATCACTGATTATAAAAACATTAATGAAGTGATAACAAAAACTTCTCAATGGCTTTTTGTACATTTAAAGCGGCGCCACTGAAGCTATTTGTCATGATGGAAAAAGCATATTCTTTGTTGTTGTGATCCAAGTAACCTGAATAACAAAGCACCCGTTTGATAGAGCCACTTTTTGCATGTACTTTCCCTTTGAGTGGTGTGTTGGCTAAAAAATTTCGAAGAGTTCCGCTTTGGCCAGCAATGGGCAAAGAGTTGAATAATAGATTCCCATAAGGATTAGCCCTGCGCATATAAATCAACAAATGAACCAAGAATTCAGGAGTCACTCCATCAAAAGGAGATAACCCACTGCCGTCCTCTATAAATAAAGAGGTTGTATCGGCTTGATGTGATACCCAAAACTGCTTAACTATTTCTGTAGCCTCCTGACGTGTAGCTATGGGATGATTTATCAATGCTAAACGCTTGAAAATATGCTCAGCAAAAAGGTTATTGCTTTCTGTATTCGTTTTATCAATTATGGAGTTCAAGTCCGGTGAATAATGAACGTAAAACTGTGTTCTTTTCCTACTTGCAGTAGGTAGTGTATCTGTAGGAAGTCCGCTGATACGTATTCCATCATGATTCAATTGATTGGTAAACAAGGAAGCAAGTGCAAGGGGTGGATTTGGCAAATCGCCTTTGACGACAAATGATGCTCTGTTAGCCGGTAACGTTCCTGTAATAGTGCGCTGATAGCTAAAAGGCGCTCCATGTATAAAACTACCATCAGCATTAAGTGCAGATGCTTTTAAATAATTGTGAAAAATGATGGGATGAAAACTGGGTGAAATGGCAATAATAGTTGGCGTTGAGCTAATGCTATCAGTACGGAATGTTAAACGATAAAGATTATCATCAAGAGAAAGCCCATAAACACCGGCAGCATAATAATTCCCCATATCTTCCCAAACCCAATTAGACGGAACAACCTCTTTATCGAATGCGGAAACATCAGCCACAACACGACCGTCAACAGCTTTAATGCCCGTTTGTCTGACTGCCCTTACCCAATGATCGATAAAATCAACGTCAGCAAAATCCTCAGATCCAATCGTAGGATCGCCGCTTCCAACAATATAAAGATTTCCATGCAAAATTCCTTTTTGATCAATTTGACCGTCGAATTGCAAAGGGGTAGCAAATCGAAAATCTGGGCCTAATAAGTTTAATGCGGTCGCCGTTGTGATCAATTTAAAATTGGAACCTGGTATCAAAGCCTTATCTGATCTATATTCAATTATGGTTTTGTCCGTTTGCACCTCTTTCACAAGAATGCCTATATTTGCACATGACAATTCCGGCGTATTGAGAAAAACAGTCAAAGCACGGGACTTTCCCTTGGCATGAATAGATGAAAATAGAAGAACGATACACATGATGTATGTTCCTATCCTTTTTTGATTTAACATGAAATCAATAAATATAATATGCATTATAACAATTAATTAGATTATATCGTTACATTTGTGTCTTAACAGCCTAATCATGATTGAAGATTTTGTAAAGCAGTGGTAAATTACTATCAGACAAAAAATCGCCCTAAAGTTATAGCTTCTTTTTGAAACATACGACTTCAATAAAGCATAACAAATCTAAATTGAATGATACTACATAGCTCAGATCAAAATTCAACTCATCTTTGTTGTTCATATATAATTGATTAGAATTCTATGTTGAAGCTGAATGTCAAGCAAAAACAAACTTTGTTATTGTAGAAAAATGCTTGATTTATCAGAAAAATGAACTAATTTTGCACCTTAATTAAATATGCAAAACATCAATCTCAATTATTGACTGTCTGATATAGACATTTCGCTTCATCTATTTATAAATATAGATAACAAATTGATGTTTTAGAGAGGGAAAAAAGACAGAAAGCAAATTGGTTTATCAATTTAAAAATCAAATCTGTTAAATTGGTTCACTGAAACATGAAATCAACAACATAAAACCATCTTCCATTTAAACACACAACGTAAGTATTTTTATCACAATCTATGAAAAATATTTTATTTATTGTTTTTATACTTGCAGCTAATTTTCTTCATGCAACGATCTATTATGGACGCAATGCAAAAGAGTTAGTTTTTGTTACATTTAAGGATTCCATTGCTGCTATTGAAGTTTGTAGAATAAACAATATCAAGCAACCAAGAACATATATTGACACGCTATATTATCAAAACCAAAGTTTTAGAAACGGAATTGCCCGTTTAGTTTGGCAACAAGATAAATTACTTTTCTTGCCTGATAATATCTTGTTATCTTCCGTTGCTTCAGACACTGCTTACGCCAACATTCGAAAAGAAGGTTATCTTAAAGGATTTGCCTCTTTGTTGGCTTTAAAATACGCATGGGTGGGCCAAGACAATTGGCATCAAATGAATGAAAATCTGGATAAAACAACCGTTCCAATACCTACGTCTGCTTTAAATAAACTGTATTACAGAAATATCCAACGTAAGGCAAGACTATTTGAAAATGAAATTGTACCTCATTATGCAACAACGTTTGATCGAGTTGTGATCACAGACAACACTCTTTTTTCAAATTATCGTTATGTTGATTCATCAGAGTCACGAGTCATTCAGTTTATATGGAATCAACTATGTGATAATCAATTAGTATTCAAGAAATTCTCCTTATGGTACTTAGTGCCTTTCCCTGTTATTTATGTCGGATTAGGTTTGATTAATCCCGTTTTCTTCTTTGTGGTTCCACCCGCTGTAACAACATGGATAGCAATTACACATTGGATGCCTCCTATTGTTTCTCATTTAGATATTCATAAAGCATACATAATTCATTTTTATCATCAAGATAAAATGGCGTTGAAAGTCAAGGTCAAAGACAATGCAATCTATTACCAAAATCATTATTACGCATTATCACACGATTTTAGCTCATCTTTGGGAAGCATTGATGTGGCTATAATGGGGCATTAATATTTATAGATTCAAATTGCTTTGTCAACCCTGCCATCCTTGCTTTTTAATCATTTTTCCGGGATTGGAAGAAATTCAATTTTAATGATGTATATTTGTTGAATAAAAAATAACAAACATTTTACATGTAAGAGATTTATGCTGCACTTCTTATACTTAAGATTATATATTTCAACAAAGTATCCGCTGTCGTTGCAATCTACTTTGAACTAGCATCTCCATAAAAAGCATCCATTTTAAAACAAGCGTAAACAGATGAAAATAGCTATTTTGTATATTTCTAAACACGGCACTACTGAAAAAATTGCTAAACAAATTGCCGACGCATTAGCTGAATATGATTGTAATGTTATAGATATCAAAAAACACAAACATCCTGATTTGGAAAAGTTTGACTATTTGATTCTTGGCAGTTCCATTTATGCCGGCAAAATTCAACAAGCCATGGATAATTTTTGTCACCAATACCTTGCCCAATTACAGCCGAAAGTAATTGGTCTTTTTGTGTGTGGAATGCAGCCAACCGAAGAACAACGCGAGCAAGAATTAATGCGTGCTTTCCCTTCTGAATTATTTGAGAGAACCACCACGAAAAGTTTTCTGGGAGGCGAGTTTTTGTTTGAAAAAATGAGTATTTGGGAACGTTGGATTGTAAGACATATCTCGAAAGTGAGCAACTCGGTTTCCATGATCAATGATCACGCTGTGCAACAATTCATTTCCAAACTACAATCCCATCTGGTTTTAGCAAGCTTAGATGACAACAATAGTTCCTTAGATGTAAACAAATTACCAGAAACAGAAGATGACGACTTGCCCGTTGAAGTATTTTCTGGAGTTATGTGGGAATGTGGCATGGTGAAAAGTATTTTGGAAGATGCTGGTATTGAAGCCTTTTTTAATAATGAAAATCTTGGCAATGTGGCCCCGTGGATAGCAGCGCCAGGAGGCTCGGGAGCTATTAACGTGGTAGTTGCCAAACATGATTTTCAAACTGCATCTGCTATTGTACAACAGTTTATCAAAAACAACGAAGCTTAATATGCAAGAAAAAACGAAGCCTACAATTATTTTAGCAGGTGGTACGGGTTTTATAGGTAAACATACTGCTTCCTATTTTTCACAAATTGGATATCACGTTATTGTCTTGACACGTGGAGAGAACCAATATGAAAACGCAGTTCGTTTTGTTCATTGGGATGCAAATACTCCTGATGGTTGGTGGCATTTATTGGAACAAGCTGCTGCCGTTTTTAATTTTACCGGCCAAAGCATTCAATCAGTACCTACAGAGGCAAATCGTCACGCTATTCTTGAAAGCCGTATTCAATCTGTCAAAGCACTGGCCAATGCTATTTTACGCTGTCAAACTCCACCTCCTTTATTTATTCAAATGAGCGCTGTTGGTTATTATGGTAATAATCTACGCCTTTGTACTGAACAATCGCCTATGGGTAAAGGATTTATGGCAGAAGTTTGTGCTCAGTGGGAAAAAACGTTTTTAGAAATTAAACTGCCGGACACACGCCAATTAATCTTTCGTTTAGGCATTGTATTGGCAAAAGATGGCGGGGCATTACCTCCTTTGGTGAAATTAACGAAGTCCTTTTTAGGAGCGCCTATTGGTTCAGGCAAACAAGGCATCAGTTGGATTCACATTAACGATCTGATGCAACTCTTCCGTTGTTCACTTTACAAGCACATGATGGAAGGAATTTACAACATCACCGCTGCCCAACCTGTCTCTAACGAGACTTTCATGCAAACTTTACGTCAGATATTGAATCGGCCATGGCTACCATCTATTCCTTCATTCATCGCCTCCAAAGTCGCGCTTTGGGGGATGAAAACAGATCCTGAAGTCTTATTAACGGGTTGTTATGCTGTTCCAAGACGTCTAGCAGAAGAAGGGTGCATGATGCAATTTAATGAATTGGAAGGAGCTTTGATTGATTTAATCCTGCGTTAAACTTCTTCTTATAAGTTTATTGACTGCCTTATTTTTGTTTTCTTCCTATGTCATTTCCTTCATTGAAAATTTTTCGATTCAATTAAAAGCATGTTTTTACTAGAAAACACGTTGAACGTGGAAGTTTTTTGTATTTTTGTGGCGGCTTCCGCAAAAAGAAATGACTGATTTTTTTGTTGTATCTTTTTGCTCAGACACATATTAATCATTAAAAACCGCATCTTAACGGATCACTCAATGGACAAACAGGGCATCATTATTTACAACGCCAAAATTTTTACTGAAAAAAATACATTTCGTGGTTCTCTTCGTATTGAAGGAGATATAATTGCTGAAATTTTCAAAGGAGAAATCCCAGAAACTATTTTACAAAAAAATCAGGTCATAGATGCTTCTGATCTTTGGCTTTTACCCGGAGTGATTGACAGTCATGTCCATTTTCGGGATCCGGGGTTGACAGAGAAAGCTGATATTACAACTGAATCGAAAGCGGCATTGGCCGGAGGCGTGACATCATTCATCGACATGCCCAACACGATTCCACCAACGACAACCATGGCTGCATGGGAAACAAAACAACACATTGCAGCAGAAAAATCGCTGATCAATTATGGGTTCTTCCTGGGGGCAACTCCCGACAATCTCAATGAACTGCTGCAAGCAGATCCACAAAAGATACCCGGAATTAAAATGTATCTTGGATCGACGACAGGAAATTTAGTTGTTGACAAAAATATCGTACAGCAGTTGATGACTTCATCTCAACATTTGTTAGTGGCACATGCCGAAGATGATCTTGTAATTCAACGCAATAGCGCCATTTACCGTGAACAATTCGGAGAGGATGTGCCATTCAGCTATCATCCGATGATCCGTTCCACAGAAGCATGCTATAAATCAACTGCATCATTAGTGGAAATGGCAATGCGAAATCGGTCACGATTGCACATTGCTCATGTCAGTACAGCCAATGAGTTAGCTCTTTTTGATGGATCGAAGCCATTAGCTGAAAAACAAATTACGGCTGAAGCATGTGTCCCTTATTTCTGGTTTGATCAACGCGATTACGATCGATTGGGAGCAAAAATCAAATCCAATCCTGCCATTAAAACTGAAAATGATAAAAAAGCATTGTTGCAAGCCCTCACAACAAACAAAATAGATACAATTGCGACCGATCATGCGCCTCATCTTTTAAGCGAGAAGACAGGCTCTTATTTTCAAACTCCTTCCGGCATACCGTCCATTCAATATTCACTTCCTCTCATGTTAGAGTTGGTACGTCATGGACAAGTAAGCATTGAAAAAGTGATTGAGAAAATGTGTTATGCACCGGCTACATTGTTCCGTATTCATCGCCGTGGATATGTCCGCAAGGGATTTTTTGCTGATTTAGTGTTGGTTGATCCCAACAATTCATGGACTATCACTCCAGAATCTATTCTTTCAAAATGTGGTTGGTCTCCTTACGAAGGCGTTTCACTGCATGCAAAAGTTACCCATACTTTTGTCAACGGTGTGCTTCAATTTGAAAATGATAAAGTTGTTGGGAGCTCGAAAGGAAATGCATTATCGTTTAATATCAAATAAATGACTCTACGATCTTTTCAATCTCCCATCGGATGGATATGTGTTGAAGGCGATGCCAACGAGATTATATCCATCTCTTATGCCGACACAGAGCCTGAACCCATTGGCGATGAAGACGAGGCGGTAAACGAAGGAATCACTCAATTGAAAGATTATTTTGCCGGTGAACTAAAAACGTTTTCTTTACGTTTACGGCATCAAGGCACTGCTTTTCAACAACAAGTCTGGCGTACATTACAAACGATTCCATTTGGAGAAACGCGATCTTATCAAACCATAGCGCAACTTATTGATAAGCCCAAAGCTTGTCGAGCTGTGGGCAACGCCAACCATCATAACCCCTTCCCCATTGTTGTTCCTTGCCATCGCGTGATAGGAACTTCAGGATTATTAAGCGGATATAATGGTGGCATTGGGCGTAAACAATGGTTGTTAGCTCACGAAAACGCTTAAATGTAAGGTACATCTATATAATATACTTGTCTAATTGTCAGCACGTCGCGTTTTCGAAATTCCACTGTCAGATAATTCTTCCAATTGCCCTTTACCATACAAGATAAGTCCTCCTATTCCCGAGTTTTTCACATAAAAGGCTTGTGATGCCCTGATTGAAGCACCACCAACAGCACTGTTCGTGAGATGAACCACTTGGCAAAAGAATAGTTTTGCATCAAAATTACCGACGCTATGGTTATTCATCGAGGCTTCGCTACATTTGCCGGACAACAAGGTTTCTCCAACAGAATGATTATCTAATGATAAAGAATCAGCCTGCAAATAAAGATTAAGTCTTCCAACGGAATGATTGTTTACTGAAATTACTTTAGCTTCAACTTGCAAATCAGTTTTTCCGACAGCGTGATTATCAAGGGCAAAATAAGTTGTATGCAAGGTGTCTTGCATTGTCAACATCCCAACCGAATGATTGTTTAAAACTGTCAAGGAATCCACGTACACGTCAATTTCCCCTTTTACCTTTGTCGAAAAATTGGTGTTATTTGGCACAGAAATAGAAAGCAACGAGCCGTCAGAGACCACTGTGACATACGATTGCAAATTATCATCTATCTCAACCACAACACGACTTTGTTTTGAAGGAATAATGACAACATTTAATGGCACAGCAATGTCCAATCGATTAAAAGATGAAACTGGTCGTTCTTGTTTAACCACTTTTCCTGATCCCGAAATAGTATGCCCATTAATGTAATTACATGAAAACAACATCATGCCGATTGACACAACTAGAAATGAGCGAATCATTTGATTTACAACAATAAAAGGTTTCATAAGCATTTGTTTTAAATAAGTGAATGATTTAGGTTTTTCTATTAGACGTAAAAACTATATTCAATGGATGAATGCTGCGACGAAAAATAATAAAATGAGAAAACTTATTCAAGCGTGTTATTTTGAATGTACCGTTTTATGTCAAACTTCGATTTGCACCCCGAATAACTCATATAACGAACTTTCCCGAAAATCGGACGCGGAAACCAAGCTCTGTCATGAACACCACCAATACTCCAAGCGATTCCAACGTATCCATTGGGATCACGTCCATCAAGCGAATATTTATCGTTCAAATAAATAGTCCATTGTAAAGCTTCCTCTACAGAAGATGTCCATTCAAGAATTTTTTTAGCCCAATACATACGCATATATCCGTGCATCTTTCCCCTTGTTACTAATTCATGTTGTGCAGCATTCCAAAGGTCATCATGCGTTATTCCGGCTTCTAATTCATCGAGTTTGTATAAATAGGTTCTTACGTCCTGACGATGCAGCTCCATGTCTTTTTTTACCCATGCTGGAAATCCTTCCACTTTATCATACTTAGAATTGTAAAAACAAAAATTATCGGCCAATTCTTTTCTTATAATCAACTCCTCAAGAAATGCATCTCGACTGTCTGATATTGGTTGTTTGAGCGTCTCTAACGCAACCCGGTGAGCCGAAATATGTCCAAAATGAAGATATGGAGACAAATTCGACTGTCCATTCATTTCAGGATGATTACGGTGTATATTGAAAAAGGGCAATTGTGTTTCTATAAATTGATGCAACATGATATGGGCAGCCTCTTCTCCGGGTTGGAGCCAATTGATCGGTGAGATATTTTCCGAAGATGAAAGAAGTGTTTTAATTTCATCCCAATTTATCGGAAATATCCCGATTGTATGCTTTGTCTCTTGTGCGTGAAGTTTTGGAAATTCCGTAAGAAATTCGGGCAACAACCGGTTAATTTTTTGACGTAATGTATAAGCACCAAACTCAACCTTTTGCGAAACAAAATGACATGGCACAATATTGTGTGCATCTACTTCATAATGAGCAATATTATCAATTTGATTAGTGCTTTCAATCCATTGTTGTTTATGGCGCAATGGATCAAAGTCCGAAACAACAGTTGTCACGCCGTGTTTCTTGATATACTGTTCAAAAAGCTTCATAGGTTGATCATCTGCCAAAAGCACGAAAGGAATATTTTTCTCGATAAGTGCTTTTTCAATCTGTTGCAAGCCTTTGATCAGAAAATCAAAATGACGTTGATTCGCATTGGGATAGTGAGGCATTAACGTAAATACAACCAAAAGGCTTGTTTCCATTTGATCGGCAAGTTGCTGTGCGAAAAGCAGTGCCCAATTATCTTGCACGCGTTGATCACGACTCATGCGATATACGACCATTCCATCTTGTGACTTGATCGATTTATGAACGATAACTCGTCTTGGATCAACAATCATGTTTATAAATTAATGATTTACAAGCAGCTTGACTCTATTGAAGTACAAATATAAGAAATTATGACACCCATTTGCCATTTTCGACATTAAATAGTAACATTGCAAAAAATAAGATGACATAACCATGGATTTTTTCAACTTAAAAGACTGGCAAAAACAGTCACATCATCCTTCAAAAAAAGCTTTTGAAATATTCAAATACATAGGCCCCGGACTTTTAGTTACAGTAGGGTTTATTGATCCCGGCAATTGGGCAACAAACTTTGTTGGTGGAGCAGAATACGGGTACACACTCTTGTGGGTGATTACATTAAGCACAATTATGTTGATTGTACTGCAACATAATGTGGCGCATTTAGGCATTGTCACAGGTTTGTGTCTTTCGGAAGCCGTAAATTATCATTTACCGCATAAATTTTCCCGACCTATCCTTATTTCTGCGGTTATGGCATCAATTTCCACTTCATTAGCCGAATTGTTAGGCGCAGCAATTGCATTACAAATGCTTTTCGGGCTTCCGATAATGCTTGGCGTTATTTTGTCTGCATTGTTGGTCATCCTATTTATTTTCACCAATTCATATCGAAAAATTGAACGATGGATCATCGGGTTTGTCTCCATCATCGGCATCTCATTTGTTTATGAATTGTCACTGGTGCATGTGGAATGGTTAAAAGCAGCTACCGATGCCTTTGTTCCTCAAATACCAAACGGTTCTTTATTAATGATTCTCAGTGTTTTGGGAGCTGTCGTAATGCCTCACAACTTATTTCTGCATTCAGAAATCATTCAAAGTCGTCAATTGCACAAAAAGAGTGATGCTTCAATCCAAAAGTTGCTTAAATACGAATTCTTTGATACGCTGTTATCAATGATTGCCGGTTGGGGAATTAATATTGCCATGTTTATCATGGCCGCTGCAATATTTTTCACTCATCATGAAACTATCAACGAATTGCAGCAAGCTCATCAATTACTTACGCCTCTTTTAGGCAATAGCGCTTCTAACATTTTTGCATTGGCGCTTTTATTCTCGGGAATAGCCTCTTCGGTAACTTCGGGCATGGCAGGTGGATCTATATTTACAGGAATTTTTGCCGAACCTTTCGACATTAAAGACAATCATTCTAAATTAGGCGTTCTTATCTCCATTGTTGGTGCCACTCTTTTGCTGTTTTTTGTAACCAATCCTTTAAACGCACTCATTTTGTCTCAAATGATTTTAAGCATCCAGCTTCCCATTACCATTATTGCTCAGGTCTATCTAACCTCATCACCAAAAGTGATGGGTAAATATGCCAATAAAAAAAGAACGATGATCCTGATCGGGATCATCGCTCTCATAGTCATCGCTCTCAATATTGGTCTATTGATCACCTCTTTCTAACTAAAATAAATTGCAAGAAGACAGCAAATATTCCAATGTGAAAGAAGTTACTAAACTTGCTTTTGAGGATATTTTCTGAAATAACTTTGCAGTTTCAACTTTAGAACGCCAAAAAATGCTTCTCCAAAAATACCTCCATTCATTTTTGAGACACCCAAAACGCGGTTCGCAAATACGATAGGAACTTCTTTTATTTGAAACCCACACTTATACGCAGTAAATTTCATTTCAATTTGAAAAGCATATCCTTTGAAATGAATCTTATCCAATTCAATGGTTTCCAATACCTGACGACGATAGCATTTAAATCCTGCTGTAGTATCAAAAACACGCATCCCGGTAACAACACGAACGTAGCTTGATGCAAAATAGGACATGATGACTCGTGCTATCGGCCAATTTATCACATTGATAACATGATTTACATAGCGTGAACCTATTGCCAAGTCAGCCCCATCGTTAGCACACGAGTCGTATAAACGAAGCAAATCATTCGGGTTGTGAGAAAAGTCAGCATCCATTTCAAATACGAAATCATATTTGTGCTCAATAGCCCAGCGAAAGCCCGCGATATAAGCCGTACCGAGTCCCTGTTTCCCTTTTCGTTCGAGCAGAAACAAAGAATCAGAAAATGACTTTTGCAACGTTTTTACAATATTGGCAGTGCCATCGGGAGAGCCATCATCAATAATCAGGATATGAAAAGGTTTCGACAATGCAAAAACCGCACGAATAATGGCTTCTACGTTCTCTTTCTCATTGTAAGTAGGTATAATAACAATGCTATCAGACACAATAATGATTTTTGAAGTGAAGAAATAAGATATTAAGGTTGCGAAGATAAGAACAAATTGTCAAATGCTGCATATCCATTCGTAATTTGTAGGATTTTCAATGATCGTTTGACTAAAGGAAGGCACCTGAAAATTGTGAGTAGTTCTTTCTTTTATCCTATAAACAAGTAAGAACGAATAGAGAATTGATTTTCTCTGTAACTTTTCAAAAAAACAACCATAACTTTTACAGAAAATATCTTGATCTTTTTTCATTATGACTTAAGTCTTAGTTTTATAAGACTTAAGTCTAAAATCAATTAGATATAAGTCTTAGCTTATTTAGACTTATGTCTTAGTAAAGTTAGACTTATGTCTAAAATGAAAACCTCACAGTACTTTTTCATAGAATCACTTAACCTTGTCAATGATATACGGGATTCTTTTGAACATTCCATGAAGTTGTTATTGAATATAATGATATAAAAAGATACTATACAGACATATACACATTTATAAAAAGAAAAACGCTTCCATGCACGAAGCACAGAAACGCTTTAAATCAACATGAAACTAATAAATGATTCTTACAACGATTTAGCGACTGATAAGGCTGCCTCATAATTGGGTTCTGTGGTCACCTCATGAACATATTCCACAAAACGAACTACATTGTTTTTATCCAGCACAACCGTTCCACGCGCTAAAAGGCGCAAAGGTTCAATCAAGAAACCATATTTCAGGCCAAAATCAGCCAAGCGGTGATCAGAGAGTGTAATGACCTTGTCAAGTCCTTCAGCTGCACAAAAACGACCTTGTGCAAAAGGCAAATCCATAGAAATAGACAAAATAACAACATCATTGCTGAGCGATGAAGCTGCTTCGTTAAATTTTCTGTTTTGAGTTGCACATACTGATGTATCAATGCTGGGATAAATCGCAAGAATTTTAATCTTCCCATCAAAATCACTCAAATGCTTTTCGCTCAAATCTTTAGCTACTAATGTAAATTCCGGCGCTTGAGCGCCCACTTTTATCTCATTCCCTGTAAGCGGTGTGGGATTTCCTCCAAATAATACTGTTGCCATACGTTTGTTTTGAAAAATGAATTATTGTTTTTACTTTCAATTACAAAGATACATTGCAAATAAGCCGAAAACAAGAGCTTTTGAAAAATAGCGCCAAGAAAGCGCGTTTATGCTTGAAACTATTGTCAGAAGCGGAAAAAAGTATTACTTTTGCACCACAATTGAGCGGGGTGTAGCTCAGCCCGGTTTAGAGTACGCGTCTGGGGGGCGTGTGGTCGCAAGTTCGAATCTTGTCACCCCGACAATAACAAATACCGTCTCACTGGGGCGGTATTTTTATCTTTAATATAACGAGAGGCATTAGCTCAGCTGGTTTAGAGCGCTTGCTTGACAGGCAAGAGGTCACTGGTTCGAATCCAGTATGTCTCACAAAAAAAAGCCGCTAACAAACAAGTTGTGCGGCTTTTTTTGTAAAATATTAATTCTCAATGTTTTGATAAAAGCGCTGCAATGTAATGCTTAAAAAAATGATGAAGGAAATGAAAGCAAAGACGAAACAGCGCTTTTTATACCAAGTATAATTATTTTTGGAATTTAAGATGAGAGTAATCGCAGTTATCAATACAAAATGCTACTCTTTCTCCCATCCAACCAAATTGTTTAATGGTTTATCGAAATAGAACTTGTAAGTCATTATTTGATTAGTCCCTTGTGCATTATTAGCTGAAAAGGTATGACTCATTTGCCAACCGGAAAAGGCACTTTTGAACGCTTTAGCATAAAGAGAAGCTTGATTCGTTACAAGATTGGCAGAATCAGCATACGCATCAACTAACTTTTTGATTGCTTTCGTCTCTTTTAAAGTTTTAGCAGTAATGGCAAGTTGTGTCTGCTGAGCTGAAAGAGCTTGATAAGCAGCTACTTTTCTCATAAGTCCCACATAGGTTGAATCTTTTTGATAGGTTGTAAACAACGAATCTAAACCACCAAAACTGATTGATTTGTAGCTTTTGTAATCTGCCACAATGTTTTTCATTTGCGATTTGATCAGCTTCTGAGCAGCATGTTCATTACTTCCGCAGGCTGTTATCAACAGAGCGGTAATAAAAAAATAAATCACCTTTTTCATAGGAATGTGCATTAAAATGATTTTGTATTCTGAATTATCAAAATATTTTGTTACAAAGATACGGCACTTTTATGACTCTTAGTTCGATAAAGTGAATTTTAAAAGGGGAAATTCATGTCTATAAATACGGCTTCCTTTTTCTTGCACGTTTTTCTTTATAATCGTTGCATGGTTTGTTTAACCATTTTTGCTTTCCAAGTTGCAAAATCACCGGCAACAATATGTTTTCGTGCCTCTTGTACCAACCATAAATAAAATGCCAAATTATGAATAGACGCGATTTGCATAGCTAAAAACTCCTTACTGACAAAAAGATGGCGGACATACGCCTTTGAGTAACATATATCCACATAGGACGTGCCTTCAACATCCAAAGGAGAAAAATCGGCTTTCCATTTCTCGTTTTTCATATTAAGGATGCCATTTGCTGTGAATATCATTCCATTACGACCATTGCGAGTAGGCATTACACAGTCGAACATGTCAACGCCTCGTTCAATGCCTTCCAAAATATTAGCCGGTGTTCCGACACCCATCAAATAGCGCGGTCGATCTTTCGGTAAAATATCATTGACCACCTCAATCATTTCATACATTTTTTCTGTAGGCTCACCCACCGCTAAACCGCCGATTGCATTGCCTTCCTGCTGTTTATTGGCAATAAATTCTGCCGATTGTTTACGCAAATCAGGATACACACAACCTTGAACAATAGGAAAAAAGGATTGAGAATGCTCGTATTTTGGCATAGTTTCCGAAAATCTTCGCAACCCTCTTTCTAACCAACGATGCGTTAATTCCATTGACTGTTTGGCATACGCAAAGTCGGCAGTACCGGGCGTGCATTCATCAAATGCCATCATAATATCGGCTCCAATGATTCGTTGAATATCGACAACATTTTCAGGAGTAAACAAATGTTTGGATCCATCAATATGCGAACGGAAATGAGCGCCATCTTCTTTTAACTTGCGATTTTCGGACAAAGAAAACACCTGATACCCTCCGCTATCTGTTAAAATTGGCCGCGACCAACCATTAAAACGATGCAGACCTCCTGCTTGTTCAATCACTTCTAATCCAGGACGTAAATACAAATGATAGGTATTTCCTAAAATTATTTGAGCATGAATGTCATCAGTCAATTCGTGTTGATGGACAGCTTTTACAGAACCGGCTGTACCAACCGGCATAAAAATCGGCGTTTCAATAGTGCCATGATCGGTAGTAATCAAGCCGACTCGAGCATTAGTTTTAGTATCACTATGTTGTATTTCAAATTGCATAAATACAGATCAAAATTAGTTGGATAATTGAAATCCGATCCAACCATTATCGGTTAAAGAATCGGTAAAGTTGTTCAATGTAACTTGCTCTATTGAATTAATTTTTGCTTTATCATAAGGCGCAGCCACGTGCATGTAATTTTCTGTAAAGCCTGTCATGAGAGTGCCTTTATGCGCTGCTTCCCATAGTACGTAACCGGTTTGACGACTATGTTGTTGATAAAAATCTTTTAGTTTTTGATCGGAAAGAACATGCAATCGTTCGCTTCGTTGCTTGCGCTCAATAGGTGACACATGATTCTCAATTTCTAATGCTTTGGTATTTAAACGTTCCGAATAGGTAAAAACATGAAGTTGAGAAATCGGGAGTCGTTGAATGAATTGATAAGCATCCTCAAAGTCGGCGGCAGTTTCACCATGCATACCAACAATGACATCCACCCCAATAAAAGCATTTGGTAGCCGTTGTTTAATAAACATCACTTTCTCTTCAAATAATTCGCGACGATAGCGACGACGCATCAAAGCCAGCATGCTATTACTACCTGATTGCAACGGAATATGAAAATGAGGAGCAAAACGGTTTGAATTTGCAACGAAATCAATGATTTCATTTGTCAATAAATTAGGTTCAATGCTGCCAATCCGGTATCGAACAATACCTTCCACGTTGTCTAATGAACGAATTAAATCGAAAAAAGATTCATTGGTCGATTTTCCAAAATCACCAATATTGACACCCGTAAGCACAATCTCTTTGGCACCTTCAGCGGCAGCTTGCTGAGCAAGAGTCACTGCATCGGCAATGGTGCCATTGCGACTCTTTCCTCGAGCCAATGGAATAGTGCAATAACTACATTGATAATCACAACCATCTTGTACTTTCAAGAAATAACGAGTACGATCTTCGTGCGAAATAGAAGGGAAAAATATATCAATTTCCTTACTATTCACATGCTGAATCTCTGCTTCCGATTTTTTTTCTAAAGAGTTTATGTACTGAAGTATATCAAATTTTTCATTAGCTCCCAACACCAGATCTACACCTTCTAACATACTCACTTCTTCTGGTTTCAGTTGTGCATAACAGCCAGTCACCACAATAAAAGCAGTGGGATGTTGCCGGATAAGGCGGTGAATAGCTTGCCGTGATTTTTTATCCGCCAAATCAGTAACGGTACATGTATTAATGACACACACATCCGCTTTCTCACCCATTTTTACCTTGCGAAACCCCGCTTCTACCAATTGACGACCAATGGTGGAACTTTCTGCAAAGTTAAGGCGGCATCCTAATGTGTAGAGTGCCATTTTTTTGTCTTCAAACTGGGAAATATCTATCATATAATCAATTATCTAAAATTACCGGAGATTTTTTCAGCATCATTTCTCATGCTCTAAGATGACTTTAAAAGATGTTAGCCATGTTATAATAATTTGTAATCATCTTTCCATCAGGTGTATAAAGAAAGTCCAATGTTTCTTTGTAAACCGATTCGACTTCACCGCGGGCCACCTTAAGGGTACTGTTAATCATACGATTTTGTTCGGTAAATGGTTCTGAAAGGATGGCGAATGTTGTAGGCAACCATCGCTCGGGAAACATGCCTGCATGAACTCCTCCTGTTCTGAATTTATTGATATCATGCAAAATAAGTTGAATAGCCTCCTGTTTTCCTTCAATCGTTGTAAAATCATGTTTTACGTGTCGTTTGAGAGTTTCGCGATTGGGGACAATCAATGCAACGGTGTAAGCTTTTTGATTGTTGTGCAAAAACAGTTGATCGATATGATGTGAATTAGAAACAAGTGCTTCTTCGATACCTTCAGGACTATATTTCTCACCATCGTTGCCAATTAAAAGGCTTTTAAATCGACCTAAAACATACAAGAAACCGGTTTGGTTCATGTAACCCATGTCGCCAGTGTGCAACCAACCATCACGTAATACATCGCGTGTTGATTCAAAATTTTTCCAATAGCCAGCCATTACATTTTCACCACGCACAATGATTTCACCTATTTCACCTAAAGAAAGTTCGTTACCTTGGCTGTCAATGATCTTCAAATCCATAGGTCGCACTAATTTTCCTGAAGAGCCTAAAAGATGATTTACCGGACCATTGGACGAGATCACAGGCGTAGCTTCAGACAGCCCGTAACCTTGATACATCGGAATACCGATGGCATAAAAAAATTGTTGTAATTCCATGTCTAACAAGGCTCCACCACCAATAAAAAATTGGAGATTACCTCCAAATGATTCCCTCAATTTGGAAAATAGAATTTTATCGAAAAGGCTTATCAATGGGGACAACAACTTTTGCCACGAGAGCTTTTTGGAAGCTTTATGTAGATTATAGGTGTAAGCTACTTTCAACGCAAAATGAAATAATAAATTGGTGATTTTTCCTTGTGCCCTTACTCCGTTTTCAATGTTTTTGCGAAAACTCTTCGCTAACGCGGGAACACTCAATATCAAATGAGGTTTCACCTCTTTGATGTTGTTAGGGATATTTTTCAATGTCTCTAATGCTGTTCTCCCTGTTTGAACGGTTGCGACGCCGGCTCCAGATGTCATAAAAATATAGAAACCAACCACATGTGCAAAACAATGATCTAAAGGCAAGATGATCAATGTTCGCCATGTTTCGGGAATCGACAATAACGTTAGCGATTGTTCGACATTAGCCGTGTAGTTGCGATGCGTCAACATCACTCCTTTTGGTTC
Source organism: Paludibacter sp. (assembly GCA_027450045.1). GTDB lineage: Bacteria > Bacteroidota > Bacteroidia > Bacteroidales > Paludibacteraceae > Microbacter. The sequence continues at coordinate 41,676 of DAIDKM010000001.1, read as the reverse complement.
TGCAGTTGTGCCTGATGTATACGTAATTGTAGCAACATCATCATTATTCAATGATTGCCCGATAGCTAAAAACTTTTCTAATGAGCAGGTAGTTAAATAATCTCGACCCAAGTCAAACAACTTATTGATTGATATTTCTTTAGCTTCGTAAATAGACAGTTCCTCAAATACGATGATCTGTTTTATTAAAGGCAAATCACGTTTTATGGCGCGAATTTTTGGTAATTGAGTGGCAGAAACAAAAAGATAATGTACTTCTGCATGTTGCAATCTGAACAACAAATCATTGCTTTCTTCCAATTTCACAGACAGCGGAACATTAATAGCACCAGCATAAAACATGGCTAATTCGCTCATAATCCAGAAATTTCTTCCTTCAGAAAGCAATGCTGCATGTTCGCCTTTCATTACACCAAGAGAAACCAACCCAGCGCCTAATTGATAAACTATCTCACGCGTTTTTAAGTATGTCGTTTCTTGAAAAATTGCGTCTTGCTTTTCGAACAAAAAAGTATTTTCCGGATATTTTTCAACAGCTTGTTCAAATAGGTCTATGATTGTTTTTCTCATTTTATTCTATTCTTTAGCAAAAAGAAAAGGTATCTAACTAATAAACAATATATTAATAATGAATATCTTTAATTGTATCAGGTAGCACAACTCGCGTTGGTGGAACTTTGGGAGTTGCATATTTCAATAATTCAGGATGCTGCGCAATGAATTCTTTGCCGATTCTATAACCAGCAAAATAAATATCCTTGTAGTTTTTGAAACTAAACATATCTAATCGAGGATCTATGTTAACATTAATCACATAATCGGACATATCACGTCCGGCTTGAGAATTGTTTCTCGACATTACCTTGAGAACGTCATGTAGTACATCCGATAAATTTTTAATTTTTGGGTAAGGCGTAAAAGGACTGATTACCACCGAAATTTCTATTTTACACAATGGGCGAATGGGTTGCGCCGGCAAATTATTCAGGACTCCTCCATCTACATAATAACAAGAATCAATTTTAACTGCCTCAAAAATACCTGGAATGGAAGCAGACGCAGCTACATGTTTACTTAAATTACCGCCATGCGATGTATATTCAACTTTTCCGGTACTTAAGTTTGTAGCACATGAATAAAAAGGTTTAGGTAAACTATCGTAATTATCGTCGGGTATATATTTTTTCAGTACATTGCACAATGGGACATGATCAGAAAATCCGGTTTTGTTTTTTCCAAGTCGAAACCGGATTATCTTGTCTGTTTTATATAATTTTTCGTGCTGAATGATACCTAACAATTCGTGAGGTGTATAGCCGGCTGCATAAAAAGCGCCAACTACGGCTCCCATACTTGTCCCTGAAATAATTTGCGGGTAAATGCCGCTTTCTTGTAACGCTTCTAACACACCAATGTGTGCAAATCCCAATGCTCCGCCACCACTTAAACATATCCCTATTTGATAAGGTTGTGCATCGCTCAACGACGTTGAAAACAGCCACAACGTCAGCATTAAACTTATAAATATATTTCGCTTCATTTTTTTATCTGATTTCAATTCTATAATTCTATTCCTTTATCAAATCTATTGTTATCCAATACATTCTCAAAAAACAGATTCATCGTCCTTTTGAGATTGTATTCTATATTGTATCTTATGACCCAAATCTACTTTTGTCATCAATCCTTTCATTTTCAAATATTCAACCATGATTTCTAATAATTCATCTCCAAACTGACGCATACGCTTGGCTCCAACTCCTTTGATTAGGCCTAAATCTTTTTTAGTTGAAGGCAACGTAGAACAAATCTTTTCCATAGATGTTTGCCGCAAAATAGCATGAGGTTCAACACCCAAATCAACCGCTTTTGCATTTCTCCACGCGCGCAATTGCAAATAAAGTTCTTGATGCGTCATGGATATTTTGGTAACACGACTTTGAGCGCGTTCTTTATTTATTTCTTGTTCAAACAACGAAATTGCATTCGTTCTTGCAGTGACATATTGCTGAATATTAAAACCTTCCGTACAACTATGGAAACAACTCATTTTAGTCCATGCTTGTTCACGAAGTTGTAGCATTTGCTCATCCAATGTTTTCTTGACTGTTTGGTTATCGGTTTCAAATTGACCTGTTTTGAGTACCGATAGGATGATGGTTTCAATTTTATCAACAAAATAAGGAATTGCTTTTTTAATTCTATCTTGCAACTGATTGTTATTTTCAACTGTTTCAGTTGATTGTAAAATCGTTTTAATCTGAGTTTGAAATCGATCATTAACTTCTAAAACATCACGTTCAAAATCACTGCTCATATTGCGAATGTCATCAAATTTCATTCCAACAATAATCGCTTTGTGTTCGTAAAACTGATGAAGTAAATTAGCCAGAGCTTGTTTTATGGGAACAAAATCAAACAACTCAAACAATAATTGATGAACGTATTCCTCTTGAGCTTTTTCCAACATTATTGAAGTTGGCTGTTCTTGTTCACATTGTTGAGTAAAATCAGCCACTTCTTGATCGATAACTAATGCCTTTTCGCTAAATAATGAGGTTAAAATGAGGCCTTCCAATGAACGGCAACGACTCAACGCTACGTAAATTTGTCCATGAGCAAAAGCCGCTTTGGCATCAATCATCACACGATCGAAGGTTAATCCCTGACTTTTGTGAATGGTAATTGCCCAAGCTAATTTCAATGGGAATTGCACAAAAGTACCAATGGAATTCTCAACCACTTCGTGTGTCTCTTCATTGAAACTGTACTGCATATTATGCCATTCCATGGGAGAAATCGCGATAGGTTGCGAATCTCCATCGCACATCACCGAAATTAATTCTTTATTGAGTGAAGTAATGATACCTATCTTGCCATTATAAAATGCTTTTGCTTCCGATGGATCATTTTTCAGAAACATGACGCGCGCACCTTCTTTCAACTCCAAACGAGCATCGGTTGGATAAGCTGATTCAGAAAATTCTCCTGAGACGATCGCTTCAAAAAAACGGGAAGGTGTGGTTAAACGACTCAGATGATCTGTGTTAACACGTTGCGCTTGATTATTATGTGTAGTTAAAATGACATATTCATCCGATTGAAAATTTGGCATATAACGGCTTCGTAACAATTGATAAATGTCAGACTTTAGACGATTTTCGCGCACCGCATTAAGCAAGCGAATAAACGCTGCATCGCGTTGACGATAAACATGTTCCAATTCAATGGTTACAAAATGTGCTCGCTGTAAAGCATAACTGCCAAAAAAATAAGAGGTCTTATAATACGGTTCTAAAAGCTCTTTGTCAGAGTCGGTAACCACAGGCGGCAATTGCTGCAAATCGCCAATCATCAATAGTTGCACACCGCCAAAAGGCTCTTTTCGTCTTCTATAACGACGCAATGCAGCATCAATGGCATCCAGTAAATCGGCACGAACCATGCTTATTTCGTCTATTATCAGCAAGTCTAGGTTTCGAATAATAGCAATCTTTGTACGAGAAAGAGACTTTTCGTTCGAAACGCTTTCTTGTATAGGAATAAACGGGGAAAGCGGTAACGCAAAAAACGAATGAATGGTTACACCTTCCGCATTCAATGCAGCCACACCAGTCGGTGCAACCACAATCATCCGTTTTGAAGAAATCGTTTTGAGTTGCTTCAAAAAGGTTGTCTTTCCTGTTCCTGCTTTGCCGGTCAGAAAAAGGTGTCGGTTCGTATTTTGAATGAAACCCAATGCCAAATTGGCTTTTTCATTGTCGGAAAATGTAAATGTATCCTTTGACATTGATTTTCATGTGAATTTATTTGGAACCACGGATAAATGATGAATCAATCCATTACAACACTTTATTTTTGGGTACAGTAGCCACAAAATCTTTCAAGTAAAATGGTTCAAAATAAGCACTATCAACGAATTGACCTTTCATAAATATTTTTTCTGACAATTCGATCATTTCGCTTGCTTTTGGTACAATATCAGTCAAAAACCGAGCGTTTGGATGAGTAATGTGCATTCGACATTTGTCGGCACCATTACCCAAAAATAGCATTGGAGTATTTTCCAACCACGGTAAATAAGTTGTATCATCAACAATATCAGCCGCTATAGGACGTACAAATTGTAATTGTTGATCGAAAATAGCTGAAAAAACTTCCATACGTCGGGCATCAATCATGGGACAAAGCAATAAAGAGTCATCCAAAGTTGTTGCTTTTAAAGCACTATAGGCCAACAATTGAAGCGTGTCAACGGCAATTAACGGCACATTCCAACCATAACAAAGACCTTTTGCCATAGAGACACCAATACGTAGTCCGGTGTACGAACCAGGACCACAACTCACAGCAACAGCATCAGGACGCATGTCCCGGGTACGCATCTCGCATAGAATTTCATCTACAAATGGAGCTAAAAGCACAGCATGTGATGGACCTTCAAACGAGATACGATCAGAAACGAGTTTTCCATCCACTGATAAAGCTACTGAACAAACAGACGTGGATGTTTCAAGATGAAGAATAACAGGCATAAAGAGAATACGTGTAACAGCTTATGAGTATGAAATAAATGAGTCACAAAATTAATTTGCAAATGTACACTTTTTAACCCAAAACCCGTACATTTGCATTCTAATTTTTAATCACTTAGCGCCATGCTTCAATCAATGACTGGTTATGGGAAAATTTCCCGTGAAATAGCTAATAAACAAATCACTGTTGAAATAAAAACATTGAACAGCAAACAAATTGATATTTCTCTCCGTATGCCATCTGCATATCGTGAAAAAGAGTTGGAATTGAGAAAAGTAATTACTCAACACTTAGAAAGAGGGAAGGCAGAAGTATCCATTCTAATTTCAAATCCGAATGAAAAAACCATCCAACAAATTAATGTTGCTGTGTTCAAAAGTTATTATGACCAAATCCGGCAATTAGCGGAGTCAACCCAGATCCCGATGCCACAAAATTGGTTCGATATACTTCTTCGGCTTCCTCAAGTGTTTGAAAATGAAGAACAATTACTTGATGAAAATGAATGGGAAACAGTTCTGCAAGTCACGCTTGACGCCTTACAACAAGTAGAAGAATTTCGGATGCAAGAAGGACGTTCTTTGGAAAAACTTTTTGATGCGAAACTAATTCATATCAATGAGTTACTCGATACTGTATCACAATATGAAACAGAACGAATTGATCGTGTTAAGAGCAGGTTACGTGAGGGCTTGCAAAATGCCGGGGAAAATTACAATGCCGATCGGTTTGAACAAGAATTGATTTATTACATTGAAAAATTAGACGTTAACGAAGAAAAATCGCGGCTGCAAAACCATCTTGACTATTTTCGCACCACGATGACAAACGAAACAAGTCCCGGCAAAAAACTTGGATTTATTGCACAAGAAATGGGTCGTGAGATCAATACATTGGGGTCAAAAGCCAATCATAGTGAGATGCAAAAAATCGTGGTACTGATGAAAGATGATCTGGAACAAATTAAAGAACAGGTTTTTAATGTTTTATAATCACTAAAGCACCAACAGATGACACAAGGAAAAGTAATTATATTTTCAGCGCCATCCGGAGCAGGCAAAAGCACTTTGATTAATCATTTATTGAGAGGCGAACAACCGTTCCAATTTTCCATTTCTGCCACAAATCGACCGTCCCGAGGAAACGAACAGAATGGAGTGGAATACTTTTTTCTCTCGACAGAAGAATTCTTGCTAAAAATCAAGAATAACGAATTCATTGAATATGAAGAAGTTTATCCCAATAAATTTTACGGAACGCTGAAACGCGAGGTAGAGCGAGCTCTCTCAACCGGAACAAACCTTCTTTTTGATGTCGATGTGAAAGGTGGCTTGAAACTCAAAAAATATTTTGGTAATCGAGCCTTAGCCATTTTTGTGCAACCACCTTCAATCGAAGAACTTAGAAACAGATTAGAACATCGTGGAACAGATGCTCCTGAAGTAATAGCCGAACGTCTTTCAAAAGCAGCTTCAGAAATAGAGTTTGCACCTCAATTTGATGTAGTTGTGATGAACAAAAATATTCTGGAAACTGTTCCTCAAGTCAAATCCGTAATTACCAATTTTCTCTCAGCAATGTGATTATTCAAAATTAAAACTGAGAACCACTACACGCGAAGTCAATTTTGACAATTCGTCGGAATACCGTGGATCACCAAACGTACCAGAAGTACGCTCGCTGCTTGGCGTTAACAAGTTATTCAACCCGAAGCAAAATTTTAGTTCAGGGGCTAAACGAAAATAGTCGAAATAGAAATCACATCCAACTCCAACTGCCACATAAAAATCGGAAGGTTTGAGCAAGACAGGCTGTGTATTGTCACGACCTAAGTCATAGGTAATTCCTCCACCAAACAACAAATACGGGCGAGAACGACCATCCCATATTGAGCGATATTTTAAATAGATTGGTAAATCCACAATCGACGATTTAACCGTTTGAGGAGTAGTTGATAAGGCAGGATCTTGGTAAGAAATCGTCCTATCGGCGAAATTTAGCGTTGGCACAAAACGAAGGTTGAAAAATTTTGACAACCGCATATCACCAATTATGCCAACAGAAAAACCCGGCGAAACCGATGATGCTTGCGCTCCTTTTGTTGCATCAGCAGGTGTTACACCAAAACTATAGGCATTGATACCTAACACAAATCCATAATGCCAGGGACGATCGTCAATTTCACGAAAGCCATTATCCTGAGCAAACAATGCAGTTGTAGCATTAATGCCAAGTAAAACCATCAAACAAAGCCAAATTTTTCTCATACACTGCCCTCCAGAACGTTTAATTTTATAACGGTAATCTCGGAGAAAAAGTATTTTTGCCAACCTTGTTTTACCAAAACAAGCAAAGCAGAAAAAAGACACTCAAGTCATCTTTTTTCTGCTTTGCTTTTAGTTGATATGAATCAAATTCTTCCCCGTCATATCTTTTGGTTGTTCAATATTCAGTAAAGCACAAATTGAAGGCGCCACATCGGCCAGAATGCCACTCTCTACTTTCACTTGTTGTTTCTCGGAAACATAAACAAACGGTACCGGATTAAGGGAGTGAGCTGTATTGGGTGTCCCATCTGGATTCACAGCGTAATCAGCATTACCATGGTCAGCAATAATAATCACATCATATCCGTTTCCTTTTGCGACTTCAACCACTTGTTTCAAACAATAATCAACGGCCATCACAGCTTTTTGGATAGCTTCATAAACACCCGTATGACCTACCATATCGCCATTGGCAAAATTGACAGTGATATAATCAAACTTTTGTTGCTGAATAGCTTCCGAAAGTTTATCTGCCACTTCATACGCACTCATTTCCGGTTGCAAATCATACGTTGCCACTTTAGGTGATGATACCAAGATGCGTTCTTCATTCTCAAAAGGTTCTTCACGGCCTCCTGAGAAGAAGAAAGTAACATGGGCATACTTTTCCGTCTCAGCAATGCGCAACTGTTTCATTCCTGCTTTTGAAACAATCTCACCCAACGTATTCTGCACATTATCCTTATCAAACAGAATATGCAAGCCTTTGAAGGAAGCATCGTACGGAGTCATGGTACAAAAATGCAACGGGATGGTATGCATTCCTTGTTCAGGCATATCTTGTTGCGTTAAAACCAACGTTAGCTCTTTGGCACGATCGTTACGGAAATTGAAGAAGATGACAACATCACCCGATTCAATCTTTGCTAAAGGTAATCCGTTTGGATCAACATGCACAATTGGGTGGATAAATTCATCGGTTACACCTGCATCATACGATTGTTGCATTGCTTCTATCATGTTGGTTGAAGGAGTTCCCTTCCCATCCACGAGCAAATCATAAGCTTCCTTGACTCGATCCCACCGTTTATCGCGATCCATTGCATAATAACGTCCAATAATGGAAGCAATGTGTCCGGAGGATTGTGATAAATGATTCTCCAACGCTTCAATAAAACTCTTTCCACTGCGCGGATCAGTGTCACGTCCATCCATAAAGCAATGTACAAACGTTTTATCGATACCATAGGATTTAGCAATATCCGTCAAGGTAAAAACATGATCCAATGAGCTGTGAACTCCGCCATCCGAAACCAAACCCAGCAAGTGAATTTGTTTATTTTGTTCTTTAGCATAGCGATAAGCTTTAACGATTTCTTCATTTTCAAAAATAGAATGATCGCGGCAAGCAATATTGATTTTCACTAAATCCTGATATACAACACGACCAGCGCCAATATTTAAATGGCCGACTTCTGAGTTACCCATCTGGCCATCCGGTAAGCCTACCTTTTCACCTGATGCTTCTAATTGAGAATGAGGATAGTCCTTTAACAACGAATTCCAATAAGGAGTAGGTGTTTGTGCAATTACGTTTGCTTTCGATTGATCGCCGATTCCCCAACCATCGAGGATCATCAATAATACTTTTTTAGTCATATAAATCATTTTGGCGATCCTCATCGAACTCAGTCGCGAGCATAATGAAGTCGCATGTTACAAAAATATTTATTTCAAAGTTGTTTTATTAACACTGGAAATGAAATTCTTATTGGTCTCCAAATTCCATCAAATAGGCTTTAATAAATTCGTCAATATCGCCATCCATCACGGCTTGTACGTTGGAAGTCTGATAGTTTGTTCGGTGATCTTTCACGCGTCTGTCATCAAACACATAACTACGGATTTGAGACCCCCACTCTATTTTCTTTTTGCCGGCTTCCACTTTTTGTTGTGCCTGACGTCGTTTTTCCAACTCCATTTCATACAATTGCGATTTGAGCAACCGCAACGCATTATCTTTATTGCCAAATTGCGATCGACTCTCGGTATTTTCAATCACAATGCCTGTGGGTAAATGGTGTAAACGAACGCCGGTTTCCACTTTATTGACGTTTTGGCCTCCGGCTCCTGAAGATCGAAACGTATCCCATTCAATATCGGCAGGATTGATGATAATTTCAATGCTATCATCCACTAAAGGAACTACAAATACCGACGCGAACGAGGTCATCCGTTTACCCTGTGCATTGTAAGGAGAAACGCGCACCAAACGATGAACACCATTTTCGCTTTTTAAGTAGCCATAGGCATACTCGCCTTCAATTTGCATGGTAACAGTTTTGATGCCAGCTTCATCACCATCCAACCAGTTGGTAATGGTCACTTTATAGCCTTTCGACTCACACCAGCGTTGATACAGGCGAAAGAGCATCGATGCCCAATCCTGACTTTCGGTACCACCTGCACCAGCGTTAATTTTCAGTACAGCACCCAATTTATCTTCTTCACGCCGCAGCATGTTGCGCAATTCGAGAGCTTCTATCAAATTAATTGCATGTTGGTACGCATCATCGACCTCCTGTTCTTCGCCAACTCCTTCTTTCAGAAAATCGAATGCTAACTCCAATTCGCTTACCGCAGAAGCAACTTCATGATAGTTATCTACCCACATTTTGATGCTACGCACCTTTTTCATCTGCTCTTCAGCCGCTTTTTGGTCTTCCCAAAAGTTTTCGGCATGAGTGCGACGTTCTTCTTCTTCGAGTTGTATTAATTTTTCATCAATGTCAAAGGTACCTCCTCAACGCGTCCTCGCGTTCTGACACTGCTTTCAGTTGTTCAGTCGTAATCATTTATGATCAAGGGATTTTAGAATATAAATTGCTTTGTTTTTCGTTTACAAAGGTAACCAATTTTGAGCAATATCAAAATGTTCATAATGAAGTTTCAACTGGAAAATAAAAGGATTTTGATGTTGTGAAAAACCTGATATAATTCTTCTATATTTAGGTTGCAGATAATTCATTGAAATATTTCACCTTGCGGAAAATGCCACTTCAAAATGATTATGTGTTCGTTTTTAGCATTAAAATCTCATTTAACCGTAACCGTAATGTAACAAAATGAGATTATCTTTGCAAAAAAAGGTATTCATTTTTTCATAGAAATCAAGCCGTCACTTTTATGCCCATCGAATTCATACATTATGTAACAGAATATGGTCTTATCGTCATTTTCGGGTTCCTCTTTTTGCAAGAAATTGGCGCGCCTACTCCATTGCCCAATGAGATGGTGCTCATTGTTTCAGGTTATCTTGCCTATTCAGGTCTGTTTCTTTTACCGGAAATCATTCTTATCGCTTTCACTGCTGATTTTCTGGCAGCGACTTTTCTTTATATTGTATTCTTTTTTTTGGGAAAGCTTCTTTTTAAAAAGAAACCCAGATGGTTTCCTATTTCACAAAAACGAATGGAAAAAATGGCGGATAACATCAACAGACAAGGTTGGAAAGGGATATTTCTGGGTCGGTTGACGCCATTTATACGTGGGTATGCAGCAGTTATTTGCGGATTGCTGCACGTGAAATCTTCACATTACTTTTCTACCATTGCTCTTACCTCTTCCATTTGGGCAGTTTTTTATATTTCAATCGGCTATCTTGCTGCCCCTCATTGGAATAAAGTATCTCAAGATATTATGTATTTACCATATTTTCTGTTAGTTGTTCCAGTCGTTATGATCGTTATTTTTACGGTAAAGGTATTCAAACAAAAAGATGAAGAAGAAATTTCCTCCTGATAGCAAATATGGATATTTCATAAAAAACTATCATTCAATATACAAAGTTTCTTACACACGACCAAATACACATTTACCAAAAACTGACTTAGTCTTTAACTTATTTGATATCGATGAAAATTCATGTTATTTCAGAAACGGTCTTTCACATTAAAGGCAACGGAGTGCATACCGCCTTTGTTGATCACGTTGATCTTTTAAAATCAAAAGATGATATTGAAGTAATCGTCAACAATGAAAAAGGGACAGGAGATATTTTTCATAGTCACACTTACGGACCTTACTATTTTATGAAAGGTTTCCGATACAAGCACAAACGGGTATTGACAACACATGTCATTCCTGATTCGATCAAAGGCTCCTTGCCGATGTGGAGATTTTGGATGCCTTTCGTTAAATGGTATTTCAAGCAGGTATATTCGTATGCTGATGTTTGTATTGCCATCTCACCACGTGTTCACGAGGCAATATTGGAAATAGGCGCCAAAACGAACATTGTAAATATCAACAATCCCATTCCGCTTGAAAAATGGCAAAGAACTGACGAAAAACGAAAAAAAGGACGGGCGCTTTTGGGCATTAACGAAGATGCTTTTGTTGTGCTCGGCGTTGGTCAATTGCAAGCGCGCAAAGGAGTCGAAGATTTTGTTGACGTATCGGAACAAGTACCCGAAGCTGAATTTGTATGGGTTGGGGGGCGTCCTTTTAAAATGATGACCGAGGGAATATCGAGAATAGATGAGCGAATAGCCCACGCAAAATCAAATATGCACTTTGCTGGAATGCATGATTTAGATACCATGCCATTAGTGTACGCGGCAGCCGATTTGATGCTTTTCCCTTCTTATCAGGAAAATTGTCCGTTAGCTCCCATCGAAGCAGCAGCAAGCGGAATACCTGTCATTTTCAGAGACATTCCCGAATACGTCTCTTTATACGAAAATCCTTATTTGAAAGCTAAAACCACTGACAAATTTGTAGAAATGACAAAACAGCTAATAACCTATTCTGCTTATTATCAGGAAGGAGTTGCTATATCAAAACAACTCATCACTCAGTTTGAAAAAAACATGATTCGTGAAAAATTGATTGCAGTTTATAAAGAGTTAATGAAAAAGACATAGCAATTAAGCTTTTCATATTCTCCGAAATCGTTTCGTATCATACATAAAAAAACCGCCTTTTGGTATTACAAATACCTTGGGCGGTTTTTTTTATGTATCATCAATTCTGGCTACATAAGAGATCTAAAAAACTGAATGAAACGAATTCGAAAATCTTCATTATGGAGTGATTCTTCCTTTGAAAACTGCACAAATGAAGTTAAATAGAGTAGCCAAAAGTTTCAAATCTCATTTAAAATGCTATCTTTGGGTGGTTGGCGACAGTCAATTATACATTATTAAAACTATCTTACTATGATCTTTAATGATTTTGACCCAAAAGAAGATAAAACATTCAGACTTATTGACAATGAAGGAGTAATGCTGAATCCGGCATTAATGCCCGAAATAGATGATGAAACAATCATAAAATCGTATAAAGCTATGCTTTTTGCCCGTGTAGCCGACGAAATGGCGGTTTCGTATCAGCGGCAGGGACGAATGTACACCTATCCACCAAACATGGGTCAGGAAGCCATTTCAGTTGCTGCGGGAGCCATTATGAGAACTGACGATTGGTTGGTGCCGGTTTTTCGCGAACTGGGCGCATGGTTAGCAAAAGGGGTAACGTTGAAAGAAATTTTCCTCTATTACATGGGAAACGAAGAAGGAAGCAATTATAAAAATGCCCATCACACCCTTCCATGGTCAATTCCCATTGCTTCGCAGTTGCTTCACGGCGTTGGAATTGGCTACACCATCAAGTACCTTAAAAAGGATGAAGTGGTGTTTGCTTACGTTGGCGACGGCGGCACATCCGAAGGTGATTTTAGCGAAGCTCTCAACTTTGCCGGAGTATGGAAAGTGCCCGTCGTATTTACCATTCAAAATAATCAGTATGCCATTTCCGTTCCGGTTCGCAGTCAGACTAAATCCATTAACCTTGCCATCAAAGCGTATGGGTTCGGCATTCCCGGAATTAAAGTGGATGGCAATGATTTCTTCGCCATGTATGCCGCCTACAAAGAAGCCTTTAACTTTGCCAGAGCCGGAAACGGACCTGTACTGATTGAGGCATTGACGTATCGGAAAGGTGCTCATACAACTTCCGACGATCCGACAAAATACAGAAACAAAGCAGAAGAAGAGGAATGGGCAAAAGCCGATCCATTGATGCGTTTGAAAAAATACATGGATCAAAAAGGAATTTGGAAAGAAAATGAAGAAAAATTGATTGAAGCATACAAACTTGAGGTGGATAAGCAATTTGAAGAAGCCGAAAACTTCACGCCTTATCAACTTGATGACGTTTTTCAGCACATGTATGTGGACATGCCTGACGATTTGAAAAGGCAAAAAACAGAGTATGAACAATTTCTAACATGGAAGGAGAATAGAAAATGAGTGTAATGACTTTAGTTCAAGCAATAAATAACGCGTTGGATATAAAACTTGCAGAAGATAAAACGGTGGTGGTTTACGGGGAAGACGCCGGCGTGGAAGGCGGTGTATTCAGAGTCACCGAAGGATTGCAACAAAAACATGGCGTTGAACGGGTGTTCGACTCTCCACTTGCCGAATCAGCTATTGTAGGGACTGCGCTTGGCATGGCTTTGTCGGGATTAAGACCGGTTGTGGAACTCCAGTTCGACGGGTTTACCTATCCTGCATTTAATCAGATAATCTCGCATGTTGCGCGAATGAATAACCGTTCACGGGGCTTGTTCAAAGCGCCGTTGGTAATACGGTTTCCCTATGGTGGGGGAATTAATGCGCTGGAACATCACTCCGAAAGTCCCGAAGCTTTATATGCTCATATCCCGGGATTAAAAGTAGTTATTCCATCAACGCCGCATGATGCAAAAGGATTGATGATTGCTGCAATCGAAAGTGACGACCCTATTATTTTCATGGAACCAAAACGCATCTACAGAGCCATTAAACAAGAAGTGAACGATGGAAAATTTACCATTCCTATTGGCAAAGCAAAAGTACTTACCGAAGGGACGGATGTTACCGTAGTGGCTTTCGGAGCGATGATTCGTGAATGCCAGAAAGCAATGGTTATGGCCAAAGAAGTCGGTATTTCCGTTGAGTTAATTGATTTACGCACTATTTATCCTATTGATAAAGAAACCATTGTGAACTCGGTAAAGAAAACGGGCAAAATAGTGATTGTTGCCGAAGCGCCGACATCGTTCAGCGTGGGCGCCGAACTAATGGCCATTGTCAACGAAGAGGCATTTCTACATCTGGAAGCCCCTCCAAAACGGGTGATGGGCTTTGATACAATCGTTCCATTGGCAAAAGGCGAACACTTTTACATGATTACACCCGATCGGATTTTCTACGAAATAGAACGAACCGTTAACTTCTAACATGCAACTGCAATGAGATATATTTTTAATTTTCCAGATATTGGCGAAGGACTCGAAGAAGGTACGATCCTTGAATGGTATGTGACAAAAGGTCAGGCAGTGAAGTCAGGGCAAGCGCTTGTGCGTATGGAAACCGACAAAGTGGTTACCGATATTCCATCTCCGAAAAATGGAACGATCGTAACTACATTTGGCAATGTGGGTGAGGTTGTTCACGTTGGGAGTCCGTTGGTAGAAATCGAAATGGAAGGAATATTCGGAGCAGAAGCCGTGGCCGAAGCCCAAGTGCCCGTGACTGTTCCAATTGAAGAAGAAGGCGCAGCCGTTGTCGGTACAATGGAAATGGCAGGTAAAAATGCACTGCTGGCAGCAAGCGATGAAGGTTCCTCAAAACCAGAACCAGAAGCGAAACCGCTTAGAAAAGCGTTGGCAACTCCTCTCGCCCGGGCTATGGCCAGGGATTTGAATATTGATATCAATCTGGTAACCGGCACCGGACCTTCGGGTAGAGTCACCAAAGCAGATATTGAAAACTATCATCCGGCTAAAAAAGCAACAGCACCAGTTGAGCGACATGAAACCTATCTACAACCTCCGGCAGGCGAATCGGTCACATACGAACCGCTTACGCAAATACGTAAAACGATAGCCAAAAACATGATTAACTCAAAGCTGAATGCTGCGCACATGTCTGTTTTTGAAGAAGTGGAAATTAGTGATTTGATGAGCATCAGGGAACGATACAAAAAGAGTTTTTCCGATAAAAACACAAAACTCACTTATCTTCCGTTTATTGTGAAAGCCACCGTAAATGCGCTTAAACAACACCGGCAGCTTAACGCTCAAATTGATCTCGAAAACGACCGGATGATTTATAAAAACTACTATAACATCGCCATTGCGATTGACACCCCTGAAGGGTTGGTTGTTCCAGTCATTAAAGACGCCGACAATCTTAGTATTTTGGAAATTGCGCAGAAGATAACTGCATTATCCGATAAAGCCAAAGCGCGAAAACTAACCATAGATGAGATGAAAGATGGAACATTTACGTTGACAAACTATGGTTCGATTGGAGGTATGTATGCCACTCCGGTGATCAATTATCCGCAAGCAGGCATACTCGGAATTGGCAGAATTGTACAAAAACCGATTGTCAAAAACAATCAGATTGTTATCGGTAATGTATTGCCGTTGTCGCTTTCAGTCGATCACCGAATTGTGGATGGTGGCGAAGCTTCCAGATTCTTGAATCACATTCTGGAATATCTGTCAGACCCTGTGATGATGATGATGGAATAATTTGATTACAAACAATTAGCCTAATTTTAAGGAGACTCATTATGGATTATGATGTTTTGATCATAGGTGCAGGACCAGCGGGATATGTTGCTGCCATTCGTGCAGGGCAAGTTGGCTTGAAAACTGCCATTGTAGAAAAAAAATATATTGGAGGAATGTGCCTCAACTGGGGTTGCATTCCCACAAAAGCCTTATTGGAAAGCGCTAAACTCTTCGACAAAACCAAACATATTGAAGAGTTTGGCATCGATGGCATTGATGTCGGAAAGTTGTCATTCAACTGGGGCAAAGCCAAGGCTCGCTCGACCCGTATCACAAAAAAACTGAGCGCCGGAGTCAATTACCTGCTCAAAAAGAATGGAGTAGAACTAATTACCGGCACAGCCAAATTAGGATCTGATCATTCTGTTTACGTGGACAATCGAAAAATTACAGCTTCAACAATTATTATTGCCACCGGCTCCAAACCCAAAGTAATGGACAAATCGTTAGCGAATGCGCCTGTAGCAGAAATGGAAACTTTGTTTTCGCTCAATTCAATTCCCGAAAACATTGTGGTGACGGGCAATCACGTTTCGGCAGTAGAGATGGCACAGTTTTTCAAACTGATTGACAAAAAAGTAACCATAGTTGCTAATAGCCCATATTTTCTGGATGGATTGGACGATCATTTGATTGCTTATATCACAAAAAAACTCGACACCGATAAGATTGATTTAATACTCAATGATTATCCTGAAAAGTTTGAGAACGGCGAATTATGGATTGGCGGTAATAAAATTACATGCGACTTACTTGTCAATTGCAATTCGCGAAAGGCCATTCTTCCTGATAGTGAAACTCCACTTGAACTCACCGAGCGGGGATTTATCAAAACGTCCGACCAATTTGAGACAAATCTCAAAGGAGTTTATGCCATCGGCGATGTAAGCGGAAAGAGCTTTGTGGCTCACGTGGCCTCGGCGCAGGGCATTCATGTGATTAATACGATTAAAGGTATCAAATCCAATTTCGACAATCAAGTATATCCGATTAATATGTACACAGTGCCTGAAATTGCACAGATCGGCATGACAGAAAAAGAGATTAAAGAGGAAGGAATTAGCTATAAAATAAGCGAGTTTCCTTTATCAGCAAATGGTAAAGCCATGATCGAAGGAAACACGGAAGGTTCAATCCGCATGTTGTCCGACAAAAAATACGGACAGGTGCTCGGTGTACAGATTGTAGCAGCCAATGCCACCGATATGATTGCGGAAGCCTCAGCTTTTATGTCCATTGAAGGCACGGTTTATGATGTGGCTCAAACCATACATGCGCATCCCACCGTGTCGGAAATATTTATGGAAGCAGGCTTTGATGCGGTGGACAAAGCAATACATAAATAAAGACATGCTTAACGTGACTGATTACAATCTTCCCGATATACATTTGCTTGTAGACAAAACAAAGCGATTCCTTATCTGGATTCCTGACAAAAGGTACATCATTTTGGGCGCTTCAAATAGAGCAGAGGTAGCACTATATGTCGAAAACGTGAAACAGGATAACATCACGGTGCTGAAAAGGCCATCAGGCGGTCAAACAGTGATGCTTACCCCTAACAACCTAATCGTTGCAGTTGCCTTTCACCAGACTAACGGATTGCAGCCGAAAGATGTTTTCGACAAAATCAACTCATTGATTATCTCAGTATTGGAAAAGGAAGATATTCACAATCTTTCGATGAAGGGAATTTCGGATATAGCCATTGATGGTAAAAAAATATCAGGATCAGCCATTTACCGAAAAAAAGATGTGCTACTCTATCATGCGGTGATCAATATAGGCGAACCAGCCACCACATTTGAAAGATACCTGAAATATCCATCAAAAGAACCTGATTACAGGAATGGGAGAAAACATTCCGAATTTGTTACTTCACTCAAAGAAATAGGCTATACAAAAAACTATGAAGATTTAAAAAGCACCATGTCACAATCATTTGAAACTTCATTGACTAAAGCAGGTCAGCTTCTTTGAATGACTTCTATCAAATGAAGCTCTTCATTTTCCCAGCAAAAATCTTCGACAGCGTTGTGAAAACGCTGTATTTTTTCAGGCATTGTTGCCCATTCGAGTAACATGCGTTGAATGGTTTGTGCCAGAAAAGCCGGTTCGTAGTGATCAATCAGCTCACCTGTCCGGTATTTTTCAACTACTCTTCGTATTTCAGGAAAATCGGTGGCCAATACAGGAACGCCGACGCGCATAAAATCAAAAAGACGATTGGGCGACGAATAATAATAATTCTGCCCTTCGTCGGAAAGCAGACATAACCCAAGATCGGCGCATCGCGTGTAATGTTCCAAATGCTCAATGTCGATTTTACCAAAAAAAAGGACTCGGTCAGTCACGTTACTGTCCACAACACGTTGTTTGATCTCATCCATCAGATAACCATCGCCACAAACCCAGAGAACCACATTATCTAACAACGGCATGGCGTCGATCACCCACTCTAACCCCCTACCACGATTCAACGCACCTTGATACAACACAACCTTTTTATCCGATTTCAGATGAAGAAATGGCGTGGCCAAAGGAACACGCTGCGACGGCACATTGCGTACGGAAATCATTTGAATGTCATATTGTTTGTTGTAGATATCAGCAATGGCCTGATTCACGCTAATGGTATCCCTCAGTTTGGGAAGTATCCATTGCTCAATGGTCAACCACACTTTACGCGCAAAAGGATTCTTTTGTAGTTCGGGAACTTCGGTAAAATATTCGTGACTATCATAAATCAACCGTTTACCTCGAAGTGCAGCCACAAGATAACCAGATAAAAGCGTGTCCAAATCGTTGGCAAAAACCAAATCCGTTTGCTTGAAAAGGAGAAAAAAGAAAAAGCGGATGTTTAGTTCTGCATAAAAAACAGCCTGCGTCTCGAACCAAAGACGCAATCGACGAACCGGATACGAACGCTTTTCCATCGGAAGGCTGTTTTTCCGTAAACGACCTACCAATAACACTTCATAGCCACATTTCTGCAACGTAGAACAAGTACGCTCCACCCTGCGATCAGTACTCAAATCATTAGAAACTAGGACAATGGCTCTCATAGTATTATGTTAAGTAACGCAAATACAAAGTCCTATTCATATCGAATTGCCGAAACTGGCGAAATTTTTGTAATTAAATAGGACGGGCCTACCAACATTATGGTAGAAATGACAAACACGGCAAGGTTAAGTAACAGAAATGTCGCCACATGCAAATCGACAGGCACCGCCGAAACGTAATAATTAGTCGGATCGAGCGGAATAAGTCCCGTGGTACGTTGCACAATAATGAAAGTCAATGAGAGAAGATTCCCCCAGAACATGCCTTTCAGAATGAGAAAGCCGGAATGATAGAGAAATATTTTTCGAATATCCCAATTGGAGCATCCCAGGGCCTTCAGGATGCCGATCATTTGAATCCGTTCCAAAATTAAAATCAATAAGCCCGAAATCATCACAAAACCCGAAACGGCCATCATCAAGATAAGAATAACCCATACATTCATATCAAACAACCCGAGCCAAGCAAAGAGTTGTGGATTCAGGTCTTTAATTGATTGAGAATAATAAGCTGTTCCGTTGCGATCGATGCGATTCGCCACGTGAAAATAAACGGTATCGCTCAGGGCATCAAGTTGGTTAAAATCTTTGATGGAAATTTCAAGTTCGCTGATTTCATCCGGCTGCCAGTTATTCAACTGCTGAATGGTGCGGATATCGCACAAAATATACAATTTATCGAAATCGCCAAAATTGGTGGAATAGATACCCGTGACATGAAATTTACGCGCTTGCAATCGGGTTTGTAAAAAATAAGCAATAAAGCTACTTCCAACTTTCAAATGAAGCTTGTCGGCAATATCTTTTGAAACAACCACCTGGTTCGAAGGTAACGAATCATTGTCAGCAAAACGTGTTCCAGCCACCATGTTTTGTTGAAAGAAATTCCAATCAAAATCATTACCGACACCTTTGAAAACAACTCCCTGAAACTGATCATCCGTCTTAATGATTCCGGGTTTTGAAGCGACACGTTGCACATGACGAATGCCCGACAGATGGGACAGCGAAGCAATCATGGAATCGGATACAGCAATAGGCCGTGTTTCATACGTTGAATTATTGTCAAAACGCATGACTTGTATGTGTGAACCAAAACCCACAATTTTGTTTCGAACCTCTTTTTTGAATCCCATCACGATAGCTAACGTTATCATCATTACCATCAATCCCACGGCAATACCCAACATAGCGATGCGCACAGCGGGACGAGAGACACGTCGTTTGCCATCGTCGGTGAAATGGATTCGTTTTGCTATAAAAAATGGGAAATTCAAGGAATCAAGAAGTTAAACGATAGAACTCGACAAGAAACAAAAAAGTGATATATCACAACGTACGGTATGGATACTGTTCAAGCGCGACGCGCAACACTTTCATTGCTTTGGCTAAATCTTCAATATTCAAAACGTAAGCCAAACGTACTTCATTGCGACCTACGCCTTTGTTGGTATAAAATCCCGAAGCAGGAGCCATCATCACTGTTTGACCTTCATAATCAAATTCTGATAATAACCATTCGCAAAACCGATCGGAGTCGTCAATTGGCAAGCGTGCCACCGTGTAAAAAGCACCCATCGGTATAGGAGAATAAACACCTGGGATTCGGTTCAGTTCGTCGATCATAAACTTGCGACGTTCCACATATTCATTGTAAACATCCAACATATATTCTTCAGGTGTATCCAACGATGCTTCGGCAATAATTTGGCCAATCAAAGGCGGACTTAACCGTGCCTGACAAAATTTCATGGCGCTTCGTTTGACATCTTCGTTTTTAGTCACCAAAGCGCCGATACGAATGCCGCATTCGCTATAACGCTTTGATACAGAATCAATCAAAACCACATTATGTTCAATACCTTTGAGATGAAAAGCCGAAATATAAGGTGCACCTGTGTAACAAAACTCGCGATAGACCTCATCGGAAAAGAGAAAAAGATCGTATTTCTTCACAATGTCACGAATCTTATTCAGCTCAGCATGAGTATAAAGATAACCTGTCGGATTATTTGGATTACAAATCATAATACCTTTCGTCCGTGGCGTAATCAACTCTTCAAACTTTTCAACAGGAGGCAACCGGAATCCCTCATCGATGGAAGAAACAACCGGACGAACAATAGCACCGCTCCCGATGGCAAATGCAGTATAATTTGCATAGGCAGGCTCCGGCACAATGATCTCATCATCAGGATCGAGGCATGACAAGAAAGCAATATTCACCGCTTCGGAACCACCGGTTGTGATGATGATATCGTCTACCGAAACGTTGATATTGAATTTTGCATAGTATTTTACCAACTTCTGACGAAAACTCAACAAACCGTCACTCGGAGAATATTCAAAAATTTTCAGGTCAATATTTTTCAACGCCTCAAGTGCAATGGGCGGTGTCGGGACATCCGGCTGGCCAATATTAAGATGATATACTTTAATGCCACGAGCTTTAGCTTTATCGGCCAATGGCACTAATTTACGAATCGGCGACTGAGGCATGGCAAAACCTCTTCCTGAAATTTTTGGCATTATCTTCGATTTTTATGGATGAACCCTCGCGGAGGGATAAAAACACATTACAAGCAATAGCAAATCTATCGCTTCATTTCTCTGTCAATTTGTCGTTTATCTTCTTTTGCACGAAGGGATTGACGTTTATCGTAATTCTTTTTGCCACGAGCAACCGCTATTTCCAATTTTGCAAGACCACGATCATTGATAAATAATTTGACCGGCACAATCGTGAAACCCGTCTCTTTTGTGGCGCGGGTGAGCTTCGATAATTCACGTTTGGTAAGCAATAGTTTGCGATCTCGACGCACCTCGTGGTTGGCAAAGTTACCAAAAGAATATTCAGCAATGTGCATATTCTTCATCCACAATTCACCACGAAGCATCAAACCATAAGCATCCGATAAGCCCGCTTTTCCTTCACGAATGGCTTTGATTTCGGTTCCGTACAATTGCAACCCGGCCACAAAACGTTCCACCAATTCGTAATCGAATGATGCACGTCTGTTTTTGATGACAATGGATGAAGCGCGATGCATCGTATTATCGGAGATTAGATAGAAACAAGCCGTTAAAAATCAAACTGATAAACCAAGGCACGCCCGCCACTAATGCGCTAAGGCCAAGCACTAACACACCACGTGCTTCAGGCTGAATCTGAAATATGACATCCGAAGCAATCCAAACCAAATAAGGTGTGTAAAGAAAAAATGCCCATAGAAAAAAGAAACCCGGAAAGATAGCTGTTACAATATAGAGAATGTAAACAATGGAAAAAGAATAACCTGTAATCAACGTGAGTTGATCTTTTGTGGCAGCAATATGGTAGCGTTTTTCCAACAAAATGGCTAAAACATAGCGAACAATGAAAAAAGAACTGAACAATGTAACAAAATAGATTAAGCTATGCACCAACAACACATGAAACGGAGCGCGCCGAAACAAGGCTTCGCTGATTAGCAAAACTCCGGCTGCAATCGACATCAACGGGTAACAGAACTTATTGATTACTTTATCGTTAGGTTTCCCTTCAGCCATAAAATCACCCCAAGCCACTTCAGGTTTGGTCAACAACAAAACCAGTTTTCTGTAAATTACTTTCAACATAAGATATACCTTCTTTTTAGTCAGTGCAAAAGTAGGGCTTTACGCTTGAAATCGCAAATTCAAATGATGTAAAAAAGTAATCACCACACGTCGATGAGGTGCAAAATTGCAAAACGGCTTTCCTGACTTTGAAAAATAAAAACTATCTTTGTCCCCACGAATATAGTTTATACAAACAAGATAACCCATTCTGTGAAAGAAAACATCGCTATGAACGAAGCATTATTTTCAACCTTATCCTACAAAGTTGCCGACATAAACTTAGCTGATTTTGGTCGTAAAGAGATCATTTTAGCCGAAAAAGAGATGCCGGGATTAATGGCATTGCGTCAAAAATACGGGCCGCTACAACCACTCAAAAATGCGCGTATCACCGGATCTCTTCACATGACGATCCAAACAGCTGTACTTATTGAAACGTTGGTTGCTTTAGGCGCTGAAGTACGTTGGGCAAGTTGTAATATTTATTCCACGCAAGATCATGCCGCTGCTGCCATTGCTGCCGCCGGAATTCCTGTCTTTGCATGGAAAGGCGAGACGCTGGAAGAATATTGGTGGTGCACTCTACAAGCATTGACTTTCAAAGGAAACAAAGGCCCAAACCTTATCGTGGATGATGGAGGCGATGCCACCTTAATGATTCATAAAGGGTTGGCTGCCGAAAATCAGGCCTCGATACTCGATCAGCCTACAGAAGGCGAAGACGAGCGCCAGCTTGTAAGCATTCTGAAAAAACTCTTGCAACACGACAATACTTTATGGACACGCATGGTACCTGAGATTCGTGGCGTTTCGGAAGAAACCACAACCGGCGTACACCGTCTTTATCAAATGTTGGAAGAAGGCAAATTGTTATTTCCTGCTTTTAATGTGAACGATTCAGTTACCAAATCGAAATTTGACAATCTTTACGGATGTCGTGAATCGTTGGCTGACGGAATCAAACGTGCCACTGATATCATGTTAGCCGGAAAAATTGTGGTTGTATGTGGGTACGGCGATGTAGGTAAAGGATCGGCGCACTCCATGCGTTCATACGGCGCACGGGTCATTGTCACCGAAATTGATCCTATTTGTGCACTTCAGGCTGCAATGGAAGGATTTCAGGTAGCCACAGTTGAAGATGCCATTCCTGAAGGTGACATTTACGTCACTACCACCGGCAATCGTGATATTATCCGCATTGAGCACCTCGAAAAAATGAAAAGCGGCGCTATTGTGTGTAACATTGGCCATTTTGACAATGAGATTCAGGTTGAAAAATTAAAAACATTTCCGGGGATTGTTCACGAGAACATTAAACCCCAAGTGGATAAATACACTTTCCCTGACGGCCATTTTGTTCTTTTATTAGCTGACGGACGTCTGGTAAACTTAGGCTGTGCCACAGGTCACCCTTCGTTTGTAATGAGTAACTCGTTCTCAAATCAAACTTTAGCACAAATCGAATTATATACGCACCCTTACGAAGTGAATGTTTATCGTTTGCCGAAAAAACTCGATGAAGAAGTTGCCCGCCTCCATTTGGATAAACTTGGCGTTAAATTGACAGAACTTACATCGGAACAAGCTGCTTACATCGGAGTTGCGAAAGAAGGACCTTACAAAGCTGACCATTATAAATATTAATTCATTAATGACACACACCGCAATACATTGCAAAATAAATTATTGTCATTGGTTTTATTGCTGCGTGTCGATAATATAGACTATGTTTAGTACACTTTGTGCCAATATTTTTGAGACTGCTACGGCAAAATACCATGAGACAAACGATGTTGATGCCGTAATGCCAGTGATCTATCCCGATCATACAATTGAATATCATTTATTTAAGAAAAATTGGATAGACGCCGTGCAATGGCATTTAGAAGACATTATTCGAAATCCGAAAATCGATCCTGTGGAAGCGTTAGCTATTAAACGACGCATTGACCACTCGAATCAGGAACGCACGGATTTAGTGGAACTGATAGATTCTTATTTCTGGGAAAAATATCATGACATTCCCCGTTCAGCAGATGCAACCATCAACACGGAAAGCCCGGCATGGGCAATTGATCGGTTATCTATTTTGATACTAAAGATTTATCATATGCAACAAGAATCCAAACGACAAGAGGCAACCCCTGAACATCGGACGGCATGTGAAAAAAAACTGCACGTGCTTTTGGATCAAAAACAAGATTTGTCAACGGCTATCGATCAACTGTTGAATGATATTGAACAAGGGAAAAAGTGGATGAAAGTCTATAAACAAATGAAAATGTACAATGATCCAACACTCAATCCGGTGTTGTATCAGGAAAAATAACACAACGTCATTGGGGGAATATTGAATGAATGGCTGATTAAATCATCTCGAATTTATCCATCATTTTATAAAGAATTTAAGTAGTGAAAATAGTAGTCACCCGATTTTCGGCTTTAGGAGATGTTGCTATCACTATTCCCGTAGTGCGTGAAATGGCCATTCAAAATCCAGAACACCACTTTTATATGGTTTCGATGCCAATGGTTGCGCCACTATTTCGTGAAATTTCCAATCTGACATTTATTGCATTCGATAAAAAGGGACGACACAAAGGTTGGATCGGCATTTGGAAACTTTTTAGAGAATTACAGCACTTACACGTAGATGCCATCGCCGATTTACATGATGTATTGCGCACCAAAGTATTACGTACCCTTTTTCAGATCAGCGGCAAACAAGTGGCCATTATAAACAAAGGACGATTAGACAAAAAAATATTGATAGAAAAGGGATATCAACACACCCATCCTTTAACGCTAACAACAGAACGATATAAAACGGTATTTGAAACATTAGGATTAAACAAAGTTGATTTGCGCAACTTTTCGTTCAACATCTCATCAAAACCGATTGACCGAGAACTGGATTTGCTCTTTGGTAAGAAAAAAGGAAAATGGATAGGCATTGCGCCTTTTGCACAACACCAAGGGAAACAATTACCTGTCAACACGCTGGAAAAAGTGATTGCCTATTTTAGCCGAAAAGAAGATACAATGTTGTTTTTGTTTGGCGCAGGCAAAACGGAAGGAATCCAATTGCAAAATTGGACAGGAAAATTTCCGAATGTTTTCTCCATTGCCAATCGGTTTGAAATAGACGAAGAAGTGTTGTTAATGAAACGCTTAGATATTATGCTGACAATGGATTCAGCTAATTTGCATTTAGCGTCATTGGTTGCAGTACCTGTAATTTCGATTTGGGGAGCTACCCATCCTTATGCCGGATTTTATGGACTCAATCAATCGGAAAATATGATTATTCAGCGTGAATTGGCTTGTCGTCCTTGTTCTATTTATGGCAATAAGCCTTGTAGGTTTGGCACATACGAATGTTTAACTGCGATTGAAGCCGAACAAATCATTGCTAAAATGGAAACCGTGATGAAGTTATAAAAAATAACTTCTTAGAAATCAAACATTGAAGATTGAATATTAATAGAAAATTATGGGGAAAATCATTGCATTAGCAAATCAAAAGGGAGGCGTAGGGAAAACCACTACCGCCATCAATTTGGCAGCATCGTTGGCAACACTCAATAAAAAAGTGTTGTTGGTTGATGCAGATCCTCAGGCAAACGCTTCTTCCGGATTAGGAGTCGATGTCCGCTCAGTAAAGAACAGCATCTACGAATGTTTGGTTGAGGAAATCCGGCCTGACGATGCCATTATTGCCACCGATATTCCCAACTTATTCATCATTCCTTCGCACATCGATTTGGTGGGAGCTGAAATTGAAATGCTCGAGATAGACGAACGCGAAAAAATCATGCGTCGTCAGTTGCAGCCTCTAAAAGAGAACTACGACTATATTTTAATAGATTGTTTACCTTCATTGGGATTAATCACGGTAAATGCACTCACTGCATCCGACTCGGTGATTATTCCCGTGCAATGTGAATATTTTGCATTGGAAGGGATCAGTAAATTGCTGAATACCATCAAAATAATTAAGACGAGACTCAATCCTGAATTAGCTATTGAAGGCCTTTTGCTCACTATGTACGACAATAGATTGCGACTTGCCAATCAGGTATATCATGAAGTGCAAAAACATTTTGGCAACTTAGTCTTTACAACAGTCATTCAACGAAATGTAAAACTGAGTGAAGCGCCAAGTCATGGAAAACCGGTGATTCTCTACGACAAAGAATCGAAAGGGACTCAAAACTATTTGGATTTAGCAAAAGAACTGATTGACAAACAGCCATTAGCTACAGAAGAAAAGCACTAAATAAAACGAACATTATGGTACAGAAACATGCTTTGGGTCGTGGATTAAGCGCACTCATTGATACAGAGCCGATTTCAACAAGCGGCTCTTCGTCAATTAATGAAATTGAGATTTGTCAAATTCATCCCAATCCACATCAACCACGGACGCACTTTGACGAGGAAGCATTGATCGAATTAGCGGCTTCTATTAAAGAAATAGGCATCATTCAGCCCATTACGTTGCGTAAAATCAACGAAGAAAAATATGAAATCATTGCCGGTGAACGTCGTTATCGTGCATCGAAACTAGCCGGATTAACAACCATTCCCGCTTACATCAAAACTGCTGCGGATGATTTAGTGATGGAAATGGCGCTGATTGAAAACCTTCAACGCGAAGATTTAAATGCCATTGAAATTGCGTTAACGTTTCAACGACTTCAAGAAGAATATAAAATGACCCAAGAGCGGCTTAGCGAACGTGTTGGAAAAAAACGTGCCACTGTAGCAAATTATCTACGCCTCCTTCGATTGCCGGCTGAAATTCAAATGGCGATTAAAGACAAACAGATCGACATGGGACATGCCCGCGCCCTAATCACGGTGGAAAATCCAGCGAAACAATTAGCTATTTATGAACAAATTCTCAAAAATCATTTGTCGGTTCGTAAAGTAGAGGAATTAGTTCGTAACATTGATGAAAACACGGATAATGAGCCAAAGGCCAAGTTACCCCTTCCTCAGGAACATGTTCAAATTGAAAAGCAGCTGAACGAGCGATTAGGGGTTCCGGTGAAATTTAACTGTAGCGAAAAGGGAAAAGGGAAAATCACGCTTTCCTTCCGTTCAGACGAAGAACTGGAACATTTAATGGAATTATTTGATAAATTGAATTAAATCAAGCCATTGAAACAGCGTATCATCATATTGCTAACATGCTTTTTCGTCATTGGACTTCATGTTTGTGCTCAAATCAAACCGACTAAAGCGCCACGTGATACCATCATTTTGCCGTTGTCAAATCAACCCTTGAGCAAAAAACTAACAGCCGATACAATAAGCAAACCAATTTTCACACCAAGTCCTGCTCGTGCCGTGTGGTTGGCCGCTATTTGTCCTGGATTAGGTCAAATTTACAATCGTAAATACTGGAAATTGCCTATTATTTATGGAGGGTTTGTAGGTTTAGCGTATGCTATCACGTGGAATAACCGTATGTATAATGATTACAAACAAGCCTATCTCGATTTAATGGATAACAATCCCAATACCAACAGCTATTTAAATGTATTTCCGAAAGGTTCTATTACGAACCCGAATCAAATTGATAAAGCGTGGTTACAAACTGCGTTGCAACAACAAGTCAACGTATTTCGAAGATATCGTGATTTAAGTATTATTTCGGCCATCGGTCTGTATGCACTTTCAATGGTGGATGCTTATGTTGATGCCCAATTGTCTAATTTTGACATTTCGCCTGATCTTTCGCTCAAAGTGAGTCCATCTCTTATTCAACAACAACAATTAGGCGCTTCTACGTCATACGGATTGAAGCTGCACATTACATTTTAATTTCTATGCGAAAATTCCTGCCCTTGATGATTACAGTATTGATGATTGCATTAGGAAACAATCTTTACGCTCTAGTACCCGGTAAAATAAAACCAGCCTTAGACACTACCGAATATACACAATCCGGAGTGAAACTTCGCACGCAAATACCTAACGATGTTAAACCTGCTGCTGACACCACACAACAGACTGATACAGCTTCTTCTATTGTTCCATTAGTGATTCCCGAAGGAATGGATATGAGTTTTAACGGCTTATTGAATCAATGGTATGAAAACAAAAGCATTAATACCAGCTTTCCCACAGACACTATTAATCCGTATGTATCGGATAGCACCATCATTCAACGACTCTCAAAGTTGCCTGATATCATCGAAATGCCATTCAACCAATATGTACGTACTTGCATCGATTTTTACACCATAAAACGAAGAAAACAAGTATCTTACATGCTAGCCATGGGACAATATTACCTACCTATTTTTGAGCAGGAATTATTAGCCAACAAACTGCCTGACGAACTAAAATACCTTCCGGTTATTGAATCGGCTCTCAATCCGATGGCCTATTCACGTGCTGGAGCATGTGGACTTTGGCAATTAATTGTTTCGACAGCTCGTATTTATGGACTTCAGGTAAATAGCTTGATTGACGAACGCATGGATCCCGTGAAATCCACTAAAGCCGCTGTGCATTACCTCAAAGATTTATACAATGTATATGGCGACTGGGATTTAGTTATTGCAGCTTATAATTGTGGGCCGGGTAACGTAAACAAAGCCATTCGACGTTCCGGTGGAAAACATGATTATTGGCAAATATTTCCTTACTTACCGGCAGAAACACGCAGTTATGTTCCAATCTTTATAGCCGCCAACTATGTCATGCACTATTATAAAGATCATAACCTTGCTATGGCCCCAATTTGTATGCCATTGACAGATACCATAATGGTGACCGACAAAATACACTTTATACAGCTTGCTTATATGCTGAATTTACCCATTGCTGAAATTCGTATGCTTAACCCGCAATATCGGCAAGATATTATTCCCGGAAACATTGAACCATGTCCACTCCGTTTGCCGCTGAACGCAAGCAGCACTTTTTTAGAGAATAAAGATAAGATCATCGCTTACCACGCTGCGGAGCTTTTCCCAAACCGACTTGTCGTTGAACCCCTAAAAGCAAAACATGGGGATAGAAGACACGGTAGGATTATTCATCATGTTAGAAACGGCGAATCTATGTGGGAAATCGCGAGAAAATATCACGTTACTACCCATGAGCTTAAAAAATGGAACCATTTATCAACTTCACATTTAAGAAAAGGAGCCAGACTTGTCATTTACTAACAAGCAAATAAAGTGATTGCTAAACAGATATTACTATCCGAAAAACAAATCATAAATATTCGAACACATTAAGTATCTAATCTCGATTATTTAAACTTTTATCTCATGGAACGACTTTTCCACTCAATTAAAGAAGTTGCCGAACAACTGAACGTAAATACTTCGTTGTTGCGATTTTGGGAAAAAGAATTTCCACAACTCAAACCCCGCAAAAACAACAAAGGCAGCCGTTTCTACACCGCCGAAGACATTCAACTCATCAAAGAAATCCACTATCTGGTTAAAGAACAACATCTCACTTTAGAAGGTGCTCGACAACAATTAAAATCATCCAAAGACGATGTTTCCAAAAAACAAGAAATAGTGGAACGACTTACCAACATTAGAAAAGAACTTCTCAGTATACGAAAAGCATTAGTCGCAAGTGCTAAAGGAAATCCCTGAGAAATTCCTGTTCTTTTTGCTGAAAAAACGAACATTCAAAAATATTATTACTAATTTTGTCATGCCAAAGATAGAAACTACTTTGGTTAACATTATTAATTTCATCTGCAACACATGAAGACATCTATCTTTTCGTTAGCATTGCTGCTTTCGTTATCTGTGGGCACAGGTATGGCTCAACAAATACCTCAGCTGCCGATCGATCCACAAGTCCGTATAGGGAAACTTGACAATGGACTTACCTACTACATTCGTCACAACGATCAACCAAAAGATCGTGCCGATTTTTACATCGTACAAAAAGTGGGAGCCATTCTCGAAAACGACAATCAAAACGGCTTAGCACATTTCTTGGAACACATGTCCTTCAACGGAACAAAACATTTCCCTGACAAAGGCATTATTAACTTCTTAGAAAAAAATGGTGTTCGATTTGGCGAAAATATCAACGCCTTTACGTCACTTGACGAAACTGTTTACAACCTTGCCAACGTGCCCACTATTCGTCAGGGAATCATTGACAGTTCTCTTTTAGTACTGCACGATTGGTCGCACTCGCTTTTGCTTCAGGGAAACGAAATCGATAAAGAACGCGGTGTAATTATGGAAGAATGGCGTACCAGAGCCGGTGCAAGTCGGCGCATGTGGAAAGAAATCAATAGTATCATTTTTGCCGGCTCACAATATGCAAAACGTGATGTTATTGGCGACACAGCCGTCATACTTCATTTTCCATATCAAGCGCTACGCGACTATTATAAAGAATGGTATCGCCCTGATTTGCAAGGAATCATTGTGGTGGGAGATATTAACGTCGATAAAACGGAAGCAGAAGTCAAGCAAATGTTCGGATCGATTCCAAAACCCGTCAATCCAGCAACACGCACCATCTTCCCTATTCCTGATAATGAGAAACCCATTGTAGCCATCGTGACCGATCCTGAAGCCAGCAGTTCGGCTATCATTGTCCGTTACAAGCAAAATCCGATGCCTGACTCGCTAAAAAAAACCGTGATGGGATATATGACTAACTTGACAAATTCATTGATTTCAACCATGATCAACAATAGATTTCAGGATTTAGCACAACACCCTGATGCTCCTTTTACCGTTGCACTCAATCAATATGGTGATTTGACAAAATCGAAAGATGCTTTTTTATTTTACATGGTACCTCGCGAGGGCAAATATAAAGAAGCCTTTCAGTTATTAATGAATGAGATTGAAAAAATTAAACGTTTTGGATTCACGAATTCTGAATATGAACGTGCCAAAGCGGAAATGTTCAAAGATATTGAGAATGCATACAATAACAGGGACAAACAAAATAATGACCATTATGTACGTAAATATATTGCTAACTTTTTGAATCTTGAACCAATTCCGGGCATTGAGTGGGAATATAAAATGGCTCAGGCAATTTTACCCAAATTACCGCTGAATATGATCAGTCAACAAGCCGAACGCTACATTACGGATAAAAACATTTTAGTCTCCATACAAGCACCTGACAATGAAAAGGCCAAATTGCCTACCCAAAACGAAGTATTAACCATGATGAACCAGGTGAAAACAGCTACGCTAGAACCTTATAAAGATGAAACAATCAACAAACCATTGATTGCCAATCCTCCAGAACCCGGAACCATTGCAAAGGTGACCGAAGATAAAGAGATGGGAACTACGGAATGGACTCTTTCTAATGGCGTTAAAGTCATTATCAAGCCAACGAAATTCAAAGCAGACGAAATTCGTCTCGGCGGAATTGCTTATGGTGGACTGTCTCTGGTACCAACCGATCAGCTACCATCGGCATCAGTTGCTTGCGATGTAATCAACAGCACAGGATTAGGTGACTTTTCTCCAACAGATCTTGCCAAACTTTTAGCCGGAAAAATAGTCAACGTATCTCCTGCCATGAATGATTACCAGGAAAGTTTTTCGGGAAATTGCTCTGTAACCGATTTCAACACCATGATGCAGATGCTCTACCTCTATTTCACAGATCCTCGTAAAGATGTCGATGCGTACAAAGTCTTTATGAACAACATGCGCACGCAACTCACGAATGCAGCCAACAATCCCGCACAAGCATTCAACGATACCATTGTGACAGAAATTTATGGTCGCTCGCCACGCAAGTTCGTTTTTCATCTCTCCACGCTCGATAAGATTAATCTGGATCAGGTGATGAAGATTTATAAAGAGCGTTTTGCTAATCCGGCTAATTTTACATTCTTCTTAGTGGGCAATGTGAATCCTGACAGCATGAAAACTGCTATTTTGACTTATTTAGGAGGTCTACCCACGTCAAAAAAAATGGAGACATGGAAAGACCAACACATTCGTTACCCGCAAAGTGAAATCAAAAATGTTTTTCCACACGAAATGGAAACACCAAAAGCATCGAACTTTATTTTCTATCACGACAAAGCTGCCTACAATCTTCATAACATTCTAAATGCGCAAATATTAGGCAATATTCTTACCATTCGTTACACGGAAAGCATTCGTGAAGAACAAGGCGGTTCGTATGGTGTAGGCGTATCAGGAAGCGTATCACGACTTCCAGATCCGGAAACCCTACTCTTTATGCAATTTGATACTGATCCGAAATTAGATGCTAAAATGATGGAAATAATTCATCAGGAATTACAAAAGATAGCTGATAATGGGCCTAAAGCCGAGGATTTGACCAAAGTGAAAGAAAACTTGCTGAAAAAACATGCAGAAGAAGTAGAAGATAACAATTGGTGGATTTCTACTTTGAACTCATACTTTCTTGCCCATGTAAACTACATCGATGGGTACGACAAAGCGGTGAATGCCATCGACAGTAAATCCATTCAAGATTTAGCAAAACAGCTTATTGCCAAAAAGAATAGTCTCGAAGTCATCATGAAACCCAAATAAGTAACCATGACTCACTAAATTAAAAAAAACCATTCGGGAAATGCCTGAATGGTTTTTTTGTTACTGATGTAAATTGAAAAGCAAGTGAATAATATATGTATTTCTAACACTAAATAGTCATCTAATTGACTGAATATCTGACTATATAAAAAATCAGTTACCTAAAAAGCTATTTTTTTCACATTCTCTCTTTTGGGAACAACAAAAAAATCGTACTTTTGCAGCTCCAAATGGCGATTTAGCTCAGCTGGTTAGAGCGCATGATTCATAATCATGAGGTCCGGGGTTCAAGTCCCCGAGTCGCTACCTTAAACTTAAAGCACTTTTGAAAACACTTCATAAGTGCTTTTTCTTTTTTGTTCAACCTTTCCATGGATAACTTGCTCATTGACTGTTTACTTCGTATTTTCATTAAACACATTCAGTATGACAACCATCTGCAATATTCCTTCTACAAAAGACAAAAAACGCGTAGTCATCATCGGAGGTGGCTTTGCCGGTTTGAAAATTGCCACCCTGTTGGATTCACAATATTATCAAACTGTTCTGCTTGATAAACGTAACTACCATCAATTTCAACCTTTGTTTTATCAGATAGCCACTTCAGGCTTGGAACCCAGCACCATCTCATTCCCATTTCGGAAAATATTTCAGAAGAAAAAAGATTTACACTTTCGTCTTTGCTCAGCTCAGGAAATTAATACAGAACTTGGTTACGTAGAAACCACCATTGGCCGTATTCGATATGATTATTTGGTGATTGCAACAGGATGTGATACCAATTTCTTCGGCAATCAAGCGTTGAAGGATGCTTCGTTACCACTCAAGACGACAACAGAAGCAATGGCAATGCGTAATCGTATCATTTATTCGTTAGAATGTGCCACCAGCACTGACGACAGGGAAGAACGCGAGAAATTACTTAACTTTGTCATTGTCGGCGGGGGAGCTACCGGCGTGGAATTAGCAGGAGCCTTAGCCGAAATGCGAAAGTTTGTGCTACCTAAAGATTATCCTGACTTCAAAGTACAACGCATGCAAATTCATTTAATCGATGGTGCTAATCGCCTTTTGGGAGTCTTTTCAGAGAAAACCTCAAAGGTGGCATACGATTACTTATCAAAAATGCACGTTAATATCACTCTCGGAGCCACCGTCAATTCCTACGAAAATGAAGTGGTGACATTGAGCAACGAACAACAAATACCAACAAAGAACCTATTCTGGGTGGCCGGAGTGAAAGCAAACAGCCTCGAAGGTTTCGACAAAGAACAATATGGCAGGGGGAATCGATTGATAGTAAACGAATTTAATCAAGTCAACGGGTTCAAAAACGTATTTGCCGTAGGCGATACTGCCTTAATGGCTTCATCCAAGTGGCCGAACGGGCATCCACAAGTGGCACAACCTGCCATTCAGCAAGGAGAAAACCTCGTCAATAACTTAAACCGTTTAGCTAAAGGGATTAGCGCTTTTCGACCATTTAAATACAATGATCGAGGCTCGTTAGCTACTATTGGTCGTAATACAGCCGTTGCCGAACTGCCCGCCGCCAAATTTTACGGTTTCTGGGCATGGATGCTATGGCTTTTCGTCCACCTCCGTTCCATAGTAGGTGTGAAAAACAAACTCTTCACTTTTTTCAATTGGGTATGGAGTTATCTCACCTATGACCAATCGTTACGCTTATTACTGAAAGATGAAATACCGGAAAGTGAAGGGAAAAAATGCGCCGACGAACTAACAACGCCTACCACTTAGCAGGTAACGTAATACAAGACATCCCGGAAGCCGGTTGCGATGAAGCCGGTCGAGGATGTTTAGCCGGACCTGTTTTTGCCGCCGCCGTCATTTTGCCGAATGATTTTCAATGCCCTTCACTCAACGACTCAAAACAAGTAAGCGAAAAAGAGCGCTATACGTTACGCCCTGTTATTGAACAAAACGCCTTGGCATGGGCGATTGGCATCGTGACAGCCGAAGAAATCGATCATATCAATATCCTGAATGCTTCGATCTTGGCCATGCACCGCGCCATCGAACAACTTCAGATAACCCCGCAACATCTTATCATTGACGGAAATCGTTTTCATCCCTACCCCAACATACCTCACCATTGCTTTGTGAAAGGCGACAGCCGTTTTCTCTCCATTGCCGCCGCTTCGGTGTTGGCAAAAACCTACCGTGACGATTACATGATATCATTGCATGAGGCGTTTCCGGTTTATCACTGGATCAATAACAAAGGATATCCAACCAAAGAGCATCGTGAAGCCATTCTTCAACATGGGATCAGCCCGCATCATAGGGTAACCTTTCGATTATTGGAGCAACAAACCAAGCTCGTGTTTTAATGTCTCCCATCACCTTTACAAAAAGAAAAACAACAAATTTACGTATCTTTGCCACAGAAATTCATACACAATGAAACTACTACCTACACTTTTCTCAGCTCTTTTTCTGGCGATTGCTACTCAGATAACCTTCTCGCAAGTGCCTACCAACGATGCTTTGCTGCATCAAATCATTAATGGTGACTTTAAACCAAAGCAAATTAAAGAATTGCGGTCGATGCAAAATGGTAATTATTTCACACAGCTTTGTGATTCGGGAAAAGCGGTGGTGAAATACAGTTACCAAACAGGCAAAGCCGTCGATACGTTGTTCAACATTCGCACCGTCTTTCATTGTCCCATCAAATCGATCGAAGGTTACGAACTGGATTCAGCAGAAGATAAAATGTTGGTTTATAATAATGTAAACCGAACCTATCGCAGAGCATTCACAGCCGACTACTATGTGTACGACGTGATGCGCAAAAACATGAAACCTCTTTCGGATGGAGGACCACAAGAGTCTGCAACCTTTTCACCCGACGGGCGAATGGTGGTATTTGCCCGTAACAATAACTTATTTATCAATAAATTGGATTATGGCACCGAAGTGCCCATCACAACCGACGGTGAAGATGGCAAAATCATCAATGGTATGCCCGACTGGATGTATGAGGAAGAATTTGATTGTACGAAAATGTTTGTTTGGTCGCCCGACAGTAAATTGGTCGCTTTTGTAAAAATCAATATAAGCAATGTTCAGACATACAGTTATATCCGGTACGAAGGCGAAGATCCCTCCTTCCCTTCTTCAGCTGAATATCCAACCGTTATCTCTTTTAAGTATCCAAAAGCCGGCACACCTATCCCGCAAGCCAGTGTGCAAGTGTACGATACCTATTATAAGACTATTCGCAAAATGAACATTGGCAACGATTCGGATGTTTATATTCCACGTATTCAATGGACAAGAAACGTAAACGACTTGGCCATAGCAAAGTTTGATCGCGACCAAACCAAAATGCAGCTCTATTTTGCCAATCCCCGTTCCACTGTTTCACGACTTATTATGACCGACAAGAGCAATACCTATGTCGATTACCGCAACCTTGACTATTTGTCATTCACACCCGATGGAAAGCAATTTGTTTATGTGAGCGAAAGGGATGGTTATCGTCATGCCTA
This sequence comes from Paludibacter sp., assembly GCA_027450045.1. Classification (GTDB taxonomy): domain Bacteria; phylum Bacteroidota; class Bacteroidia; order Bacteroidales; family Paludibacteraceae; genus Microbacter. Next base: position 5,517 of record DAIDKM010000001.1, on the reverse strand, counting down.
CTTATACACCATCACCGGAATTTTAGAGAAAGACCTTACCAAAGGCAATTGGGATATAACCGATTTCTATGGATACGATGCAGCAAAACACATCGCTTATTTCCAGGCTGCCGAATCATCGCCTTTGGTACGCGATATCTACTCAATGGATGCGAAAGGTATCCAAAAACGATTCTCAGATGGACAAGGCACTCATGCTGCCACGTTCAGCAATAACTATGCCTACTTCATCGATCAGGGATCCTCGCTTAACACTCCCGATCAATACACGCTTTGTTCGACTGAGGGAAAAATACGGCGTCCATTAGAGTTGAATGAAGCGCTAATAGCCAAAGTCAAACAATTGCAATTGCCGCACAAAGAATTTTTCACGTGCAAAGGAGCTGACGGTACGTTACTGAATGGCTGGATGTTGAAACCCGTTGGCTTTACAAATACGCAAAAATATCCCGTTGTCATGGTGCAATATAGCGGCCCCGACTCGCAGGAAGCAGGCGATTCATGGACATTTGACTGGGAATATGTATTGGCACAAAAAGGATATGTCGTGGCATGTGTCGATGGGCGTGGCACTGCCGCCAGAGGAGTCGCTTTCCGTAAATGCACCTACGAATATTTAGGGAAAAAAGAGTCGGACGATCAGGTAGCCGTTGCACGCTATTTAGGCACCTTGCCTTATGTCGATAGCCATCGCATTGGCATTTGGGGCTGGAGTTACGGAGGATTTATGACGTTGATGTGCATGACAAATGGCAGCAAGGTATTCAAAGCCGGTGTTGCTGTAGCACCGGTAACCGATTGGAAATTTTATGATGCCGCTTACACGGAACGTTACATGAAAACCCCACAGGAAAATGCCGCCGGCTATGCAGCTTGTTCTCCGTTGAAACATGCCGCCGACTTGTATGGAAAACTACTGATCATTCACGGCTTGGCCGATGATAATGTGCACCCGCAAAACACCTTTGAATTTACTGAACGATTGGTGCAAGCCAACAAACAATTTGAGATGCAGATTTACACCAACCGCAATCACAGTATTTATGGAGGAAACACACGCTATCATCTCTACCAACGTATGATCGATTTCCTAGATAAGAATCTCTAAAAGCACGCCCTTTCGTTTCGACGAAAGGGTTTTTTTATGCTGTTTTGGTACAAAAGCAAAAGATGATATTGCGCCAAATTTGAAAACATAAACTCAAATCATCGAAAAAACAACGCAACAAAATGCAAGAAAAAACGCACGGTACAAAATAAAAAATGTACCTTTGAACAAAGAAAGAACAAGTGAACAACATAGCAATAATCAATAATAAATCAACAAAATAAGCATTCTGTTATCTCTCCCGATGTTGTACATGGAAACGATAATAAGATAAATTATTCACTAAATCAACTTGATATTTTTATGAAGAAACACAATTTCAACGCGGGTCCATCTATTTTACCGCAAAGCACCATTGAAAACACGGCGAAAGCCATTCTTGATTTTGACGGTATCGGACTTTCCATCATGGAAATCAGCCATCGTTCCAAAGAGTTTCAAGCTGTAATGGACGAAGCTGTCGCTTTGTTCAAAGAGTTGCTCGCCATTCCCGAAGGTTATTCGGTTCTTTTCTTGGGAGGTGGTGCCAGCATGCAATTCGCTATGGTACCTTTCAACCTCTTTGAAAAAAAAGCAGCTTATCTGAATACCGGTACATGGGCTTCAAAAGCATTGAAAGAGGCTAAACTTTTTGGCGAAGTGGTTGAAGTGGCTTCTTCAAAGGAGGCCAATTTCAGTTATATCCCGAAACAGTACACCATTCCTGTCGATGCTGATTATTTTCACATCACTACCAACAACACCATTTTTGGAACTGAATTGCACACCGATCTCGATTCTCCTATTCCCTTGGTTGCCGACATGTCGTCCGATATCTTTTCACGGATAATTGATGTTTCTAAGTACACGCTCATTTACGGAGGCGCTCAGAAGAACCTTGCCCCTGCAGGGCTTGCCTTTGTCATTGTGAAAGACGCCGCTTTAGGTAAAGTCTCACGTCCCATCCCTACCATGCTCGACTACCGTGTCCACGCTAAAGAAGGCTCCATGTTCAACACCCCACCTGTCGTGCCCATCTATGCTGCCCTACAGACCTTGAAGTGGATGAAAGAACTGGGAGGCATCTCTGCATTGGAAAAAATCAACAAGGAAAAGGCAGCATTGCTGTATGACGAAATTGATCGCAACAAACTTTTCAAAGGAACAGCCGCTGTAGAAGATCGTTCTTTAATGAACATCTGCTTTGTAATGAACGACGAATACAAAGAACTGGAAGATGAGTTTGGTAAATTTGCCGCTTCCAAAGGAATGGTTGGTATCAAAGGTCACCGTTCCGTCGGCGGATTCCGCGCTTCCACGTATAATGCGATGCCAAAAGAAAGCATTCAGGCGCTTGTTGACGTAATGAAAGAATTTGAGAAAACGCACTAATTCTACTTCGTATTTTGCTTCCTTGTTACATAAAACTTCAAGTCAAACCAGTTGATAGCAAGGAAGCAAAATCACGTAGCATACTTGTCACGATAAACTGACCTTTACACAAAAACCACCTGCAAAAAAGGTGTCATGTGAGTTTTTCGACGTCGAACCATAAATTATTTACAGATGAAAATTCTTGTAGCAACCGAAAAACCGTTTGCAAAAGCTGCAACGGACGGCATCAAAAAAATTGCAGATAAAGCCGGTTACGAATTGGCTTTATTGGAGAAATACACCGACGTGAACGAACTGTATAAAGCAGTGGCTGATGTCGATGCGTTGATTGTTCGTTCAGACAAAGTAACACAGGAAGTGATCGATGCAGCTAAAAAACTAAAGATTGTTGTTCGCGCAGGAGCAGGGTACGACAATCTCGATCTGAAAGCATGTTCTGCACGGGGCATTGTCGCTATGAACACTCCCGGTCAAAACTCCAATGCTGTGGCCGAGTTAGCTCTTGGAATGATGGTTTTCATGGCACGCAACAGCTTTCAACCCGGTACAGGCACCGAATTGAAAGGAAAGAAAATCGGCATCCATGCCTATGGTAATGTGGGCAAATTAGTCGCTCGCCTGGCCAAAAGTTTCGGCATGGAAGTCTCTGCTTTCGATCCTTTTGTTCCTGCTGCCGAAATAGAGAAAGAAGGTATTCATGTAGCATCTTCCATCGAAGAACTCTACAGCACTTGCCACTACGTATCATTACACATACCGGCTACTCCCGAAACCAAACAATCCATCAATTACAACCTACTGACGAAAATGCCTAAAGGCGGCTGTTTAGTCAACACGGCACGCAAGGAAGTGATTCACGAAACTGAATTGATGAAAGCTCTCGACGAACGTACGGATTTGAAATATATCACCGACATTCTTCCTGACAATCATGCAGAAATGGTGAGTAAATATGGCACTCGCTATTTCTCCACAGCTAAAAAGATGGGCGCCGAAACTGCCGAAGCCAATATCAATGCAGGGTTAGCCGCCGCCAATCAGATCGTCGATTTCTTGAGTAATGGGGTAACAAAATTTCAAGTCAATAAGTAAGAAGTTACCGAAGATAAGAAAACAGAAACAACAGACTTTATAAAACGACATCAAATCAGGATAAATCCCTTTCGTATGAAACGAATTATTTCAACCCCGAACGCACCCGCTGCTATCGGCCCCTACAGTCAGGCAGTGGAAGCCAACAACACGCTCTACCTGTCAGGGCAGATACCCATTAATCCGGCTACAGGGACAATCGTGGAAGGTGGCATCATTGAACAGACCCACCAGGTACTTCGCAACATTCAGGCCATTCTCGATGCAGCAGGCTATGCTGTTTCCGATGTAGTAAAATCGACGGTTTATCTTGCCGATATGCAATACTTCGCCGAAGTCAATGCAATCTACAAAACCTTTTATACCACTGATTTTCCGGCACGCTCCGCCTTTGCAGTCAAAGGACTTCCTTTAGGCGCTTTGGTGGAAATTGAAACCATTGCCGCCAAATAGAGTATAAAGAAAGTAAGCCAATAAAAAACGCTGATTTTGAACGAATCAGCGTTTTTTAGTTAACACCACAGACATTGATCGATCCCTGCAACGCAGTAAACAGCGATTTTTCTGCACAAAATGACCGTTTCTATTTGTCCATCTCAAAAAATCAATTACCTTTGCACACGCAAAAGCCCAGATGGCGGAATTGGTAGACGCGCTGGTCTCAAACACCAGTGGATTCACTTCCATGCCGGTTCGATCCCGGCTCTGGGTACTGCAAAACCCCTCTTAATCATTCGATTTTGAGGGGTTTGTTTTTTTTGCAAGGTGTACTAAAAGTGTACTTTGCAAAAAAACACTAATAATGTCAATAAAAAAGCCCTGCACGCTGTCAGGTGCAAGACTCTGTTTTCTATCATCTAAAAGAAAACTTTATGACACAGAGCAAAACTCTTTTCCTAAACGGTGCAACCCGTTAATTATCTTTTCCCGCTGCAGTGGGCGTGGTATACTTTTTCCAGTCGCATAGTGCCCTAACTGTCGTTGATTGATTCCGGTTACACGGGCAATGGCTGCCCTTGTCAGCATACCGTCAAAATAGTTAAGAATGGCAGACACCTGTAATTCATATTCAAATTCATATTCTTTGTTTACTATCCATTCAGGCAGTTGGTCGCCATCCGCTATACAGCTCTCTACATGAAACGTAAAAGCATCTTCAAACTGCGTTTTAGCTTCTTCATAGGTTTTTCCGGTAGCCAGTACAGTCCCACCGATTTCTCCCGTACCAACGGCATAATTGCCATCACACCAACTTACCAATACTTTTATTTTTCCCATAGCCAAAAATTATTTTTGTTTACAATACGGTTATCTCCATCCTGCCTGTTTCCAAATACTGATCCAACATCTCGTTGGGTTTTCCGTTCACGGTTACTTTTCCCCTTAGAGTGGGGTGTTTGAATTGTCGATGGCTACCTCTTTGGGCAATTAATATCCACCCTTCCATTTCAAGGAGCTTAATAACCTCTTTTACTTTGTACTTTTTCATTGGCAAAAATGTGTCATTTGACACCACAAAAGCAGTATATTTACTACTGTGTTACAATAGACAATACCACTTTTACTACTGTTTTTATGAAGATTGATAGTAAAAAGCCCCTGAAATTTTCAGAGGCTCTCACTTGGCACTTTTCAAAAACTGGTCAGGGCTATATGGGTCGGGGTGTGGAGTCATTGTGTGTATTCATCAGTAAAAAGTATAATTTCCTATCGAAGTATTCGAAGGGTTTAGAATTTTGATTGTCTAAGGGTTCCAAAACACCCGGGAATTGTCATTCCTTGTCCGCAATGATTAGTGTTGAAGGTATATTTGTCAACCAATTATTCTTTGTTTCGATAAGATATTTCCAACTCTCAGCACTAATAAGCATCAAATTTTGTTGTTTCAAAAAATCGGGACTAATTTTCCCTTCATTCATCAAACGTACATGATTTGGCGCTAT